>JBAZSR010000247.1:0-5097 GCA_041662295.1 Elusimicrobiota bacterium | reverse complement strand
CGCGGCACTGTTAAGAAATAGGATATATCGAGATGCTGTCGAGACCGGCACTTCCCAAGAAGCCAAGGTTGCTGCCCGCCTTCGATTGGCCACGGAGGCGTTCGCGGATATTAAATGACTGGCAAGGCGGAGGTCGCACGTCGGCAACAACAGCTCGATGCGACCTTTATGCGCGCGGCTGGGCTGGCAGCGCAATCCGAACTGTTGTCGGATTTTGCAAAATATCTATGCGTTCTCGTGTCCGGCTTCCTTGAGCAGGCAGTAATCGAACTCATTCTCGAATATGTGAGGAATAAGTCTGACGGTCGTATTCAATCGCACGTAGAGCGGCGGCTGAGAAAGTTGACCAACCTGAAGTCCCAGTTGCTCTTGGACGTTGTCGGCGGTTTCGATCCGGATTGGCGGCGAAGCCTTGAGCCCATCCTTGTCGATGAATATAAAGCTGCGCTTGATAGTGTTGTGGACCTTCGGAATACTATAGCGCACGGAAAATCCGTTGGCGTCACTATGAAAAGCGTAACCGACTATTATGTTCGAGTTAAGCTCGTCGTCGGAGAGGTGGCACGTATCTGTAAATAGCCGCCCAACCGAGCGCTTCTGCCGGCGCGCGCTGAGTTCGATGTCTGATGATGAATTGAGCCGACCGCATGCGCGGTCGGCCCTTCGCGGCAGCGGCGGCTCATTCTGGCGATGGCCTCGAATGAATCATCTCATGGCGGCAATGGCAATCCAGGCAGAGGCACATTATCATCGGTCATGACTCCTCCCCATCAACCCTCGTCCTGGCGATAGGCAACCAGTCCGATTTATAAATGCATTAACCAATGTATCATCTTGTTTTGTTGACGCCGTTCAGTAGTTCCCCAGATATCGCCAACTTGTAGTTCCTCACTTCCGTCCGCCGCGCCGGCCTGAAAATCCCCACCACTGGCAGCTACCACCTGAAATGGACAGGGGGCATCCTATGGGGCGGGGCCGGCGGCATGCCGGGCCTCGACGGGGGGCTCGACATGGCTTCGTTCAGGTGCCGCTACTGTGGTCGTTTCTTCCGGCCCGATCCGCGCAAACGGGGCAAGAGCAAGCAGAAGACCTGCGGGAGCCAAGCCTGTCGGCGGATGCACCAGAAGCGCAAGCGCCAGGATTGGGTGAAGCGGCATCCGGGATATGATGCCAGCCGACGGCTGAAGATCCAAGGCTGGTCCAAGGCCTATCCGGACTACTGGCAGCGGTATCGGCGAGCCCACCCCGATTACGTCGAGCAAGACAATCTGAGGCGTTGGAAGGCCCACCGGAAGGTCCGGTGCGCCGCAAAACAAACCGTGAGACGCCAAATCCTCGTCGAGAAGCTGCTTGCGGTGAAGGTCCAGCGGCCTAAAACCGCCGCAAAACAAACCGTGATAGCCCGTCGACACAACGCCCTGGTGGACCTGCTGGTTTGGAATGAGCAGGCCGCAAAACAAAGGGTGATCGCCTTGGAGGGGCCTGCTGGAGGATAATGTCCGCCATGAACGCTGAGACCTGGGCGGAGCTGCGGCGGTTGAGGTTGGTGGAGAAGCTCACGGTCAGCGAGGTGGCCCGGAGGATGCGCATGGACAGGAAGACGGTGAGGAAGGCCTTGAAGTCGAGCGGGGTGCCCAAGAGGCGGGTTCCGAAGCGGGCCTCGAAGCTTGAGCTGTACAAGGGCTACATCGGCAACCGACTCGACGAGTTCCCCCGGATCACCTGCGTGAGGCTGCTGCGGGAGCTTCATGGGCTGGGCTTTGAGGGTGGGATCAGCCGGCTCAAGGAGTACGTCGCGACGATCCGGGTCAAGGCGCCTGAGGCGTTCTTTCGGCTCGAGACCCTGCCTGGCGAGGAGGCCCAGGTGGACTGGGCGAACTGCGGGATGGTCCGGGTGGGCAACGCGACGCGGGCGCTTTCGGCGTTCGTGATGGTGCTGTCGTATTCGCGGATGATGTACGCGGAGTTCACCCTGTCGCAGAGCTTGGAGGACTTCCTGGCCGCGCACGTGCGGGCCTTTCAGTTCTTCGGGGGCATCACGGGGAAGATCCTCTACGACAACTTGAAGGCGGTCTGCCTGACGAGGCTTGGGGCGCAGATCAAGTTCAACGAGCGGTTCCTGGAGTTCAGCGGGCACTATCTGTTTGCGCCGGCGCTCTGTCAGCCGGGGCACGGCAACGAGAAGGGCAAGGTGGAGCGGGGCATCCAGTACCTGCGGTCGTCCTTCCTGGACGGTCGGGCGATCACGGACTGGGGGAAGGCCAACGAGGAGCTGCGCCAATGGCTGGCCGAGGTGGCCAACGTGCGGGCGCATTCGGTCACGCGGCGTCGGCCGGTGGACCGATTCGAAGAAGAGAAGCCCAAGCTGCGTCCCGTGCCGGAGTTGGCCTTGGACCTGTCGATCATCCGTGCGGTCAAGGCCACGAGCCAGGCCCTGGTCCATTTCGACGGGAACCTCTACACGGTGCCGTTCGTCTTCGCCTCCAAGGTGCTGACCCTCAAGGCCGGGACGCACGAGGTGGCGGTCTTCGACAAGGCGCGGCCGATTGCCAAGCATGTCCGCAGCTATGACCGCGGCCGCTTGGTTGAGAACCCGGCGCATTACGCGGGGCTCTTGGACGCCAAGAAAGCGGCCGGGACGGCCAAGCTGACGGACCGCTTCCTGGCCCTGGCCGCGGGGTCCGAGCGGGACCGTGAGGCCCTGCAAGCCCTGTTGAAGGGGCTCTTGGAGGGCGAGTTCAACGTCTACCAGCACCTGGGCCGGATTATGAAGCTGGCCGAGCTCTACGGCCGCGTCGAGGTCCTGGGCGCCGTCCACCAGGCCTTGAGCCAGGGCCTGGTCGGCGCCAACTACATCCAGAACATCATCATGCAGAGCCGAGCCAGCCGGGGCGAGGCCGATCCGGCCCAGCTCACCATCCCGGCCAGGCCTGAGTGGGAGCAGATCAGCGGGACCGAGCGCGATTTGGCTGTCTACGATGACCTTTTCCCGGAGGACCCCGATGCCAAGAAGGCCTAGGATCACCCCCGATATCGAGAAGGCGGACCTCAAGACCCTGCTGCATTACCTGGGCCTGCACACGGCGGCCGAATCCTACGAGGCCCTGCTGGCCCAGGCCGCACAGGGGAACTGGCCCCACAAAAGGCTCATCGAGGAGCTGGCCAGCCGCGAGGCCGCGGCCAAGAAGGAGCGGTCCGTCCAAAACCGCATCGCCCAGGCGCATTTTCCCGTCATCAAGACCATCGACAGCTTCGACTTTTCATGGCCCAAGGAGATTCCCAAGGAGCAGGTCCTGGCCGCCCATTCTTTGGACTTCCTCGAGCGCCACGAGGGCTTCATCTTCTATGGCGGCCCCGGCACGGGCAAGAGCCATCTGGCCAGCGCCCTGGGCTACACCGCCTGTATGCGGGGCGTGCGCACGCGCTTTACCCTGGCCATCGACATGATCAATGACCTCCAAGAGGCGGCCAAGGATCGCCGGCTGGCCAAGGCCATGCAGGTCTACAAGCAGCCCAAGCTGCTCATCATCGACGAGATCGGCTACATGCCCTTCGATCAGACCGGCTCGGACCTGTTTTTCCAGGTCATCAGCGCCCGCTACGAGCGCGGCTCGACCCTTCTGACCACGAACGAGCCGTTCAAGAACTGGGGCCGGGTGTTCAGCAACAACACCGTGGCCTCGGCCGTCATCGACCGGCTGGCGCATCACAACGACCTCATCCGCATCCTTGGGGACAGTTATCGAACACACCATCGAAAGGCGAGTCGCAAGCAGTAGGCGGCTGCGTACCAGCGGGCCGGCCGCCGGCCGCAGGAAACTTCGTTGCCCTCGCAGTCGAGGGCCGGGTGGGGCATGTCAAACCGGCGAGGGATGGGGCGTCAGGATCGGCGGAAACTGAGGACGTTCAGAGCGGCGCTAACAGTTTGGGCCGCAAGCTTATGAGTGCTCGTTCTGAAGCTGACTGCGTTAGATTGCTGCAAATCCTCTTTCGCATCACCGACATAAACATCGGGAGAGCCGCAAGCGAGAGGGATCTACTCGTCGAATCGGTTCTGGTGAAATTCGTCAACAACGCAACATCCATCCTGTATCTTCTTCGTCAGACGAGAATTCCGGAGCTAGAAGCATGCTGTCTGGATATTGCTGGAATCAACGTTCTTACGAGGGCCGTGTTGGAAGCCGCATTTGTGTTCGCCTATCTTTTCGACTTGCCGAAAGCCGACTCCGAGCGGGAATTTCGTGGGGATGCCTGGATGCTTCATGATTTGCTCGCCCGACAGAGGTTTGGATGTCCGATAGGCCAGTTTAAGGCGCAGCTGGAAAAGGAGCGACAGAAAATCGAGCAATTGACGGCTCGGCTTAGGGGAAACTTCTGCTTTGCCTCACTATCCCGGAATGAACAGAAGGCGTTCATGGGAGGGAGAAAATGGAGAACGATGGGCTGGACACAGATTGGAGTAGAGATGGGCCTCGACAAAAATACCGCATCTACTTTCTATTCCTTTCTTTGCTCACATGCTCATGCCGGATATATTAGTGTTCTCCAGGTGTATCAAGCAAAAACAGAGGATCAGCGGCGACCTCTTGTCTCGATTCAAAGCGGCATGCTTGCAATTGCGACGGCCCACATGATCGCGATGTTTGTCCGAGCCGTTCCTCACTCGCTAATGGAGTTCAACAAAGTCCCCAAGGATGTTGAATTTGTCAATATGTGGAAATATATTGGCGCAGCCAAGCTCCTGGGAGATTGAATTGTGGTGATCCGCCGAAGGTTCGCGGAATTGTTCGAATACGTGGTTTGTGAATACTGTGATCGTTCGGAGGGATAGGTGACACCAATGTCGAAAGACATAGATGGCCTTCCCCAAGAGGTGTCCTCTCGGGTTGTGAGCTTGTCATTTTGCCATTCAATCTTGTCGGGATGGCACCATACAGGGCACCAGCCGCGCTGCCGAACCAGGGCACCTCTCGGATTATCCTTGTATAATATGAGTATTGCCGACGTAGCTCAGCGGTAGAGCAACCGCCTTGTAATGCCCCCCGGCTCGTCGAGAAAATCGCCTTCTCGTCGAGAACGCACATGCGGCGTGTGACC
>JBAZSR010000246.1:0-5101 GCA_041662295.1 Elusimicrobiota bacterium | reverse complement strand
AGGGGTCAGCGGGGTCTATTGGCCGGACATCGACACCGCGTTCGCGGCCCGGGGGGACGCGGACATCAGGCAGGAGGAGAAGGCCAACCTGGGCACGATCTTCGGCATCCTCGACGGCACCATCGGCCCCAAGAACGGCAAGTGGTTCCTGCTCTGCGACGCCAACTCCCTGCACATGGACGAGGCCACCTTGAGCCGCCTGGCGCAGGCCCCGATCCGCGCCCTGGGCCCGGAGACCGGCGCGGACTACGTCCGGCTCCTGCGCGACATCAAGCTCCGCGGCAAGGGGGCCTGGCTGAAGGCCTCGGAGGACGAGTGGCGGGTGGTCGGCGAGCGGTGCCTCGCGGAGAAGCTCTCGGGCCGGTCCGTGGACAACCTCGCGGGCCGCATCCTCACCGAGATCGAGGACTTTACCGAGCCCCCCGAGTACTTCTCCATGGACTTCGCGGGCAAGGCCAAGGTGATCGCGGAGCTCTCCCGCACCGTGACCGCCGGCCGCGTCCTCGAGCTCATCGGCGAGCACGTCCGCTTCGAGCGTTCGGCCCAGGCGCGGGCCGAGGAGGAGCGCTTCCGGGGCCGGGTGGAGGAGATCCGCTTCCACCTCAGCGCCCAGCGCGCCGCGCTCGCGGGCCCGGGGACGGGCGATGGCGTCTAGGGCCTCCCGCTCGGCTGCGGCCTCGGTGCCGGGGCTGGTCAAGGACCTCGTCGACCAGTTCTCAGACCCCCTGGCCTTCTACCGCGAGCTCGTCCAGAACTCCATCGACGCGGGCTCCAACCGCGTGGACGTGAGGCTCGAGTACGACGCGGCTTCGGGGTCCGCCAGGATCGCGGTCGAGGACGACGGCGAGGGCATGGACGAGCGGATCATCGACGAATATTTCCTCGTCCTGTTCCGGTCCACGAAGGAGGACGACCTCACCAAGATCGGCAAGTTCGGGGTGGGCATCGTCTCGGTCTTCAGCCTCAGGCCGGATCTCGTGCGGGTGCACACGGCCAAGGCCGGCGAGTCCTGGCGGCTCGATTTTCCGAGCTACAGGCGCTACGACAAATACCGGGTCGCGGCGATGCGGGACGGGATCTTGGTCGAGCTCCTCAAGAAGATGACCGCCGACGCCTACGCCCGCCTCGTGGAGGACTCGCTCAAGACCGTGCGCTTTTGGTGCCGGTATTCCGAGACGCGGGTCTACTTCCACGACGCCGCGTCCGGGGGTTCCCCGATCCTGGTCAACGAGGCCTTCGACCTCCCCGGCGGGTCGAGCCTGCGGCACGTCGAGGAGGGGACCGAGATCGTGCTCGGGTTCTCAGGGGACCCAAAGCCCTTCTTCGGGTTCTACAACAAGGGACTGACCCTCAAGGAGGGCTTCCATCCCCACTTTCCAGGGGCGGCCTTCAAGATCAAGTCGCGCTACCTTGAGCACACCATCACCCGGGACAACGTCCTGGAGGACGCCAACTACCGCAAGGCCATGGCCATCGTGGCCCGGCTCGTGGACGAGGGCCTGCCGCCCAAGCTGCGGGAGGAGTACGGCCGGCTCGCCGCGGCCATCGCGGCCCGCGCCGCTTCGGGACTCGAGCCCGATCCCGCCCTGGCCGCGGCGTGGGAGGCGCGCCTGCCGTTCCTCAAGAGGCTCTTCTCGGGCCGCATCAGCCGCTGGAAGAGGTCCGACTGGGCGGTCTTCCCCTCGGTCACGGGCAAGGCCGTCTCCCTGGGCGACCTCGGCCGCGGGCTCTCCGCCTCGGGCGGGGTGCTTTACGTGGCCAAGACCGCGGGGAGGGTGGCCTCGGCCCTGGCGGAGGAGGGCTTCCCTGTCCTGGCGCCGGGACCGTGGGCGACGGAGCTCGGCGGCTCCTGGCTCGGAGGGGTCGAGGTCCAAGACGCGGACACGACCTACCTCATGCCCTCCGTGCTCCCGGAGTCCAGGCTCGACGCGGGCTTGAAGTCCCTGCTCGCCACGGTCGCCCGGCTTGACAACGTCACCGGGGCCAAGTACCGGAGCGTGGTCGCGGCGGACTTCTCTTATCCGGGCTCGCGCATCGAGGACCGCATCTTCGTGACCCAGGCGAGCCCCGGGGAGCTCTCGCGGGCGGACGAGCGTGCGGAGCCGTCCCTCTTCTCGCTCTGGCGGTCCCGGCGGCACGCCCTGCTCAACGCCGGGCACCCGTTCGTGCGCAGCCTCGTCAAGGTCCACGCCGATCTGCCGGGACTGGCCGCCTTCATGTGCCTCAAGGCCCTGCACCTCAACGACGGGCCTGTCCCGGCCGACAAGAAAGGCAGGTACTCCAACCTCGCGGAGAAGGCGGAGGCCAGGCTCCTGGCCGGCGCGTTGAAGCTCGACGGGGGGCGCGGATGAGCGCCGAGGACGCGGTGGAACAGGATATCGAACTCGTCGGGTCGGGGACCTTCAAGGTCGACCGCGAGCGCGCCCTGGACAAGCTCATGCGCTTCCAGCTGCCCGAGGCCGGGATGTTCGTCCTGCCGCTTCTGCGCTGCGCCGCGGCTTCGGGCGCGACCCGGGTGCGCATCCTGACCAGCCGGGGCCCTGGCCTCGGGCGGAGCCGCTTCGAGCTGCGCTTCGACGGCCGGCCCTTCACACGCGAAGAGCTCTCCGACCCCTACTCGGTCCTGTTCGAGAAAAGGACTGCCCAGACCGCGCGCAACCGCGAGCTGGCCGTGGCGCTCCTGACGGCCCTGCGGCTCAAGCAGGACCTGCTGGCCGTGACCTCGGGCTCCGGTCCTGCCCGGGTCCGGTTGGAGGTCGAGTCCATCAAAGCCGAGAAGGCCTCCCCGGTCCAGGACGGGGGCGTCCAGACCCTCTTCGAGCTGCACCGGGGCGAGCTGGTGGGCTCTTTCGACGACGTCACGGCCATGGTCCGCCGCTCCTGCGCCGCTAGCCGGATGTCGGTCATGGTGGACGGGTCGGAGGTCGTCAGCGTCCCGCCGCTCGACCCGGACACGAGCCTGTTCTTCGAGGAGGGGGGCACCCGGGCCTGGCTGACCGTGCCGCGCTCCCTCGAGGATTCCAGTTTCCTGCGCGTCTCGACCTGGGGCGTGGAGGTCGGAACCCTGACCCATCAGCTGTCGAGGGTCCAGGTGGAGGGCCTGGTCAACGACGACGGCCTTGCCTTGAACGTCTCGCAGACCGGCGTGGCCAGGAGCGGCCGGTTCAAGACCGTCATGGAGGCGGTCGCGGAGCAGTCGGAGAAGCTCCTGCTCAAGGTCCTCGAAGGCAGCCCCGAGAGGCTTTCCAAGGCCGCGGCCCTCATCAAGAAGAAGGGACCCGACGCCTGGCTCTCGGGCCTCGACCGCGGCCGGGTCTCGGGAGGCCCGAGCCTGCTGGCCCTGATGGGCAAGGCCGTCCAATGGCTCTCGAGCGACCAAGGCGGCGAGCGGGAGGCTCTCCGGTCCATGGGCGAGGTCACGGCCTGGCTCCTCGAGGCCTGCGAGAGGAACCTCTCCGACCCGGCCAAGGACGCCAAGACCCCGCTCCTCAAAGCGCTCTGGCGCGCGCCGCTCCTCCTGGGCTCCAAAGGCGAGGCCTTAAGCCTCCAGGATCTCGCGAGCCTCCGGGCGAGGATGGGCTTCGTCCCGTTTTCGACGCGCCTCGGGCCGGACGACCATCCCTTCCCTGCCGCGTGGGCCGCCTCGGGCCGCGTGTCGCGCCTGCTCAGGAAGCTCTTCCCGGAGGCCTGGAAGGACGTGACCTCCACGGTCTGGAAGGTCGGCGTGGAGGTCGACGCGGCCGTCGACGTCAAGGCCGAGGTCAAGGTCCTGCGGCCGATGGGTTTCGACAGCCTCCTCATCCGGGACTCCTTCGCCTTCAAGGGCTTCTCCATCGAAGTAGGCATACCGGCTTCGCCGGAGGGGGACACGGCGCGGATCTACCTCTGGGAGGAGGCGGGCCCAAGGCTCCTGGACATGGCGCCCCGCATGAAGTTCGCGGCCGCGATCCTCAAGCCCTCGGGCCCGCCCGACGCGATGGTGGACGCGGACCTCGCAAGCGCCGTGGCCGCCGCGGCGGAGTGCGCGGAGTCCCTCTACAAGCGCCTGGCCAAGGAGTACGACTGCTGGAAGACCGACACCCGGCAGGTGATCATCAGGGCGGTGCTCCTGGATGTCCTCGAGACCGCGGTGGAGGACGCCGGAGGCTCCCTCCTTCCCGAGGCCCGGTCCTGGCTGAGGGACGCGCTTTTGTTCCGCACCGATTCCGGGTGGACGGACCACGCCAAGCTTTGCGCCTGGCTCGAGGAGGGCCGGGTGGTCTGCGCAGCGCCGTCGCTCCAGTCCGTTGGGAGCCTGAGGCCCGAGCGCTTCGTCATCGGCGCCGAATACACCAAGCGCCAGTTCGCCGCTGTCCTTCCCGAGGCGGGTTTCCTCGACGCGGAGGGCCTTGAGGCAGTGCGTTTCCTCTTCAAGAGGTCCCCGGCCGTCTCCTGCGAGCACACGAGCCCTCTCGGGTGCCTCATCGAGGTCGAGCCGCTCTCGCTCCATCTCACGCCAGGCGAGGTGGACGGAGGCCGGGTCCTGCGCCTAGCCTGGGGCACGGTCACGGCCTTCGGTTCCCAGACCGGACGCCAAGACCTCGAGGCGAAGCTCTCCCGCCGCTTCGATCTCGCGGGACGATTGGCCTGCGGCCTCATCGAGCGCCACGGGACCATGTGGAGGAGGCCCGAGCATTCCGCCCGCCGCTTCCTGCTCAGGGCCGTGCCCGCGATCTTCAGCCCCTGGCCCGGGATTCCCGAGCCAGGCTCCGCGGCCGGCATCTTCAACGCCGCCGCGCCGGACGTTTTCAGGAGGCTCCAGGGACTGCTGGGACTGCTCCCGTTCTTCCAGAGCGGAGGGCCCACAGGGATCACCCTCGGCCATCTGGGAGTGCTGCTGGTCTCCGCGGACCGGGTGACCTTCGGCCAGCATGCCTCGGGATCCGCCGAGCTCTTCGCGGACCTCATCGTGGACCAAGCCGAGCTCGAGGCCGTTCACAGGCTCTGGCCTGGCCGGGCGGACCGGCTGACCGAGGTCGGTGCGCCGGAGAAGCCCGAAAGCGAATCCCGGGAGCAGGCTTCCTGTCTGGAGGCGCCCGCCTCGATCATCCCGCAAACGGAC
>JBAZSR010000245.1:0-5256 GCA_041662295.1 Elusimicrobiota bacterium | reverse complement strand
CCCTGGGGCATGGCGTCGCGGGCGTTGACCGCGAGATTGACGAGGATCTGCTCGAGCTGGACCGGGTCGGCCTTCACCAGGCCCAGGGAGGTCTCGAGCTTGGTCACGAGCCTCACCTTCTCTCCGAGCAGGCGCCTGAGCATGTCCCCGGCCTCCAGGACCGCGTCGTTGAGGTCGATGACCCGGAGCGACATGACCTGCCGCCTGCTGAAGGCGAGGAGCTGCCCCGTCAGGGCCGCGGCGACGCTCGCGGAGCGCACGATCTGCCCGGCGTACTCCCGGCGCTTGGGCTCCGTGCCCGCGCCGGCCTCGATGAGCTCGGCATAACCCATGATGGCGGTAAGGATGTTGTTGAAGTCGTGCGCCATGCCTCCGGCGATCCTGCCCACGGCCTCGAGCTTCTGGGATTGGCGCAGCTGCTCCTCGAGGAGCTTGCGCTCCGTGATGGGCACGACCGCCTGCAGCACGGCCGAGACCTCGCCTCCCGGCCCCTTGAGGGGGCTGGCGATGACCTGGGTCCAGCGGGGCGTGCCGTCCGGGCCCAGGCCCATGCGCTCGACCTCCACGCGCTCGGCCCCGGCAAAGACCTTCTCCGCCGCGCACGCCAACTCCTCGCCCGGACCTCGGTCGTCGCCCGGCTGGCAGAGCCGGTCCATGAGGTCTCCTTCCAGCCGCCGCATCACATCATTGGCCCAGACCACGCGCAGATCCCTGGAGATGATGGCAAGCCCGATGCCCAGGTTCATCGTGACCGTGTCGAGTCTCTCCCGCTGGACCTCGAGCTCCGCCGCCGTCCGGGCGGCCTGGGCCTCGGTCTCGATGTTCTCCAGGGCGTAGGAGAGGTCGCGGGACAGCTGCTCGAGGAGCCTGACCTCCTCCTTGTCGAAGAAGTCCGGGATGGAGGAATAGAAGATCACGGCCCCTGCCTTGCGCCCTCCCATGGCAAGAGGAAACACTCCGCAGGAGCGCATGCCCGCCCCGCCGGGCGGGCAGGGGCCCCAGCTGGACAGGTCCCTGCAGACACAGGGCTCGTCCGTGACGAAAGGCCGGAAATCCGTTTTGGGCCGTATGCCGTGACCGGCTGCGGGGCCTGCCCAGGCCTCCGGGATGAGCCGGCCGTCGGCCCCGCCCAGGAACCCGACCCAGACGAGAGGGAAGCCCCCCTGCTCCACCGCTGTCCTGCAGATCGCGTCCAGCAGTTCGGGCCGCTTGCGCTCGCGCACGATGACCTCGTTGACGCCGCTCAAGACCGCCAGGACGCGGTTGAGCCTGCTGATGCGGGCGGCGTCAGCGAGCCTCTCGGTGAGCCACGCGAACCTCCGCCTCTGCCAGAAGGCCCAGAGCAGGCCGCACAACGCGGAGACCAGGAATGCCGAGGCCGCGAGCTCGAGTCCCGCCTCGCGCCGGAAGCCTGCCAGGGCCTCCTCGCGGTCGATCTTCCGGACCAGGCCCCAGCCGATGGAATCGACTCTTCCCGTGGTGGCCAGGGTCTCATGACCCCGGTAGTCCTGGAACGTGCCGAAAGTCCTGCGGCCGTCCACTGCCTCGCTCGCCGCGATGAACTGAGCGTGCTTGGGCCAGCGCAGATGCGGAGCCGTGGGCAGGCGGCCGCGGGCGGTATTGAGGTAGACGAGGTCTCCCCCCTCCTCCCGGAACACCAGCATGGTCTCCCCGGTCCGCGAGGGGACGTCCTCGGCAGCCAGTTCCGGCAGCAGGGTCTCGTTGATGGAGACCCAGCGCGTCAGCCGGGCCCGCTGACGGCCTCCGGGCCCGAGCCTCGGCTCCACGCTGAAGCCCACCAGGGTGTCGGAAGGAGTCGTCCCCTGGAGACGGAGCGTCACGTCGTCGAGGACCCCGATGACCTGAGCGCCGGCCGCGGGGCAGACGTGCTTGTTCGACCTGCGGGAGGACATGCGCTCTCCTCCGGGCAGGTTCAGGCACAGGATGCCGCCGGGAAAGTGCCGCTCGATGCGGTCGAGGAGCTCCCGGACCGGCTCCCGACCCGCGGCCCCGCTCAAGATCCCGGAGCGGAGGATGGGCGTGTAGGCCACGGCGCGCGCCAGGGACGCCTCATGGGAGAGCCAGCGCTCCACGCTCCTGGCCCTGTCCGCCATGATGCTCGCCTGCCTGTTGCGCCAATAGTGGAGCTCGTTGCGATAGGCGTTGTGGATATGGAAGCCGACCCCGGCGAACACGGACAGGCAGATCCCGGCCACGACCAGCAGGACGCCGCGGTTCATGGAACTCCCCAACGGCCCTTCCAGGCCGGCAGCAGCTTTACAGCTTTCCCAGGATGTCCGAATCGCCCAGGATGCCCACGATCCTCTGCCCGTCGAAGACTGGGACGCGCCTCATGTGGTGCTGTTGAAGGATGCGCGCCGCGTACTTGACTTTCAGGCCCGGAGGCACGGTGATGAGGGGCTTGGTCATGACCTCGTAGACCCTGTGCTCGGAGAAGTTGCAGCGCCGCGGGCCGGGCACGAAGGCCTTCTCCAGCAGGTCCTGCCTGGTGACGATCCCGTAGGCGTCCCCCTCCCAGCGGGGCTCCACCACCAGGCTCGACACCCTGTAGCGCCGCATCTTGTCGAGCGCTTGGCTTAGCGTCTCGTGGCTCCCGATGGTGATGCAGCCGCGCCGCATCACCTCCGCGACCTTCATCTCCCGGACAGCCAGCGTGCCTGCTGTGGCCATGTCTTCCCACCTCTTTTAGATGCCGCGTTCGCCCCGTCGATTCAGGCCGGCTGCGCCGGGATGCGGACGTAGAACGTGGTGCCCGCGCCCTCCGCGGACTCGAACCAGACCTTCCCCTTGAGGTAGGACTCGGCCAGGAGCCTCATCCCATAGGTCCCCAAGCCGCGGCCGCTGGCGGCCTTGGTCGAGAAGGAGCGCTGAAAGACCCTGAGCTTGACGGCCTCGGGCATGACCGAGGACCCTTTGACGCGGAAGACGACGCCGTCGCCGTCGAGCGCGGCCCCGGCCTCGACCGCGCTCCCGGCCGGAGCGGCCTCGAGGGCGTTCTTGATCATGTTGCCGAGCACCCGGGAGAGGAGGACGGGGTCGGTCCTGACAACGGCGTCGGCGCAGTCCTCGGTCAGCCTCAGCGAGCGGTCCCGGGCCGTGCTCTCATGGGCCCAGAGGTCCACGAGCTCGGCCAGGAACCCCCGCGCCGAGAAGGGGACGGGCCTGGGCTCGAGCTCCCCCCTCTCGGCCGCGCTCAGGTCGCGCTGGGCCAGGATCTCGTCGATGAGCTTCCTGGACGCCCGCACGGCCCGGTGCCGGAGCCCCTCCCTCTCGGCCGCGTCGGCCTCGGCGAGGAGTTCCGTGGCGCTGAGCACCACGCTGGCCGTGTTGAGCACGTCGTGGAAGAAGATCCCCTCCAAGGCGGACTTGCGTCTCTCATGGGAGACGTCCTCCATGGCGAAGATCACGAAGTCCTTGCCCTGATGCCGGAAGGGCGTGGCCCGGACCCTGAGATCGGAGGAGCGGGCCGGGTCCTTGGCCAGGATCCTGGCCTCCTCCACCGCGGGGCAGCCCGAGAGCCCGGCCAGGGCGGCCTTGAGCACCCCGCAGACGCTGCAGAACCTCGTCGTGCCGCACCCGCCCGGGGTCTCGCAGGCGTGGCTGCAGTCGAGGATATCGCCGGGCCTCAGGCCCACGGGAGAGCCCGCGCCCTCCTCCTGCACCGTCTCCGCGAGCCGGCTGTTGTAGAAGACGATCTGCCTCGTCGAGTTGAGAATGGCGACCATGACGGGCATGGCGTCGAGCAGGGTCTTGAGCAGGGGCAGTTCGGCCAGAGAATCCCTCTGGCGCTCAAGCTCCGGCGCTTCGGTCCTTTCGGCCGGCGCGAACTCGGTGGGCAGCGTCGTGCTGTTCATGGGCGGTCCTCCCTTGGGGTGCGCATCCACCCGACAGCATAGCCCCCGCCTGTCAAACCTGCGTCAAATCGCCGACCGCGGGACGGCAGGGGCTATTGGACCGCGGCCGACCAGCGCCTGGCCAGGAGCACGTCCCTTCCGTCGGGACTCCGGCTCACCAGGCACTGGTCCATGTTGGACCCGAGATCCGGGAAAACGGTCCTCCCGGCGTGGTCGCGGCTCGGATAGACCTCGGCTTGGGCCTCGAGGCACCCCTGGCAGCCGGTCCTGACCGCGCGCAGGACGAGCAGGTTGCGGCCGGCAGCCTTGAACAGCAGGTGGCTGGTCAGCTCCGTGAGGGCCGTGAGCGCCCGGAAGGTCTCCGCGGCTCCGAGCCCCGCGCAGAAGCACAGGTCCCGGCCGAGCCGGTGGGCGCAGAGCGCGTCCTCCCTGGCGTCGACGGCGATGGAGACGGAGCCTCTCACGCCGCCGGCGGGCTCCCATGGCCGCTCGGAGCCCTGGTCCATGAGTCGCCCCGGCGCGGCCGTACCGGCCGCGTCGCGGTCCTGCCCCGCCACGATCTGCCCGGACTGCAGTTTCCAGATATACATGATGCCGCTATTGTAGCGCGCGGGACCTCCGCGGCCAATTGCGGAGGTGCAAAATCTGATTGAAGAAAATGTGACGGGACGTCGGACGGGGTCCGCGGACTAGCGGGACTTGACCCGGTAGCCGAAGTTCGTGACCGTGGCGATGCGCCGCCCCTCGGATCCGAGCTTCCTGCGCAGGCGGGCCAGGTGCTGGTCCACGGTGCGCGTGTCGAGGTCGAGGGACTTGTCGTGCCCCCAGATGTGCTCGAGAAGGTCCTCCCGCGAGAGCACCTTGCCGTCGGCATCGATGAGCGCGGCGAGCAGGGCGAACTCCTTGGGGGTGAGCAAGACGGGCTTTCCGCCGGAGGTCACCTCGTGGCGCTCGAGGTCCAGGGTGAGGCTGCCGAGCCGCTTCGGAGCACCGCCGCCGTCCGTGGGCTTGGGAGCCGCGCGGCGCAGGATGGCGTGGACGCGGGCAAGGAGCTCGCCCACGGAGAAGGGCTTGACCATGTAGTCGTCGGCGCCCAGGCGCAGGCCCAGGATACGGTCCACCTCGCCTCCCTTGGCGGTCAGGAAGATCACCGGGGTCTGGCTCTTCTCCCTGAGCCGGCGGCACAGCTCGAAGCCGTCCATGCCCGGCAACCCCACGTCCAGGACGATGAGCTCCGGCTTCCGGCGCAGGGCCAGGCCCAGGGCCTTGGAGCCGTCGGCGGACGCCAGGACGCGGAAGCCGTCCTTCTCGAGGTTGGCGCTGATGAGGCGAAGGATGTCCTTCTGGTCCTCCACGACCAGGATCAGGGGCTTGGGCATAG
>JBAZSR010000244.1:0-5258 GCA_041662295.1 Elusimicrobiota bacterium | reverse complement strand
CTCGTCGAGTCCGTCAACGAGGCCGTCTTCGAGCTCCACGAGCGCGGAGTGGTGACGAGCGCCACCATGCTCGTCAACGGGCAAGCCTTCGAGTCCGCCGCGTCCTGGGCGGTCCGGCACCCCTCCCTGGGAGTGGGCCTGCACTTCAACATCACCCTCGGAAGCCCCACAGCTCCCCAGGCCAGGATTGCCTCCCTGATCGGGCCCGACGGCCGGTTCCCCGGCAGGCGCAAAGCCGAATGGCGCGCCTTCCTCGGCCGCATCAACTCCGATGAAATCGCCGTCGAGCTCGAAGCCCAGTTCGAGAAATTGAAAGCCTCGGGGATCCGCCCGACCCACCTCGACAGCCATCAGCATGTCCATGTCCTGCCAGGAGTCTGGAGGGTCGTGGCCGATTTCGCCCGGACGCACGGCCTCCCGGTCCGTTGCCCCAGGCCCGGGCCGTTGATCCGGCGGCCCGCTGGACAGGACCGTCCCGGCAGCCTAACGCACCGGTTCCGCCGGTCCGTGCTGGGGTTCATCCTCTCCATGCAATGGGACCGGCACAGCAGGGGCATCTCCTCCACGGACTCCTTCACCACCATCTTCGACATCATGCCTACCCCTCCCAGGATCAAGGGGGGAGACTATGCGGACCTCCTCCGACCGGGAAGACTCGATGGGTCCGTGGAAGTCATGGTGCACCCTGCCAAGGACGCGGGTTCCGTCGCAGGCCTCACACGGATCGGTGATGTCTCCTCCCAGGAATTCATCGCCCTGGCGGAACTCGACCCGAAATCGATCCATGCCCCAGGCGGATACATTCCTTGCCACTCCGGCAGGCTCGGACCGCAACCCCAGCAACAAGGAGGCCCTGCCTGATGCACCCCCCGTTCCATGCCCGAACCGTTTCGTTGAAAGACGCAGCCCCAACGGCCGGCGTCATCCAGGAGTACCGATTCGGAAGATACTGCGAAGACCCGGACCTTCCCATCGAGGCGTCCCGCAAGGTCCTTGCTGCTGATATCGAATCGGCCCTGCGTGATCCCGCCAGCCGGCACATTCAGGTCTTTGACGCGAAGGGAGCCTGCGCCGGGGACATGATCTTCCGCCTCTCGCAATGGGACACGGCCCATTTCGGGTTCAACGTGGCTGTCATCAACTCCATCCTCACGGCCGGAACCCAGGGCTATGAGGCCAACGATCGAGCGACGCGATCGATGCTGGCCTGCTTTGATGCCTGGTGCAGGGAGAACAAGGCCAAGTGTGTCTTCGCCAAAGTCCCTGCCCTCGACCTCCCGGTCCTGCACGGCCTCGAGGCCTCGGGCTTCCAGTTCATCGAGAGCTGGATATGGAATAAGATTGACCTTCGCAAGATATCCCTTCAGAACGACCCATACGGCAAGGTCACTCCCTGCCCCTTACGCAAGGCCGTCCCGAGCGACCGGTCCTTCATGCTCGACTATGTCCCGGGGGCCTTCGCCTCCCAGCGTTTCCATGCCGACCCGCGCATCCCGGAGGACAAGAAGGATTCCCTCTATCGGCGATGGATTGAGACCGCCTTTGCCGAGCAGATCGGGGATATCCTGGTCATGGACGGCGAGACCAAGCCGGCAGGGTTCATGATCACCCCGATCGCGGACATGAGCGCCGCCTTCGGCCTCAAGTTCGCCAAGTGGCGCCTGGCCCTCCTGGACCCGGCCCAGCGCGGCAAGGGGCTCGGGGAAAAGCTCTTCGTTTCGCTCTTCCATCACCACAAAAGGGAGGGCGTGGACATCATCGACTCTGGGCTGACCCTGCGCAACCTGCCGTCTTTGAACCTGCACAACAAGCTCAGGTTTAAGGTGGTCTCGAGCATCGTCAACTTCCACCGCTGGTACTGACCGCCATCCCATCCGGCCAGGCCGTTATTGGTATAATCCGGGCATGATCAACATCGGAGTCATCGGGTTCGGCTATTGGGGACCCAACCTGGCCCGCAACCTCAGCCAGGCCGCAGGGGGGAAGCTGACCGCCATCTCGGACCTCAACCCCAAGGCCCGCGCCAAGGCGGAGCGGCTCCACCCCTCGACAGCAGTCCTTGACGACCCCCTGCGCCTCATCGCCATGAAGGAGGTCGACGCGGTGGCCATCGCCACCCCGGTCTCGACCCACTTCGACTTGGCCTTGGCCGCTCTTCAGGCCGGCAAGCACGTCCTGGTCACCAAGCCCATGACCGCCACCACGGAGCAGGCCCAACGGCTGATCAATGAGGCCCAGAAGAAGGGACTCACCCTCATGGTGGACCACACCTTCGTCTACAGCGGCCCGGTGCGCAAGATCAAGGAGTTGGCGGCCAAGGACCTGGGCGACCTCTACTACTACGATTCGGTCAGGGTCAACCTCGGCCTCTTCCAGCACGACGTGGACGTGCTCTGGGACCTGGCGGTCCACGACCTCTCCATCATGGACTTCGTGCTGGCTTCCCAGCCCCGGGCCATCTCCGCGACAGGGGTCAGCCACGTCAAGGGAGGCATGATCAACACCGCCTACCTCACGGCCTTCTTCGACAACAATCTCATCGGCCACATCCATGCGAACTGGCTTTCGCCCGTGAAGCTGCGCAGGACCCTCATCGGCGGCAGCCGCAAGATGATCGTTTACGATGACACCGAGGTCAGCGAAAAGGTCAAGGTCTACGACCGGGGCATCACAGTGGCGGAAAGCCCCGAGCAGGTCTATCACCAGCTCATCGGCTACAGGTCCGGAGACATGTGGGCGCCCCACCTCGACATCACCGAGGCCCTCCAGGTCGAGGCGGACCACTTCACGGACTGCATCCAGAAGAAGGCGCGGCCCATCACGGACGGGGAGGCGGGCTTGCGCACCGTGCGCCTGCTCGAAGCCGCGACCCGCTCCATCAAGGAGCACGGCCGCCCCGTGGAACTGGCAGCGGCGGGGGTGTAGAGATGGCACGTCCCTTGATCGTCATCACCGGCGGAGCAGGCTTCATCGGAACGCATCTGGCCGAGAGGCTCCTCAAGCACTCTTCAGTCGTGCTTTACGACAACCTGCGCCGCGACTCGCTCTCCATGGTCCCAAGCTTAAAACGCCGCGCCGTCTTCATCAACGGGGACGTCCTCGACCGGCCCTCTCTCGAGGCCGCCTTCGATGGCGCAGATACGGTCATCCACCTTGCGGCCATCGCAGGAGTGTCAAGCTACTACTCCATGCCCCTTCAGACCCTCAGGGTCAACCTGCTGGGTACGGTCAATGCCCTGGAATCCGCCGTGGCCCGGCGGGTCCGGCGATTCATCCACGTCTCGACCTCCGAGGTCTTCGGCCCGGACGCCCTGTGGGTCAAGGAGGGGGACTACCACCGGGTCGGCGGGGTCTCGGACAAACGTTGGGTCTATGCCACGAGCAAGCTCGCCTCAGAGCAGTTCGTCATGCGCACCGGCGAGGCCACGGGCATGAAGTGCACGATCCTTCGGCCCTTCAACGTCTACGGCCCCAGGCAGACCGGGGAGGGCGCCATCAGCAATTTCTGCTCAGCCGCGGCAAAGGGCAAGCCGTTGGAGGTCTACGGGGACGGCACCCCTCTGCGAGCCTGGTGCTACATCTCCGATTTCGTGGACGCAGTCGAAGCGGTCCTCAAGCGCCCCGCCTCCGCGGGCCAGGACTTCAACATCGGCAACCCCAGGGAGACGGAGACCACCCTGGGCCTGGCCCGGAGGGTCGTGCGCCTGGCTCCAAGGTCCAAGATCCGCTGGCGGGACGTGGTGCGCGCCGAGGTCCGGGCCCGCGTGCCCTGCATCGATAAGGCCCGCAAGGTCCTCGGGTTCGAGCCCAAGGTGGACCTCGATGAAGGCCTCAAACGCACCATCGCCTGGTTCCGGAAATCAGGGGCGCGATGACCAGGGTCGTTGTCGTTGGCGCGGGCAAGATGGGTCTGCCGCTCGCGGCCGCCTTTGCCTCCAGCGGCTGCAGGGTCACGGCTTGCGATACAAATCCCGAAGTCGTCCGGAGCATCAACGAGGGCCGCTGTTCCATGGAGGAGCCGGGCCTCCCGGAACTCATCGAGACCGCGGCGCGCAGGGGCCTGCTCGACGCCACCTCTTCCACGGCTGAGGCCGTCAAGACAGCGGACGTCGTCGTGGTCATCGTCCCCGTTGTCCTGACCCCGGAGCGGGAGGCCGACCTCTCGCGAATGGAGGCCGCGACCCGCGAGGTTGCCAAGGGCCTCAAACAGGGCGCCATGGTCTGCTTTGAGACCACCCTACCGGTCGGCACCACCCGACGCGTGCTCACCCCCATCCTCGAATCTGGGGGGCTCAAGGCTGGCAAGGATTTCGACGTCGTCTTCTCTCCGGAACGCGTCAAAAGCGGCAGCGTCCTCTCCCAGCTCAAGCGCAACCCCAAGGTCGTAGGCGGCCTGACGCCACAGGCCACGGAGCGGGCGGCCCGATTCTACAGCGAGACGCTTGGCTGCCCGGTCTCTTGCATGGAGAGCGCCGAAGCCGCGGAGCTCACGAAGCTTGCCGGCATGCTCTACCGCGACGTCAACATCGCGCTCGCCAACGAGCTCGCGGCCTACGCCGCCCGGGAGGGGGTGGACTTCGGCCCTGTGCTCGAGGCCGCCAACACCGACGGAGAGAGCGGCCTGCTCCTGCCCGGCATCGGGGTGGGGGGGCACTGCACTCCGATCTATCCCTATTTCCTCACCCGGGCCGCCCGCCGCCAGGGCCTTCGGATGTCCCTGGCCGAGGACGCACGTCGGGCCAACGACGAGGCTCCAGCCAGGGCCCTGGCACGGGTCGAGGCGCATTGGGGACCCCTGAAGGGCCGCCGGGTGCTCATCCTCGGCCTGGCATTCCGCCCCCAGGTCAAGGAGCAGATATGCTCCCCGGCATACCTTCTGAGAGACGAGGCCGCTCGCTTGGGCGCTGAGGTCCTCGTTCACGACTCGCTCTACACGGATGAGGAGATCAAAGCCCTGGGCTTCACTCCAAGCCCGCTCGAATGCAACCCAACAGCCGAGGTGGTCGTGCTCAACACGGCCCACCGCGCCTTTGAAAACCTCGATTTCTCCAAACTCGCGGGACAGGGAGTGAAGGTCATCGTGGATGGCCGGAACCTCTGGACCGCCGAGGCCGTCCGCAAAGCTGGACTGGCCTATTTCGGGATCGGCCGGCCGGCCAAGGCCGGGAAGGCAAAACGAGCCGCGGCACCGATCCCGGTGTGCCGACCGAGTTTCGGCCCCGAAGAGGAGGAGGCGGTCCGCAGGGTCGTGTCCTCCC
>JBAZSR010000243.1:0-5268 GCA_041662295.1 Elusimicrobiota bacterium | reverse complement strand
CCAGAGTTGAGGTCCCTGGTGCGGTTGCGGCAGGGACCTCGACTCTGGTGGTGGAGCGGGCAACTTCTGATGGAGGCTTGAGCCAGGCAGAACCCCAGGCCTTCGAGGTGCTCCTGCCTGTCATGGACAGCATGAGCCCTGTTTGGGGCAACCCCGGGACAGCGTTCATCCTTTACGGCCATGGCTTCGGGCTTTACAACGGGACCAACACCAAGGTGAAGGTGGGCGGCATCGCAGCCTCCCTGAGCCTGTGGAGCGACACGCAGATACGTGGCATCATTCCGGATAGCCTGGCAGCAGGGACCGCCACAGTGGTCGTCGAGCGGACAGCCAACAGCGTCACGGTACAGAGCAACACGCTTGAGTTCTACGTGGGAGGCATGGCTCCTGGAGCGTTGCCGACCGCAAGCATTGCACGGCCTGAGTGGCATTACGAGGCTGAGCTGGCCCTTGCGGCAGAGGAAGGCGGGAAGGTTGAGACCCCGACTAGGGCCTCGGTCGAGGTCCCGGGCCATGCGCTGGATCAGGACGTGGTCATCAGCATCAAGAAAGGCGCAAGCAGCAGGAGCCAGGTGCAGGCCCTGGACAAGGCCAAGCTTGCCTCAGCCGGGGCTGCCATGGAGTTCGGGCCTGAGGGGACGCGGTTCTCTTCGCCCGCGCTCATCGAGCTCCCCTATGACGCCGCTGGCATGGGCCTGGCGGAAAGGGCAGTGAAGGTGCATTACTGGGACCCAGGGTTGAAGGATTGGGTGGCCGTGGCCTCTGAGGTGGACCTCGTCCACAAGAGAGTCAGGGCCAGGACGGACCATTTCTCCCTGTACCAGCCCATGGTACTTGCTGACCTGCTGGTCCAGGCTGAGGAGAGCTTCGGCTTGAAAGAGCTCTACGCCTTCCCCAACCCGGCCAAGAGGACCAATCCGTGCATCAGGCTCCAGACAGGGTTGGCGGACTCGGCCAAGGTCGAGATCTACGACAGCGCCGGGGCCTTGGTGCATAAGGCTTCCTTCGGGCCGCCAAGGGTCCTGGATGACGGCAACGGCAAGGGACCACAATGGACCTTCGACTATGTCTGGGACGTGTCAGGCAAGGGTTCAGGGGTGTATCTCTATGCGGTGACAGCCTCCAAAGCCGGTTATCGGGACATCAAGACGACCAAGAAACTGGCGGTGCTCAAATGAGGCCATTCATGAAGACTCTGCTCGTCGTGCTCCTTCTTGCGGCAACTCAGTCCTGGGGCGGAGAGACTGCCCAGTTCCTGAAGATCGGCGTTGGCGCCAGGGCCGTCGGGCTTGGCGGAGCCTATACTGCCGTGGGCGAGGACGTGACCGCCATGGCGTGGAACCCTGGAGGCCTGGCCTCCATGGAGAAGCGCGAGGTGGGAGCCATGTATGCGGATCTCGTTGCCGAAACCCGCTACAGCTTTCTCGGCTATGGCCACCCGACCAAGTACGGCACTTTCGGAGCTGGGCTCATCTACATGGGCCAAGGCTCCTTGGACGGAAGGGACAGCCAAGGAAGGACGAGCGGAGGCTTCACTGCCTCGGACATGGCTTTCGGGGTCTCTTACGCGAGGACGGTTCTGCCCAAACTTGGGCTGGGCCTTAATGCCAAGCTCGTGAGGGTCAACATCGGGTCTGACACGGGCTACGCGGCTGCCTTTGACCTTGGGTCGAGGTATGGCATGGGCAGGGTCGGTCCTGGGTCCCTGAGTTTGGGACTTGCAGTGCAGAACCTCGGGCCAGGGATCACGCTGCTGAGCGAAAGCTCCCAGCTTCCCCTGACCTTGGCCAGCGGAGTGGGATATCAACTGCCTTTCGGCCTGACCGTAGGCTTGGACTTCAGAAACAGGCCGTACTCCGGGAGCTCGGAGGTCAGCTTGGGCTCTGAGCTGGCCCTGGGTTCGCAATTGGCTTTGCGAATGGGGTATGCTTCAACTCACGGATTGATCTCCGGGGCGTACAAGACGAGCGAGCTCATGGGCCTGGCAGCAGGTTTCGGGGTCAAGGCATTAGGCATGAGCCTGGACTATTCCATGACGCCCCTGGGCGGGCTTGGAAACAGCCACAGAGTGAGTCTAGGCAGCCGATTCTAAATCATGGGAATCCCATCGCCGCATCAGCGGGCGGTCATCGCGGCCGGAGGCACGGGCGGGCACTTCTACCCGGGCCTGGTCCTGGCGCAGACCCTGCGGGACCGCGGCTGGCAGACCCTCTTCCTCACCCGGAGGGGAGACCCCAGCCTCGCCGCCCTCGAGGCCAAGGGCATCCCCTACGTCGAGCTCGACCTCGAGGGCCTTTCGCGCGTCCCTTCGGCCGCGTGGCTGGGCTTCCCGGCCAAGGTCCTGGCTGCCGCGGCCCGCGGCCGCCGGGTCCTCAAGGACTTCAGGCCGCAGGTCGTGGTCGGCACCGGAGGCTACCTCACCTTCCCGGCCGTGGCCGCGGCCGCGAGCCTGGGACTGCCGCGGGCCGTGCACGACTCCAACGCCGTGCTCGGCTTGGCCAACCGCGCCGCGGTCCTCATGGGCGCAAAGCTCTTCTGGGGCCTGCCCCCCAAGGACGCGGCAGGAGGCACTCTTACGGGCACGCCCATCCGGCCCGCCCTCTGGAAGCCCGGAGAGCCTGGCCCGGCCCGCCGCAAGCTGGGCCTGAACCCCGGGTCAGCGACCCTGCTCGTCTTCGGGGGCAGCCAGGGCAGCCGCGGCATCAACAGCGTGGTGCCCGAGGCCCTCCAGGAAGCCCTGACCTCCGGAGGGACCATCCAGGTCGCGCATCTGGCAGGCCGCAGGGACACGAAGGATGTGCGGGCCGCCTACGGCAAGGCAGGCATCGCGGCCGTGGTCCTCGAATACGTCGAGGACATGGAAACGGCCTATGCCGCCTCGGACCTCGTGCTCTGCAGGGCAGGGGCGAGCACCCTGGCGGAGCTTGCCGCCCTGGGCAAGCCCGCACTGCTCGTGCCCTACCCGCACGCCAGCGGCGACCACCAGACCCACAACGCCCTGGCCTTCGCCAAGGCCGGGGCCGCGGTCCTGACGCCCGAGCCGGCCTTGCGGGAGCGCCTGCCCGGCCAGCTCCGGGACCTCCTGCTCAGCTCCCCGGGAGGGGAGATCCTCGCCCGAATGTCGGGCGCCTACCTCAAGCTCGGGCTGCCCCGGCCCGAGGACACCGCGGCGGCTCTCGCCGACGCGGTGGAGCTCCTGGCTGGGGTCAGATCTTGAGATTTGAGTTTTCGCATAGCGAAAACTCAAATCTCAAGATCTGACCCCGGACATTGACCCCGGACATTCGGACATTGAAGGCCGCACGGCGAGTTAGGTACCATTGGCCCATGTCCATCCATCTCCTGCGCAAGATCCCGTTCTTGAGCGCGGTCTCGACCAAGCACCTCCGGTCGATCCTCAAGATCTCCCAGATCCGGGAGTACTCCCCGGGACAGCAGATCTTCTCCAAGGACGATTTCGGCAGCCAGATGTTCATCGTGATCTCGGGCCGGGCGAAGATCTTCATCCGCTCCGCGGCCAAGAAGAGCAAGACCATCGCCTACTTCCACCCCGGGGACTTCTTCGGCGAGATGGCCCTCCTGCAGGGCAAGCCGCGCTGCGCCTCGGCCCAGGCCGTCGAGGATTCCAAGCTCCTGGTCATCCGGCGCTCGGACTTCCGCCGCATCCTCCTGGCCGACCCGCACCTGACCTACTTCCTGCTCTGCACGGTCTCGGAGCGCCTGCGCCGGGCCAACGAGGAGATCGAGAGCCTCCTCTTCCGGAACATCCTCGGCCGCGTCTCGAAGACCCTCTACGCCCTGGCCTGCGACGCCGGCAAGCGCCCCAGCGGCGGCTGCGAGCTCTCGGACCGCTACACCCACCAGGAGCTCGCGGACATGGTGGGCACGACCCGGGAACCCCTGACCCGCGCCCTCTCCACCCTCAAGCACGCCAACATCATCGACATCCGCCGCGGCCGCTACTACATCAGGGACACCCGCAAGCTCGCGGCCCTGTGCCCGGAGCCCAACTAAGTGCTCCGCGAGCAGGCCTGCGGCTCCCTCGGGACCTCCTCCATCGGCGGCAGTGTCCGGCTGGCCGGCTGGGTGCACGCCAAGCGCGACCACGGCGGCGTGTATTTCTTCAACCTGCGCGACCGCAGCGGCGTCGTCCAGGTCGTGGCCCACCCCGAGGACAAGGACGCCTTCGCCGCGGCCCAGGCCCTGGGGCTCGAATACGTTGTGGCCGTGACAGGCACGGTCTCGGCGCGCCCCGCCGGCACCGAGAACCCGCGCCAGCCGACCGGCAAAGTCGAGGTCCACGCCTCGGCGATCGAGGTCTTGAACGCCTCCAAGGCTCTGCCGTTCATGATCGAGGACGACGTCACGGCCTCGGAGGAGACGCGGCTCAAGTACCGCTTCCTCGACCTGCGCCGGCCGCGCATGCTCTCGCACCTCACCCTGCGCCACCGGGTCAGCCAGACCGTCCGCCGCCTCCTCGACAGCGAGGGCTTCCTTGAGGTCGAGACCCCCATCCTCGCCAAGGCCACGCCCGAGGGCGCCCGCGATTTCCTCGTGCCCTGCCGCGTCAATCCCGGGACCTTCTACGCCCTGCCCCAATCCCCGCAGATCTTCAAGCAGATCCTCATGGTCTCCGGCGTGGAGCGCTACTTCCAGCTCGCGCGGGCCTTCCGCGACGAGGACCTGCGCGCCGACCGGCAGTACGAGCACACCCAGATCGACATGGAGATGTCCTTCGTGGAGGAGTCCGACATCCACGCCGTGGTCGAGCGCATGATGGCGGCCGTCCTCAAGGAGGCCATGGGCGTCGACATCCCGACCCCCTTTGCGAGGATGGACTACGCCGAGGTCATGAAGACCTACGGCTCCGACAAGCCGGACCTGCGCTTCGGCTTCGAGATCCAGGACTGCTCCGAACTCTTCAAGGCCAGCGGCTTCAAGGTCTTCGCTGAGGCCGCGGCCTCCGGGGCCGTGCGCGCCCTCAAGGCCCCCGGGCCATTCTCGCGCTCCGAGGTCGACCGGCTCGGCGAGTCCGCCAAGGCCTTGGGCGCCAAGGGCCTGGCCTGGATCGAGTGGAAGGCCGCGGGCCCGACCTCGCCCATCGTGAAGTTCCTCAAGCCCGAGGAGCTCGACGCCCTCGCCAAACTCTTCGAGGCCAAGGAGGGGGACTTCCTGTTCTTCTGCGCCGGCCCGGCGAGCGTCGTGGCCCCGGTCCTGGGCGGCCTGCGCAAGGAGCTCATCGCCAAGATCAAGCCCGAGCCCAAGACA
>JBAZSR010000242.1:0-5280 GCA_041662295.1 Elusimicrobiota bacterium | reverse complement strand
CACATCGCCAGGACCTACCTCCTGCCCAAGCAGATGGAGGACCACGGCATCAAGAAGGGGAAGATGACCGTCTCGGACTCCGCCATCGACCGGACCGTCGACGAATATACCCGGGAGGCCGGGGTGCGCAGCCTCGAGCGCGAGATGGCGTCCATCTCGCGCAAGGCCGCGCGCAGGCTGGTCGATGAGAAGCCCGCCTCGATCGCGGTCACGGCCGAGAACCTCCAGGAGTTCCTGGGCATCCCCAAGTTCCACAAGGAGCGCAACTCCTTCAACGCCGTCGGCGTCTCGACGGGCCTGGCCTGGACCGAGGTCGGCGGGGTCACCATGGCCATCGAGGTCGTGGCCGTGCCGGGCAAGGGCGAGCTCAAACTCACCGGCAAGCTCGGGACCGTGATGTCCGAGTCCGCGCAGGCCGCTCTCTCCCACATCAAGTCCATCGCGGGCCGCCTGGGGGTCTCCCCCGAGGCCTTCAAGGACATCGACTATCACGTGCACGTCCCGGAGGGGGCCACCCCCAAGGACGGCCCCTCGGCCGGGGTCGCGCTTGCCGCGGCCCTGGCCAGCCTTGTCACGGGCCGGCCCGTCAAGCAGGGCCTGGCCATGACGGGCGAGATCACCCTCAAGGGCCGCGTGCTGCCCATCGGCGGATTGAAGGAGAAGGTCCTTGCCGCGCACCGGGAGGGGATCGGCACGGTGCTCTATCCGGAGCTCAACCGGAAGGACCTCGAGGACATCCCCGCCGAGATCCTGCCCGACATCCGGCTCGTCCCGGTCCGGACCGTGGACGAGGTCCTGGAGCTCTCGCTCGAGCCGGCGGCGGCCTCGGCGGAGAGCCGGACGCGGACCCTGCCCTGCCCGACGGACCCGCCCTCGGTGGGGCCCTCCCTCCACGCCGGCGGAGCCTGATGCCCGGGAGGATGCCGCGTGGGTGAGGGCGGCGCCGTGCTCTCGTTCGAGAAGGCCACCAAGTCCTACGTCAGCTCGCACCTCGGCCGCACGCGGACGAGCCGCGGGGTCTGCGAGCTCGACCTCTCGGTCCGGCGGGGCGAGGTCTTCGGCCTTCTGGGCTTGAACGGCAGCGGCAAGACCACGACCTTCAAGCTGGCCCTGGGACTGCTCTCCCCCTCCTCCGGGGCGGTCCGCGTCCTCGGCCTGCCTCCCCGCGACCCGGGAGCCCTGGCCTCCCTGGGCTTCCTGCCGGAGCTGCCGTGCTTCCCGGGCTTCATGACGCCCGCGGAGATCCTCCGGTTCTACGGCGGGCTCTCCGGCATCCCCGCCGCGGAGCTCCCCGGCCGCGTGGCGAAGGTCATCGAGCGGGTGGGCCTTGCCGCGTCCGCGGGCCGACGCATGGGAGAGTTCTCGAAGGGCATGGTCCAGCGGGTCGGGCTGGCCCAGGCCATCCTCCATGACCCGGCGCTCATCATCCTCGACGAGCCGGTCAGCGGGCTCGACCCGTTGGCCATCAAGGATTTCCGGGACCTCCTGCAGGAGCTCAACAGCCGGGGCAAGACCATCCTGGTCTCCTCCCACTCGATCTCGGAGCTCGAGAAGATCTGCCACCGGGTCGGCATCCTCAAGGACGGCCGGCTCGGCCGCCTGCTCGAGGCCAAGGATTGGGCGCGGGGCGGGCTCGAGGAGCACTTCATCGAGACCGTGGCCGGGGGGGCGGCATGAGGGCCGTGCTCGTTCTGGCGCTCAACTCCTGGGTCGAGAACCTGCGCAACCGCTTCTTCGCCCTGGCCCTGACCTTCGCCGGCGTCGTGCTCTACCTCAGCATGCTCCTGGGCCTGCTGGCCTGCGACCAGGAGGTCCGGGTCCTGCTCGACTTCGGGCTCGGGTTCATCGAGCTCATGGGGCTCGTCGGAGCTGTCTACGGCGCCTCCACCGTGGTCTTGCGCGAGATGGAGAGCAAGACGGTCTACATGATCCTGACGAGGCCCGTGGGCCGGACCTCCTACCTGCTCGGGCGCTACCTCGGTCTCATGCTCAGCGTGGGCGCGGCCATGCTCATCATGGCCGGGGCGCACCTGCTCATCCTGCTGCTCAAGGGTTGGGCGTTCCGCCCCGACTACCTCCTGGCCCTTGCGGGCGCATTCCTGAAAGTCCTCGTGACCGGGTCGCTGGCCCTCTTCCTGGCGCTCTCGACGACCTCGAGCCTCTCGGCCCTGAGCATCACCATGATCCTCTGGAGCCTCGGGCACTTCCTGCCCGAGATCCGGCTCATGGTGCGCCGCTTCGGAAACGATTCCATCCTCATCATGGCCCCGCTCCAGGCCCTCTCCTGGGTCATCCCGGACCTCCAGCTCTTCAACCTCAGGGACAAGCTCGACCTGCCGGTCGGGATGACCGCCTCCATCCCCCTGGGGTCCTGGCTTGCGTATGGCGCGGGCTACTGCGCCGTCTGGCTCCTGCTGTCCTCCGTGCTCTTCAAGAGGAAGGAGTTCTAATGCGGCCGGCTCTGCCGGCGGTCCTGGCCGGGGGCCTCGCCTTGTGCGTCCTGCTCAATGCCGTCTTCGCGCGCCGCCCTTGGACGGCCCAGGCCGACCAGGTGGGCATCCAGCTCGCCCAGGACGGGGCGCTTGAGTCCGCCTTCCTGTTCGGCATGGGCATGCGGCGTCTGGCCTCGGACCTGGGCCTCATCCGCCTGCTCCTCTACTACGGCGGCAGCGAGGAGGAGTTTCCGGGCGCGGCCGCTGCCGCGGGCCACGAAGACGACCACGACCATGATGCGGAGCATGGCGCTGCCGGCGGCCGTCATCGCCACGAGTACGACGTCGACCATCCGGAGCGCTCCTTCGGCGGCGGGCGCTACCCCCTGCTCGGCCCCATGGCCATGAGGGTCCTCGACATGGACCCCAGCTATTCGTACCCGGTCCTCTTCACGGCCGGGGCCCTGGCCTTCAACCTCAACGAGCCGCAGAAGGCGCTCTGGCTCCTCGACTACGCCATGAAGCGCGACCCCTTGAACCCGCGCTACCACGAGTACGTCGCGGCCGTGGGCGCGCACCGCAAGGGCACGCCCAAGGGCGTCATCAGCATCCTTGAGCGCTTGGTCCTCGACCCGGAGTGCCCCACCATGATGAAGAACGTGCTGGGGTGGCTGTACTACAAGAACGGGCAGAAGGCGAAGTCTGTCGGCGTGTACCGGGAGATCCTGCGCGATTCGCGGGACCAGGGCTACAGGGGCATCGCGCAGCGCATGCTCGAGAGGCTCGGTGGCTGAGGGCGCTCCGCAAGAGAAGCCCCGGATCCTGGTGGCCGACGACCAGGAGGAGTGGCTCTCCCTCATCGGTCTTTGGCTGACGAACGCGGGCTACTCGGTCGTCAAGGCCTCCGGGGGCGGGCAGGTGATCCCCCTGGCTCTTGAGAAGCGGCCGGCCTGCTTCGTGCTGGACTACGACCTCGGGGACCGGAAGGGCTCCGAGGTCTGCGCCATGATCAAGGCCCGGCCGGAGTTCAAGGCCGTGCCGGTCATCGTCCTGACCTCCATGTCCGGGAGCATGCTCGACGCCTTGGCCGAGGGCGGGCCGGACCATTTCGTGGTGAAGTCCCAGCACCCCGACGAGCTCCTCCTGGTGCTCGAGGGCCTGGTCCCCCGCTGATAGTCCTGCCTGGCACGTGGGTCCAATGACGGCCCGGTTTTGGGCCCAAGGATTCATCCTTTCCATCCCCATCCCCTGTTATCATGTCCCTGGACATGAGAACGCCCCGAGCCCTGCCCTCCCAACTCCTGTTGGCCGTGGCCCTGCTGGTCCCTGCCTCGGGCTGGAGCCAGACCGTGGTCCGCTCCGGTGCGGTCGGGCCCAGCGCTCCGGTCTCCGGATTGCCGTCCCGCGTGGGCGGCCCTGCTCCCCTGGCGCAGTCTCCGTCCGTTCCCGCGGCCGTTTCCCTTTCCCCGGCCCTGCCTGGCGCTGCCGGAGCTGTGCTCAAGCTTTCTGCGGCCCATGTCTCGATCCCGGCCGTCGTTGCCCAAAAGACCGCTGTGTCGCCGGATCCCGGCGGCGCCGCTGTCCCGGCTTCCAAGGCTCTCGAGCTTCCGTCAGCGCTCGTGTCCGAGAAGCCCGGGCTCCCTGTCCTCAAGGCTGAGGCCGCTGCGTCGGGCCTCGAGCGCGAGACCACGCCCGAGCCGGTCGGGTCTTCCGAAGGCCCTCTCGGAGCCGAGGGCAGGGTCATTGAGGATCTGGCCGCTGCGCAAGGGTCCCTCTCTGAAGTCCGGTCGCTTTCCACGGTCGAGGCCGCCAAGTCGGCTTCCGGGGAGGTCTTCGGCGAGGCGCGGGGGCGCAAGGGGTTCTCCATCTCAGCTGCCGCGATCGGCATCCCGGCTGGCCGGGTCCATCTTGGCAAGCTCCTGCCTCCCAAGGGGTTCTGGGGCAAGACTCCGTCCAAGGTCTCGGAGCCTGGCTCCTCCGGCCAGGACGCGCCTCCTGCCAAGCCTTCGGGCTGGCGCAACATCCTGCGGGGCGCCTACTACGGCCTCGTGCTGATCGTCTCTCCCATCGCCACCTCGTTCGCTTTCGATCCCGTGGACCACGCCCTGGGGCTCCACGCCTTCCCGCTCCTCAAGCACCTGACCCAGGCCTATCCCGCCTTCGGCGTGCCCTTCGCCTGGTTCTGGACAGGCTTCAGCGTGCTCATCCCTCTGTTCGGGTTCTTCGCCATCAAGAAGGGCGTGAGGTCCCTCTGGCCCAGTCAGCCCTGGGCTCCTATGACCATTGCCGGGTTGGTCGTGGCAGGAACAGCGGCCGCTGCCGTCATCTTCCATGCCCTGCCTGCCGTGATCCTGATGTCCATGCTCTCCACCACCCTGCTCGCCACGGGTGAGGAAGCCATGTTCCGCGCAGGGTTCCTGCCCTGGCTCAAGCGCCGCTTCGAGACCCGGGGAGTGCGCTGGGCCGTGCCGCTCGCCCTGGTGATCTCCTCCGCGGTGTTCAGCCTCGTGCACCTGCCAATCCACGCCTTCACCCTGGACCTTTTCGTGCTCAAGTTCGTGCTCGGCCTCGTCTTCGGCCTGCTCTATCTGAGGACCGGGAACCTCGCTGCTCCGGCCGCGGCGCCCAGCGCTTACAACATCCTTGTCGGGGGTCTCTCCCCGCTCGTGGCTGTCCTGGCCGGCCTTCCCCTGGTCGGGGCCGCCTCTGTCGCGGTGATGGCGGCCGCGCTCTTCGCCCTGAGGGCGGGATGGTTCTCGCCCAAGCCGGCTGTCTAGTCCAGCCAGAGCGTCTTGATCGCTGGTCGGTCGCTGATGGGAAGGCGTCGGAGACGAGGGGGGCCCTCCGA
>JBAZSR010000241.1:1011-5300 GCA_041662295.1 Elusimicrobiota bacterium | reverse complement strand
CGGGCCCTCTCCAGCACACGCTCCCTTCCCGACACCCGACCCCTCTCCAACACCCGGGCCATCTACAACACCCGAGCCCTCTCCAACACCCGGGCCATCTCCGGCACCCGCTCCCTCTCCCGCCTGAACCGCGACCGCGGGCACCAGGACTCCCATTATGATAGATTCTGACGCATGAAGATCGTCACGGAGCGGCTCACGTTCGAGACCACGGGCAGCGGCCAATTCATCGACCTCACCGAAGACCTCAAGGGCCTTCTCTCGTCCTCCAAGCTAAAAGAAGGCTCCATGACCGTGTTCGGCGTGGGCTCGACCCTGGGGATCACGACCTTCGAATTCGAGCCCGGCCTGGCCCGGGACATGGGCGAGTTCTACGAGAAGCTGGCCCCCTCGGGCAGGCCTTACAGCCACGACAAGGCCTGGGGCGACGCCAACGGGTTCAGCCATGTCCGGTCCGCCATCCAGGGCCAGTCTCTCACCGTGCCCTTCGAGTCCGGCAAGCTCTGCCTGGGGACCTGGCAGCAGGTCGTGCTGGCTGAGTTCGACACCCGCCCGCGCTCGCGCGAGGTCGTGGTGCAGATGACCGGGGTCTGAACCGTGTCCATCCGCACCGATCTCGCCACGGCCTCGGCCCTGTCCTCGGTCCAGAACCCTGGCCCTGCCCTCTCACTCTTTCTCGCCTTGGCCCTTTGCCCGGCCATGACGCATGCCAAAGCCGAGCTCGGGAAAGTCTCTGCAGAAGGCGCGGAGGTCCTGTTCTCCTACGCTCCACCGGTGGCCGTGGCCAGCATGTCCGTGGCAGGGTCCTTCAACGGCTGGAACAAGGACTCCCATCCCCTGTCAGACCCGGACCGCGACGGCGTGTTCACAGCGTCCCTGCGCCTGCCCTGGGGCAGGCACCTCTATAAGTTCGTGGTCGAGGGCAGGGAGTGGCGGACCGACCCGGATAACCCAGCCCATGAGTCCGACGGGTTCAGCGGAGCCAACTCGGTCGCGGTGGTGGGCAACCCCGGGCCCAAGGCCGCAGCGGACGACGGCAGGGTGGACGCGGCAGCCCTGCTCCACGGCCCGGGCATCGAGTTCCGCGAACGCGTCAAGGCTGAGGGCCTGGGCCTCCTGCGCTTGAGGACCGCGGCCGCAGACCTGCGCTCCTGCGAGGTCCTCTGGGACAACGGCCGGAGCCTTCCCATGGAGCGGGTCTACTCCAAGGACGGCTTCGACTTCTGGGAAGCCGTGTTTCCGGCAGCCAAGAAGCCCTTGAGGTATTCCTTCCTCGCCCGAGACGGCAAGGCCTCCCTCCACCTCGGAACCGCGGGGCCCTCCACGGACCGGCCAGCGGGCAAGGACCTGTTCCGCTTCGACGCCTCGGTCCCGGGCCTGGACGTCCCAGCCTGGACCGCTGACGCGGTGTTCTACCAGATCTTTCCTGAGCGCTTCGCGGACGGAGACCCTTCGAACAACCCTCCCGGAGCCGAAGCCTGGGACGCGGCCCCCTCCACCGGCAACCACTTCGGAGGAGACCTCGACGGCATCGCTGCCAAACTCGGCTACCTCAAGGACCTCGGCATCAACGCCCTCTACCTCAACCCGGTCTTCACCGCTCCCTCCAACCACAAGTACGACACTTCGGACTACAGGGCCGTGGACCCGGCCTTCGGCGGCAACGCTGCTTTCGACCGGTTCATCAACGCATCCCGCAAAGCCGGCATCCGGGTCGTGCTCGACGGGGTCTTCAACCACAGCGGGGACTCCTTCTGGGCCTTCCAGGACGTGATGAAGAAGGGCGCGGCCTCGGCCTATGCCAAGTGGTACGACATCCGCTCCTTCCCCGTGAAGCAGGACCCGCCGAACTACGCGTGCTGGTGGGGCTTCGGCCACCTCCCCAAGCTCGCGGTGGACAACCCCGATACCCGGCGCCACCTCCTGGAGACCGGGTCCCATTGGCTCAAGAAAGGCGCGTCCGGCTGGCGGCTCGACGTGCCCAATGAAGTCGACCATGGGTTCTGGAAGGAGTTCCGGACAGCGGTCCGCAAGGCCGATCCCAGCGCCTACATCGTGGGCGAGATATGGGAGGACGGCCTGGCCTGGCTCAGCGGAGACGAGTTCGACGCGGTCATGAACTACCCTTTCCGCAAGGCGGTCCTCGACTTCTTCGGCCCCAAGTCCGGGTCCGTCGCCGAGTTCCACCAGACCCTCCTTGAACAACGCCACCGCTATCCCAGGAGCAGCCTCGCGGTCCAGTTCAACCTGCTTGGCTCCCACGACACCCCGCGCCTGGCCACGCTCCTCAAGGACCACCGCAAGGCCCACCGCCTGGCCGCGCTCTTCCAGATGACCTACCTCGGCGCGCCCGTCATCTATTACGGCGACGAGGTCGCCGTGCCCGGCGTGAAGGACCCGGACTGCAGGCGCACCTTCCCCTGGGACCCCGAAGCGCGCGACGAGGGCCTCCGCGAGCACTACCGCAAGCTCATCCGGCTTCGCAAGTCCAGGCCGGAGCTACGGCGCGGCTCCGTGGAGGTCCTCAAAGCCGACGACGCCTCGGGCGTCTACGCCTTCGGCCGCAGGCTCGGCAAGGCGGTCTCCCTGGTCGTCCTGCACCGCGGCGAGGGCACGGCAGCGGTGAACCTGACCCTTCCCCCCTGGCTCCAGGCTCCCCTGATGAAGGAATTGACCGAGGGCGGGGTCTTCCTAGTCGAGGACAGCAGGCTGGATTTCATGCTCGGCCCCTGGGAAGGCGTGGTGCTCGCCCCGGACCAGCCATGAAGACCACGCTCGCCCTCGCGCTCCTTCTCCTGCCCGGCCCAGGGAACACCTCTCCCAAGACCCGGCCGGTGGCCAGCCTTGACAACAGCGTGGTCATCACGGAAGCGGACCTCTCGGATTGGCAGGCCTCCCAGGCCTGCTACGGCCAGGGCGCCATGACCTCCCGCGAGGCCGCGTTCATGAGGCTCCTGGAGGCCGCCATCGCGGAACGAGCCATGCGGTCGGCGGGCAAGCCCAGGGTCGCCTCCTCAGACCTGGCCAAGGAGGCTGGCCGCATCGACCGGGAGACCAGGGCCCCGGACATCCTCGACTGCATCAAACGACACTTCGGCAAAAGGGTGAAGCGTTATCATCAGGTGTTCGTGAAGACCGCGTTCGTCGAATCCAGGATGCGCGAGTTCATCATGCGGGACCCCAAGGTCCAGGAGCCCCTGCGCCGCAAGGTCGCGTCCGCGGCCGAGGACGCTGCGCGAGGCTCCGGCATGGCCGAGACAGCGGAGCGCTACGGCCTCTCATACGCGAGCTCGACCTATCAACCCGGCGACGGGCCGGCCCGAGCCCCGGACCTGCGGCATGACAGGGGGATGCCTCCCCACGGCCGGGAGCGCTCCGTGGACCCCGAATTCGTCCGCCCCCACCTCGCCGGCCTCTCACCAGGCGAGCTCAAGAAGGGCCTCATCGAGAGCGACTACGCCTTCCAGATCGTGCGCCTCCTGGAGAGGCGGGAGGACGGGAGCATCCTCTTCGAGACCATCTCCAGCCAGAAGATTTCCCAGGAGGAATGGCTCAAGACCCTGCCCAAGATGAGGCTGGTCGTCCCTGAAGAGGGACTGCGGCGCTGGGTCTCCGGGATCAAAGGCAACCCGCGCCTCGCGGCCGCAACCCTGGACTAACGGCTTTCGAAGAGGTCCTCGCCGGAAGCATCAGGTTCGAGAGAGTCCAGCTCGTTCTGCGCAAGCCGCTTCATGGCCGGGCTCGGCCCGATCTCCATGGCCTTCCTCAGGAAGGTCTCGGCGTACCGGACGTTCCCTTCACGGGAGAGGCAGATGCCGAGGCCCGCGTGCGCGTCGCCGACCGTCCGGCCTCCGAATCCCGTCTCCCGGGCCGCTTGGATCGCCTTCATGTACGCGGCCTTGGCAGCCTTCCTGTCGCCCCCCATGAACGCGATGAAGCCGATCCGCTCGTGATAGAGCGCCATCCTCTGGTCGCCCGGCTTCATGAGTCCGGCCGCGGCGTCGAGCTCCTGGCGGGCGGACTTGAACTGCCGCTTCTGCACGGACCGCTTCGCGGCAGCGAGATGCTGTTCGATCTCGACCTCCGTGTCCACGGGAGGGACAGCCTTCTCCTCCGCGGCAAGAGACGGAGCGGAAGCAGGAGCCGCCGTGTCCGGGGCCCAAGTCTCTCCCGGCTTGGCCGCGGGCGTGGGGATGGAACGCTGAGGGACCGGTCTCGGCCTGGAAACGACCGCGATGGGAGCGTCGGAGACCCGCCTCGGCTCGACCGAGCCCAAGGGGACCTTTTTC
>JBAZSR010000241.1:0-1001 GCA_041662295.1 Elusimicrobiota bacterium | reverse complement strand
GCGATCGCGTAGTCCACCGAGAGGTCGCGGTAGCGCCAGCCCACGCCTCCGGTCAAGCCGATGTCCGCGTCGTTCCTCGTGGTGTAGCCCACCCTCACCGGGAACATCCCAGCCACCACCGATTCCATCCCGACCCCGATCGCGGGGTCCTCGAGCCGCCTCTTGGACATCTCGGCGGCCAGGGTGTTCTCGAAGCCCAGCAGGCTGAACCCAAGGCCCGCACCGGCCCTCAGGGTCAGGGGAAGCTGCTCGCGCTCCCCCTGGAACCGGACAGGCGTGCCCATGTTCTGGATCGCGATACCGAACGATATCCGCGGGTCCTCCTGGAGCATGTACATGGCTCCGACGTCGAACGCCGCGCCATGGCCCTCGTAGCGGTAGATCGATTCGCGCAGGTATTTCGCGGCGAGCCCCAGACTCAGGCCCCTGTAAAGCCTGATGCCGTAGCCGAGTGAAGCGGCCAGGTCGCTGGCGCTGAAGCTGCCCAAGCTGCCGTCCTTCCGGGAGATGGTCGCTCGCGTGAGCGATCCGTAGTCCAGATAGTTGAAGCTCAACCCGAACCCCTGCGGGAGGGCCAGGCTCAGGTACTCCTGGCTCACTGAATCGACGTACTGATTGTGCATGAACGTCGCTTCGTAGCGCCGCACCAATCCCAGGCCTGCCGGGTTGTAGAGGAGGGCGTTCGAGTCATCCGCCAGAGCGGTGTAGGCCCCGCCCAGAGCCACGGCCCGGGCATTGGCATCCAGCAGGAGGAAATCGAACGGGTCCGTGCCAGCTGTCTTGGCCAGAGCTCCGCCCGCGCCGCAAGCGAGCAGAGCGACCGCTAGAACGGCCTCCCTCGAATTCTTCCTCAAATCAATCCTCCCATCCGGATCATCGGACGATGGCCACTTTCTTGACCACGCGCCTGATCCCGGGGCTCGTCAGCACCGCCATGTACACGCCCGAGGACACGTCCCTGCCGCTGTCGTTCTTCGCGTCCCAGCGCACCTTGCCCGCCG
>JBAZSR010000240.1:3680-5308 GCA_041662295.1 Elusimicrobiota bacterium | reverse complement strand
GGCACGCGAGATCCTGATCCTCGGCGAGGGCTTCCCGACCTACGGCGGCCTGGCGGGCCGCGACCTCGAGGCCATCGCCCGCGGCCTCGAGGAGGTCCTCGACGAGCACTACCTCACCTACCGGATCCGCTCCATCGAGTACCTCGCGGACGGGCTGCGCAAGGCGGGCGTGCCCATCGTGGAGCCCGCCGGCGGGCACGGGGTGTACGTCAATGCGAAGAAGTTCCTGCCGCACATCAGGCCCGAGGGCTATCCCGGCGTGAGTCTCGTCTGCGAGCTCTACCGGACCGGCGGCATCCGCGCCGTCGAGATCGGGTCGCTCATGTTCGGCCGGCACGAGGACGGGAAATTCGTCCCCGCCTCCATGGAGCTCGTGCGGCTTGCGGTGCCCCGCCGCGTCTATACCCAGAGCCACATCGACTATGTCATCGAGGTCTTCGGCGACATCGCGCGCCGCAAGGACCGCCTGCCGCCGATGCGCCTGCTCGAGGGCTCGAAGCGGCTGGCGCATTTCACGGCCAAGATGATGCCGGAGCCTTCATGACCGAGCCGTCCAACGGCCGGATCTTCATGGTCACCAACGACCATGTCTTCTTCAAGAATCTGACCGTGGCCGTGGCCGGCGAGGGCTTCGCCTTCACCATGATCGAGACCGTCCGGGAGGCCGCCGTGGCCCTGGGCACGGAGGAGATCTCCGCCATGGTCGTGGACGCCGTCCGGATCCCGCCCCCGGACCGGGAGAGCATCCAGCGCGTCCACCGCGAGCGCGGCGGCTTCGCCTACTTCGTGCTGGAGACGCAGGAGACCCTCTCCCCGAACGACCCCGGGCCGATGCGCCGGCTGACCTGGCCCCTTCCCCAGGGCCTCGTCGACGCGGTGCGCGCCGCGGGCAAGTACGTGGTCTTTCTCGTGGACCCCGTCCTCTTCTCGGCCAAGGCCTTCCAGCTGCTTCTGCCCAGCGCCGGCATCCAGCCGGTCCTGATGGAGTCCCACCTCGGGGTGGCGGACTTCCTCCAGGAGCAGGCCGCGTTGACGGCGGCCGCGCCCCCTCCGACGCCGCGCAAGCGCAGCCTCTGGGACACGCTCAAAGGGGGCGACGAGGCGCCCGCGGCCGAGTCCGGGCCCGCGCAGCGCGTCGTGGTGGCCATGTTCCCGGGCACCGTGGCCCAGGCCGAGGCGTTCGACCTGGCGGTCCGCAAGATCTCCCCCCAGGCGCGCTGCTACCTTGTCACCGGCGGCGACCCTTACCGGACCTCGGTGAAGGCCGTTCAGGAGGGCAACCCGGCTTTCATCCTGCGCGAGCAGGCCCAGTTGGTCCCCGCCATCCTCAAGGCCGCGTCCGGCAAGGCGACGGGCACGGCGGCCCCGGCCGAGAAGGAGACCATCGTCCTGCTCGATTCCGACAAGGACGCCGGGACCACGCTCGCCCAGGCCCTCCTCAACGCCGGCTACCAGGTCAACGTGGTCAAGGACTCCGTGGAGATGGAGGCGCGGGTCGCCAAGAAAGGCTCCATCCACCTGGCCGTCATCGGCGCGGCCATGGCCTACGCCAAGGTCACGGGCCGGGACATCGCGGAGAAGCTGCGCCGCGTCGACCCGGACCTGCGGATGATCTTCATGGTGGACAA
>JBAZSR010000240.1:0-3670 GCA_041662295.1 Elusimicrobiota bacterium | reverse complement strand
GTACCCGGTGGAGAGCGTCGTCGAGCGTTTGAGCGAGGTCGTGGAGCTCGGCGTCGACGACACCCTCATCAAACCGGTCAAGCCCGTGCATCTGCTGGGCGCGGTGGAGAAGGCGCTCGAGCGCCGGCGCAAGGACGCGGAGATCAAGCGTCTCAACTCCGAGCTCACGGAGTCCAACCGTCAGCTCGGGCAGATCAACAGCTTCCAGACCCGCTTCTTTCACATGGTGGCGCACGACGTCAAGAATCCCCTGACCGCCATCCTCGGCTACTGCGAAGTCATCGGCGCCAAGTTCAAGAACAACCCGGACGCGATCAGGTACTCCACGCACATCCACTCCGCGGCCAAGGCCTTGAACGCGCTGATCTCCGACCTGGTGGACCTGGCCGCCATCGAGTCCGGGAAGCTCCGCGTGGACATGGTCCCCATGGACTTCGGCGGCGTGGTGGGGGAGGTCAAGTCCCGCATCGACGTGGTCGCGGGCCAGCGGAAGATCAACTTCAGCGTCCAGCTCCCCCAGGCGCCCCTGCCGGTCCAGGGAGACCCTCAGCGGCTCGGGCAGGTCGTCCAGAACCTCTGCACCAACGCCATCCAGTACACCAAGGAGGGCGGGTCCGTGACCATCCGGGTGGACCTTGCCAGCAAGGACTGGATGACCGTGAGCGTCATCGACACGGGCATCGGCATCGCCAAAGAGGACGTCCCCAGGGTCTGGGAGCGGTTCTTCCAGACCGCGGAAGCCCAGAAGATGCGCAAGGGCGGATTCGGCTTGGGCCTCAAGATCGCCCGCGAGATCGTCCAGCGCCACGGCGGCGAGATGGGCATCGAGTCCGAGCTGGGCAAGGGCTCGCGCTTCTTCTTCCACCTGCCCGTCCGGCAGTGAGCCTGGACCCCTTCCGAGCCCTGGTCGGGCGTCTCTCTAGGGGGAGTCTCCTGACCGACCCCGCGGAGCTTGCGGCCTGCGCCTACGACGCGGCCGTGCGCTCGGAGATTCCCCGCGCCGTGGTCCTTGCCCGGACCGCGGCCGACGTCGTCGAGACCGTCCGGTTCTGCGCCCGGGAGGGGATCCCCTTCACGCCGCGCGGCGCCGGCACCAACCTCTGCGGCGGGGCCGTCGCCTCCCCGGGCGGCATCCTCCTCTCGACCGCGCGCCTCGATCGCATCCTCGAGATCGACACCGGCCGGGGCTTCGCCCTCGTCGAGCCGGGAGTGGTCAACCTCGCTCTCCAGAAGCGGCTCGAGCCCCTGGGCTTCTTCTACGCCCCGGACCCGGCCAGCCACAAGGTGTGCACGATCGGGGGCAACATCGCTGAGAACGCGGGCGGGCCCCGCTGTCTCAAGTACGGGGTCACGGTCAACCACCTGCTGGCGCTGGAGGCGGTCATGACGGACGGGAGCCTCGAGCGCTTCGCGCTCGACGACCCCGGACCGGACCTCGTGAGCCTGCTCGCGGGGTCGGAAGGGACCCTGGCCGTGGTGACGAAGGCTTGGCTGAGGATCCTCCCCGCCCCCGAGGCGGTCGAGACCCTGCTGGCGGGCTTCGACACCCTTGAGGCCGCCATGGAGTGCGTCGGCGCCGTCATCTCTTCCGGGGTCATCCCCCGCTCGCTCGAGGCGCTCGACCGCTCCACCGTGGAATCCGTGGACCAGTACGCCCCGAGCGGCTACCCCAAGACCGAGGCGGTCCTCCTCGTCGAGCTCGACGGCCGGGTCGACGCCGTCCGCCTCGAGGCCGACCGGGTGGAGGAGGTCTTCACCCGCTCCGGGGCCAGGGATTGCCGCCGGGCCGCGGAGGCCGCGGACCGCGAGCGGCTATGGGAGGGCCGGCGCGGCGCCTACCCAGCGACCACGAGGCTTGCGCCCAACGTCCTTGTCGAGGACGGCGTCGTCCCCCGGGACCGGCTCCCTGAGGCGGTCCGGCGGGTCCGGGAGATCGCGGCGCGGCACCGGGTGAGAGCCTCCCTGGTCTTCCACGCCGGGGACGGCAACCTGCACCCCAACATCTCCTACGACGAGCGCGATGCCGAGGAGACCGGGCGTGTGAGGGCCGCAGGGATGGAGATGCTCCGGGTCTGCGTCGAGCTCGGCGGTACGGTCTCCGGCGAGCACGGCATCGGCCTGGAGAAGCGTTCGGCCCTGGCCTGGATGTTCCCGCCCGAGGCCCTCGCGCTCTTCTCCAGGCTCAAGGACGGCTTCGACCCCGGTGGGCTCGCCAATCCCGGCAAGGCCTTGCCGGAGTCGATCCCTCCCTCTGCCGCTGCGGCCGAGCCCGCGGCCGGGGTCCTGGTGCGCCCCCCGGGGCCGCGGCTCGGCGAAGCCGCGGCTTTCGTGGTGGAGAGGATCCGCCAGTGCTCCGCCGAGAGCAAGGGGATGCTCGTGTCCGGCAGTTTTTCGCGCCTTCCGGTCGCCATCCCGGGCAGGGAGAGCCTCTCCCCCGTGGTCACGGCGGGCATGAAGTCCATCCTGGAGCTGGACAGGCGCAACTGCGTCGTCAGGGTCGAGGCCGGCATCGCGCTCCAGGCCCTGCGCCTCGAGCTCGGGGCCCAGGGCTGGGGCCTGAGGCTCCCCGAGTCTGGCGGGACGCTGGGAGGGCTCCTTGCCTCAAAGGCCTGGCCCGGGGCCAGGGACGAACTCATCGGCGTGCGGCTGGCCTTGGCCGACGCTGAAGTGCTCGATCTCGGGGGCAAGATCGTCAAGAACGTGGCGGGCTATGACCTGCCCCGCCTCCTGTTGGGCTCCTGGGGGACCCTGGGCGTGATCCTCGACGCGACTTTTCGCGCCTATCCCTCTCCCATTCCGGCCGCGGCGCCGGCTTCTCCGGCCAGGGCTTTCTCCGCGGGCCCGTGGCAGCGCCGCGTCAAGGCCGCCTTCGACCCCCGCAACCTCCTCAACCCGTGGCTCCACGGCGGAGGGGTTGCCCGGCCAGTCTGCTAGCCGGCCTGCTGTTGCTTGGGCGGCGGCGCTGCGAACCCCGGGGCCTGAGGAAGTCTGCTGAATTGACCCTGGGCCGGTGTGGACGGGCCGTCTCCTCCGGAGGGCTGGGACGGCGGGGCCGATGCCGCTTCTCCCGCCAGGGCCTTGAGCCGCTCCAAGAACTCCAAGGGGCCGCCCGGGAACCGCTGGGTCATCTGAGGCTTGAGGGCGTCGGCGATGAGCGCGTCGATGCCGGCCGGCAGGTCCGGCGCGAGCTGGGTCGGCGCGACATAGAGCAGGTGGTCCTTCTGCCTGAGGAAGTCCGGGCCCTTGAAGGGGATGTCGCCGGTCAGGACCTCGTAGACGGTCACCCCGATGGCGTAGACGTCGGCCGCGGGGGTCGTGACGCCCGAGTGCTGTTCCGGGGACATGTACCAGAAGGTTCCGCTGCCGCCCACGCCTGAGAACGAGTCCTCCTTCGCCTCGTGCCTGGCAAGGCCGAAGTCCATCACCTTGGCAAAGCCGTTGGCGTCCACCATGATGTTGGAGGGCTTGATGTCGAGGTGGAGGACGTTCTTCTTGTGGGCGTAATCGATGGCCTGGCACACGTTCGCGAAGATGTCGACGCACTCCTGGAACGGCAGGCGCTTGCGCTCGGTGAGCACGTTGGAGAGGGGGCGGCCCTCGACGAAATCGAAGACGAGGTAGATGTCGTCGCCCGCCTCGAGGACCTCGTGGATGCCCACGATGTAGGGGT
>JBAZSR010000239.1:0-5318 GCA_041662295.1 Elusimicrobiota bacterium | reverse complement strand
ACCGTGGTCTTGCCTGTGCCGGGAGGGCCGTGGACCAAGGCCACGTCCTCGGCCAGGAGGCAGTTGCGCACCGCCTCCCGCTGGTACTGGTTGAGGCTCGCGTCGTAGTACTTGATCCCCTGCTTGGAGCCCAGCCTCTTGGCGTCGCGCTTGCCCAGGGCTATGTCGCGCAGGACCGCCAGCCGGCTCTTCTTGGCGTCGAGCACCGAGACCAGGGCCCGCTTCATCTGCTTGTAGGTCGCCTCGGACCCGATGAGGTCGAGCTGGCAGCCCGGCCCGATCCTCGAGGGCCCGGGCCCGTTGACCGAAGCTGTCACGGCCCCGTCCTCAACCTTGTAGAGGGTCGCCTCCATGGTCTTCGGGTCGAACCCGGTCGGGAAGGTGAGCAGGACCAGGTCGCCCGGGCCCATAGAGTGGAAGGGCGAGAGCTCCTCGCCCTTGGAGGCCCGCGTGAAGCGCAGGAGCGAGGTCCCGCCCACGCCTTCGTCCACGGACAAGAGCTCGAGGCCCGTCACGGTCTTGCCCATGGCGATGCGCGTCTCGAGCGGGAAGCGGTGGAGCTCCCGCATGTTCTCGTCGCGCTCGGCCCGGCGCTCGACCTCGATCAAGTCGAGGAACCGCTCGTAGAACTTCTGGGCGTACTGGGTTTTCACCGACTCATCTTAACAAATAGGCATGCGCCCGCGGGAACGGCCTTGAACCTGTTCCGCTACTTGTTCTGAGCCGCGGCTTCCTTGAGGCGCTTCCTGCCCCGCCAGAACAAGGCGGCAAGCCCGGTCGCGCCGATGTTGACCACCACGATGGAGGTCATGGGCGCCGCGATGTCGAACAGGAACCCCAGGACGTAGGAGATGCCGAGGATGGCGGCGAGCTCCGCCGCCATAAGGAAACCCATGGCCTTGCCCTCGACGCCGTCGGGCAGGCGGGACTGGAGGTAGGAGGTCAGGTTGATGTCGTTGGCGGCCCAGGTCAAGCTCATGGCCGCCACGAGCGGGATGATCATCCAGAGGCTGCCGGTCAGCATCAGGGACCAGGTCGCGAGCGTCCCCAGGGCCATGGGCTTGACCCAACGGTAGGGAGAGGCGGGCTTCTTGTCCGCCAGGGAGGTCATGGTCTTGATGAGCAGGAGCGCGCCCAGGAGCTCCCCGAAATTGGAGCCGCTCACCACGAAGGCCGAGCTCTCCGGAGCGTTGAGGAAGGTCTTGATGAAGAAGGGCACGACCATCTGCTCGAAGACGCGGTGCACGATCATGGGGCCCAGGAGCATGATCCCGATCCAACGGAACCTCGGGTCCTTCCACATGACTCCGTAGCCGGCCTTCACGTCCGAGACAGCGTTCCTGGCCAGGCGCCAGAGGCTCGCACCCCCTTCCTTGAGCCAGGCGGACAGGCCGCGGGAGGGCAGGACCGAGACACGACCCTGCACAGAGGCCGGAGCGGCCTCGCCCAGGGGCAGGCGGGAGAAGAGCCAGGCAGCCAGGAGGTAGGCCGGGGGATGCAGGAAAAGGCCGGCCACGAGGCCGAGCTTGCCGATGATCAATCCAACCAGGAGCGGCGCGACCGTGCCCGCAACCTCGTAGACCAGGTGCGTGACCGCGTTGAACCTGCCGAGGCTGGCGTGGTCGCTGCCGAGGATCTTGGCGGGCAGGAGGTTCCTGCCCGTGACCACCACGCCCATGCTCGCTCCTGCCACGGCGTAGAGCGGGAGGATGATCCAAGGCGTTCCAAGGCCGGTCAGGAAGAGCCCGAGGATGGCGCCCACCGCGACAGCCTGGACCACCATGGCCTTGGCCATGACCTTGTGCACGGGCTTGCGGTCCATCCACCCGCCCGCGAGCATGCTGGCCACGGTCATGGAGAGGCCCCAGGTGACCGCCATGTTCGCCAGCCACACAGCGCTGCCGAACAGGGTCAGCGCGATCATGGGCATGGACACGCCCAGGGCCTCCATCCCGACCTTGAAGACCCCGGTGGCGACGAAGCTCCGCTTGGCAGCTGCCTTCTCAGGCTTGGAGGACGGCAGGAGCCTGGAGACGAAGGAGGTCAGGCCCTGGCTTTGGCCCAGGACCTGGGCCTGGGCTTGCGGGACGGAGGGGCCGGCTTCGACAGGGTCCGCTGGCTGGTATGCCGCGGCCGTGACGCCGTCGTAGGCCTTGGCAAGCTCGGCGCTCCGTCCTTCAACAGCCTCGAGCCCGGCTGAGAGGTCCTGACTGGAAGCCGCTTGGATGGAATCCGCAAGTTCCTGAGTCCTTCCCAAGAGCGTGCTGTCGGCCGCTCCGACAGGGACCGCGGCTGAGACCGGCAGGGACAGGACACCAGGGACCGCCTGGTTCAGGACCGGCGCGATGGGAGGCGCGGCAATGACGGGCAGGACTCCCAGGCCCGGCAGGCCCGCCTGGGGAAGAGCGAAAGACGGAGCATGAAGCCGTCTCGACCCGGCGCTCGAGAGCGGGACAGCGACCTGGAACGGGACAGCAGGGACGCGGCTCGAGGAGGATGCCGCTGCAGCGCCGATGGTCTGGGCAGCGGCCGGGTGCCAGGAAGCCGCGAGCAGGGAGAATACGAGGATGACGCGAGCGGGGATCGTGCTCATCGTGGAGAGAATTATAGGCGCGAACGCCTTCAACGCCCTAGAGCCTTAGGACCCAAAAAACCGCTGAAAATGGGCCCAGAAGAGCTCTGGGCCTAGGCCGGCTCAACGCTTCACAGCGGCGTCGAGCCACTTCACGAGGTCGGCGCTGAAGTCAGCGTCCCGGAGCATCTCCACGCCATGTCCGCGCGAAGCCTCGAGCAGGGTCCTGCCCCCTCCCCTGGCCCGGAACCCTACCAGAGTCTGGTACGAGTAGGGGTCCTCAGGGGAAGCAGCGGCAAGGGTCCGGACCCGCGGGGAAGGGCTCTCGTCGAGCCTCACGCCCCTGAAGTCCCGGCCAGGGGACAGGAGCGCGGCGCAGGCCAGGCGCGGATGGCCCGCGGCCGCGACAGCGGCGAGGTTGGCGCCCAGGGACGCGCCGACGAGGCAGGTGCGCGAGGCCGGGACCTTCTGGCCCGCCAGCCACTCCAGGACCACGTCGAAGTCCTTCGCCGCGTCAAGCCAGCCCTCCTTGCCGTCGATGAAGTTGAAGTCCGCCCTGCCGGAAGGGCCTGTCGCGCTGTCGCCGTGGCCGCGGATGTCGAAGGCGAGCGTGCCCCAGCCCTTCCTGTGAAGGTCCGCGGACAGGCCCAGCCACTCCGCCCTGCCGGAGCCGTAGCCGTGGGCCAGGACCGCGACCGGCCCTCGCTTCACCGGCGGCCTGTAGGTGAACACGATCCACCACCCGTCCTTGGTCTTGAGCCGGACGGTCCTGTCCCTGCCTTTCTGCTCCTTCTTGATGACGAGCACTTTCGTGTCGATGCCTGCGGCCAGCTCCTCCTTGGACGGAGGGCCCTTGGCCTTGGAGGGCTGGGCCTTGGAACCCGCAGGCTTGGCCGCAGCGGGCTCGAACCTTGCGGGCTTGGAAGCCGCGGGCTTGGATGAAGCAGGCTTGGAAGCCGAGGGCTTGGCTGCAGCGGGCTTGGCAGGATTGGCCGACGCAGGCTCCGCCTGACCAGCCGGAGCAGGGGAAGCGGCAAAGACGGAGCACGCCACGAAGCAGGAGAGGAGCAGTGCCAGGCTCATGCACCCATGATACCAAATAGGACTTAGGACTTAGGGCCCAGCAAGACCTAGGACACATGGCAGCCGAACCCTGGGCCCTTTGCCCCCCGCCAATCGGCCGCCCCATGCTATAAATTAATCAGCATGCTCCCGCGCCCAGCAGTCTGTCCTGCCTTGCCGGCGTTTGCGCTCATGGCCGGGCTATGCCTGCCCCCGACGCACTCCCTGGCCGCGATCATGTCCAACCCTGGCCGACAGATTCCGTCCCTTGCCAGCGCGGCCGGCCTGTCCGCCGCAGCGGGCCCCGCTTTCCTGTCCCAAGACCTGCGGCTCTCCAACAGCTTCCTCTCGGACTTATGGGCCGGCTCACCGGCTTTGCCGAGCTTCGACGCCGCATCCCCGGCCCTGATGCCTGTCCCTGCGCCTGGATTCCAGCTCCGCGCAGAGACGCCCGCTCCAGTCCCGGTGCCCGCCCCGGTCCCGCCGGCGGCCCCTGCTCCTGTCCCTGCCCCTGTCCCTGCCCCGGCCTCCCCCCTCGAACTCTACGCAGGCATCTCGGCCAAGGCCCCTTCCACTCTCGACGGCCTTGCCCCTGCGCAGATGGCGGACCTCTGGAAGCGGACCTACGAGCACCCGATCGCGGGCCTCGACGACGAGGGCAAGCTCAAGAAATACGACCCAGACGGCATCATCGGCTTTTGCTTTGGCCGCGCCATGACCGCGCACCTGCTCGCCCGGGAGCTCGGCCTCAAGCCCGACAGGATCAAGAAGCTCTTCGTGATCGGCGACCTTCGCTCCGGGGAGACCCCGGAGTGGCGCTTCCACGTGACCACGCTCGTCATGGGCTCGGACAACCGCTGGCACGCCGTCGACCCCATCATGGGAGGCCCCATGTCCGCGGATGAGTGGATCGCCGCGGTGCACAAGGGCTGGGACCCGGAGAAGAAGGCGAAGTTCTATCTGACGGATGCCGACGCGGTCATCCCGGACATCACCGAGGTGCCGGACCTGCCCAAGGAGAAGGCCGCCAAGATCATCGAGCTCGCCTTCGACCCGGAAGGCAAGCCCGGGTTCACCCGGTGGTCCGGCTCGGCCGAGACCGTCTACGAGGTCGATCCCGAGCGCCGCGACATCCACCTGCGCTCCGCCGGAGCCAGCCGCAACGGGTTCGATTTCCTGTCCGTGGCGGTCAACAACATGCTCATCAGCTACAACGGCTACTTCCCGGACCTCCTTTCCGAGCTCGCCGCCCCCGCAGTCCACGCGGAACACCGCTCTTTGCGTCCCATGGCCAAGCCTGCCTCAGGCCCCAGGCCCTTGGGCCTCAACCTCGGCAGGCTCGATCAGTAGGCTGCTGAATAACCCTGGGAGCCCGTCTGAGCGATGGCCGTTCTGCCTAGGTGGCCCCACATCTGTCCGGGGAAACTCCGTTGCCAGCCTCATTGAAATGCGTGTCCAGCGGCATGGTCGAGCAGCCGGTCGGCGCCAGCAGGACGGATGGCACGAGCGGATGCTGTCCGAGATGCGGCATGTCGGTCCCACGGCTGATGACCGGCATGGCTGAGCCATGCTGTGAGCGTTCGGAGAGTCAGGGAGCATGCCGCAGGAGGGAAAGCGCGGTTTTTCAAAGTCTCGTCGAGGCTTTTGTCGCAATGCCGTCTGAGGGTCGGAAAACGGCGGATTG
>JBAZSR010000238.1:0-5326 GCA_041662295.1 Elusimicrobiota bacterium | reverse complement strand
CCCGCCGCTCCTGGGCGCTCCAGGACCGGGGAGTCTATCTTCTCGAGGAGCGCGAGCTCGACCGGGGAAAAAAACGCATCAAGACCCGCTGGATCAGGGTGGCTCCTGGCGGGACGGCGCAGGAGCGCTCGTTCAGCCTCTGGCTCATGGACAGCCGGATGCTGGGGCGGGCCTTGCGGCAGGCAGGGTTGACGCCCCTCAGGTTCTTCGGGGGTCTGGACGGCTCTCCTCTGTCGGACGAGAAGAACCGGCTTGTGGTCCTGGCGCGGTCAGCGGCAAGGTAAGCCCCGCCCAGGCCGCGGCCGCGCCCATGGCCGCCATGGGATAGAACCCTCCCGGAAGCGCTCCCGCGACCATGGTGGCCGCGGAGAGGACCGCCGAGGTCAAGCCCATGGACGCTCGGTAGGTGAAGGTGTCGATGACCTGCTTGGCCCGGTAGCGGCTGTCGAAGGAGAGGGGGATGTAGATGAGCTCCTTGGTCGCGCGAAAAAGGGAATAGTCGAAGCTCTTGAAGAGGAGCAGCGAGAGGGCGGCCGAGTGCAGGGAGGGACTGGCCAGCAGGAACGAGGCGGCCGCGATGTGGATCATGGGGATGCCGAGGAAGATCCAGCGCTGGGGCAGGATGCTCAGGAGAAGCGGGGTGACCACGAACTGGAGGCCCGAGGAGGCGAGGTTGGTCGTGGACCAGAAGCCTCCCAGGAACGCGGTCCGCTCGTCCTTGAGCGGGATCGTGGCCTCCAGCAAGGCGCTGAACCTGAGGTCCGTGGCGGTCGAGACGACCTGGGCGAGGCACACGATGCCGGCCAGGAGCGCCAGCCTGGGGTTCTGTCCGAGCAGGGAGAGGTGGAGGTGGCCTTGCCGGCCGCCCTCCTCGTCCGGGGCGGGCGTGGGCTCGCCCGAGATGCGGTAGGCGAGGTAGGCCAGCAGGGTGGCGGGTAGGAGCGCTGCCACGGCGAGCAGGATGATCTGCTCCGAGCCCATGGCCACGGCCTTGCGGTGGATGAGCCAGCCCGCGAGCACGGGCCCGATCGAGGCCCCTCCGATGATGGGGCCGTTGTAGAGCCTGGCCTGCTCGGGCTTGAGGAAGCTGTTGATGAGCGACCAGTACTGCTCCACGATGAGCACGATGTAGACCTGCCGGAAAACATAGAGGAAGGCCGCGGCCAGGGGCCAATCCTGTTTGAGGGCTCCGTAGCAAAGGATGAAGACCAGGGCCGAGCCGAGGGAGGACAGCACCAAGGTCCTCATGGCGCCCAAGCGTGAGAGGAGCCAGCCGTAGCCGTAGACCATGGCTGCCATGGCGAAGGGCACCGCGGTCATGGCATAGGGCAGGCTCTTGGCTCCGTAGGCGCTGATGAAGAGAGAGGTCGAGACGCTGCGCACGAACTCGTAGCTGCCTACCAGGAAGGTCGCGGCCACGGAGATGGCGGCCGCTGCGGCCGCGGCGCGCTGCCAGGGAAGGTCCAGGCGGGAACTCATGGGGGGCGATTGTAGTAAATTGGTATCCTTGCGGGGCGCATGCTCCTCGGTCCCAAGGAAGCTCACGGAGACGGCAGGTTCGTCCTAGCCGATGCGGACTTCACGTCCGCCTATCTGGAGACCGCCAAGAAGGGTCTCCTGAAGGCCAAGGTGGAGGCCGCGCTCTCCCTCCTGGGTCCGCCGTGCCGGCTCTGCCCCTGCCGTTGTCAAGGCTCGGACCGGGCAGCCGGCAAATTCGGAGCGTGCGGCATCGGCCGCAAGGCCGCGGTCTCGAGCCACGGGCCTCACCGGGGGGAGGAGGCCGTGCTCTCCGGCGCGAAGGGCTCGGGCACAATCTTCTTCACCGGGTGCAGCCTTCGCTGCGCCTTCTGCCAGAACGCGGACATCAGCCGCTCGGGCCGGGGAGATGCCCTGGACCCGGCCGAGCTGGCCGGCGTCATGGTGCGCCTGCAGAAGATGGGCTGCCACAACGTCAACCTGGTCAGCCCCTCGCACGTGGCGGGCCAGATCGTCGAGGCCCTGCCCCTTGCCGTGGAGGCGGGACTGAACATCCCGCTCGTCTACAACACGGGCGGCTACGACAGCCTCGAAACCCTCGCGGCCCTCGACGGGCTCATCGACGTCTACATGCCGGACTTCAAGTTCTGGGACGAGCGGGCCTGCGGCCGCTGGCTCGGGGCGCCGGACTATCCCTCGGTCGCCCGGCGCGCGATCGTCGAGATGCGCCGGCAGGTAGGCGACCTCAAGGTGGGGCCGGACGGGATGGCGCGGCGCGGGGTCCTGGCCCGTCACCTGGTCATGCCGGGCATGACCGAGGACGGCGCGAGGGTCGTCGGTTGGCTCGCCGGCCTCTCCCGGGACATGTACGTGAACGTCATGGGGCAGTACAGGCCGGCCGGTTCGGTCGGGGGGGACGGACGCTGCGAGCAGTTCGACCGCCGGGTCCGGCGGGAGGAGACCGACGCCGTGAAGGCCGCGGCGGTGCGCGCCGGGCTGTGGCGCTTCGCGGATTGAATCGACCCATGTTCTGTAGTAGAATGACGGACGGAGTTCAACATCATCCAACGGAGGCTAGGTCCCGTGGCTAAAGGCAAGCCGGCCAAGAAAGCAGCGAAGAAGACGGCGAACGTCGGAAAGCCGTCAGCGGCCAAGGCGGTCGCGACCCGGGCCGACAAGCAGCTCCAGGCCGAGGACCAGGCGCTCAACGCCAAGCTCGAATCGGTCATCACCGAGGTCACCAAGCCCGAGAAGACCCGCGTCGAGCAGACCGCCTCGATCGAGTGCCCCTACTGCGGGGAGGTCTTCGAACTGCACGTCTCCGTCGATGAGGAGGGGGCGACGCTCTCCGAGGAGTGCCCGATGTGTTCCCGGACCATGTCGGTCCACCTTCAGATGGAGGAGGACGAGCTCCAAGTCGAGGCGTACCGCTCCTGAACGCGGTCTGCTGGAGCTGCAAGGCCGCCATCGAGGATTCCGACCGCTTCTGCCGTTGCTGCGGGGCTGGCCAAGGGGCGCACGTCCCATGGTACTACACGGAGTGGGGCCTTGCGGTCATGACGCTCTTCTTGCTCGGGCCCTTCACCCTGCCGTTCGCCCTGCGCAGCCCCAAGCTCACGTCCAACGGCAGGTGGATCGCCGCGGCCCTGATCCTGGTCTACACTATCTACCTGGGATGGTCGCTCTGGCGGCTCGTCGCGCAGCTCACGGCCGGGGCCGACCCAGGGACTGCCGAGATGATCCGCCTCATGATGGGGCGGCCCTAGCGTGACGGAGCGGCGCATTCTCGTCGTGGACGACGAGCCGTCCTGGATCGAGCTCCTGAAGGTGTGGTTCGAGATCGCGGGGATCAAGAACATCGAATACGCCATGACCGGGGCCCAGGCCCTGGAGATGGCCGTGCAGGTCCACCCGGACTGCGTCGTGCTCGACCTCGTGCTTCCGGACCAGAGCGGCCTCGAGGTCTGCGCGAAGCTGCGCGCCATGCCCGACCTGTGCCGGGTGCCGGTCATCCTCCTGACCGCGCACAAGAGCGAGCGCGTGCTGGGCCTCCAGAGCGGGGCGGACTACTTCGTGGGCAAGACGGGCCAGCCCCACGAACTCCTCGCCACGCTCGAGGCCGTGTTCCGGCGGCTGGATAAAGAGGAAGGCATGCTGGCCCGCGACGACCTTTCCCTGCGCTCCTACGACCGCGAGGTCATCTGGAAGGGGAGCCGGGTGACGGTGCTCTCGCCCAAGATGTTCGTGCTCCTGCACGTGCTCGTCGAGCGCTGTCCCACGCCGGTGAGCAGGGCCGACCTGTTCCGTTTGGTGGAAGGCTCCGAGGATCCGGGCGCCTCCAGGGCCCTAGACGTGATGCTCAACCGCCTGCGCAAGGCGCTCCCCGAGGAATTGGCTGACCGCATCGTGAATGTGAAAAACTTCGGCTACGTCTACCTTTCCCCGCAGGCCCCGAAAGCCTGAATCCGAAGTAACCCCGCTGTTACGTGGAATCTCCATTCTGTGCATTTACCGAACATCGGAGTTCTGTTAAGCTACATAGTGCCAGAGCAGCGTCAAAGGCACACGGTCCGTAAAGCGGACCTCCCGGAAACGGGACCGGGGAAACCCGGGGTCGCAAAGCCGAGGGGCTAAAGGGGAGACCCAAAGCCGGCCGGGCTGCCGAAAACTCCAAGGCGGAGGCTTCAAAGCGATGAATGCCACGGCCTGGAGCGCGGTCCTTTGTCTGACCCTTGCCGCAAACGCAGGAGCGGGGATCTCGGACGACAGCCATCGCATGGCTGGGGATATCTCCCAGGCAGCCTTGAAATTCGCCAAGAAGCGCGCCGCGGTCGTGGCATTCTCCGGGGTGACGGGCAGGGATTCCATGTCAGGCGCCGTGGTCTCCGCGCGTCTCGCCCAGAGACTGCTGGCCGGCGGTTCCGTGGACGTGGTGGAGCGGGACGTCCTTGACAGGGCTTATGAGGAGCGGACGGGCTCGGCCCGGCAGATGACTCCGGGCGCGGCCGTGGCTCTCGGCCGCGAGATGGGCATCGACGCGGTCATCGCGGGCACGGTGTTCGAGCTCAAGGACGGCCGCATCGAGGTCAACGCCCGCATGATCGACACCAAGACCGGCAGGGTCATCGCGGCCACCAGCGGGAAGGTCGACAAGGACTGGTCCAACTTCGACGACAACGCGGCTTGGGACGTGCCGATCCCTCCCATGCCGTCTCTGGACAGCGGCCGGGTCGTCAACGTGTCCTGGGACGGCAGGAGCGGCCGGAGGGTGGAGATCTCGGACTGCCCGAGCGCCCTCGAGGAGCTCAACGGCTTCGAGCGGGACGTGGTGGACATCAAGGCCAGGTTCTGAGCCCTTAAGCTCAAGGAGCGTGATTTCTCGGTTTCTTCCCTCAAGCGCAACCCCGGCTCCGAGATCAAGGATGCCCGGCTCAAGGAAGTCTTCTACAGCCGCCTGCGCTACTGGCACCAGGAGGACTACGTCCCGGGCCTGACGCGCGACGAGTTCGATGAACTCAAGCGCTACCAGAAGTTCCTCGAGGCGGTCGCCAACACCTGCAGTCTCTGATGTCGCTGCTCTGCTTTGCCGGTGCCGGGGATTAAGAAACTTAAGTTATCTGCGATAACTTAAGTTTCTTAATCCCCGGCACCATTATGTGGTATCTTCCCCCTATGAAGATCGAAGTCCGCAAGCCCACCGAAGAAGAGGAGAAGAGGGCGTCCTCCTGGCCGATCTGGACCAAGGAAGCCTCCTCCTTCCCGTGGACGTACGACGCGGGTGAGACCTGCCTCATCCTGGAGGGCGAGGTCACGGTGAAGACCTCTGGGGAAGAGGTGTCCTTCAAGGCCG
>JBAZSR010000237.1:1913-5360 GCA_041662295.1 Elusimicrobiota bacterium | reverse complement strand
CAGGCCCGAGACCACCAGCAGGACCAGACTAAAAAGGCTGAAGGCCACGGTGAGCCTCCTGCGCCGCCGGCGCGCCACTTCCGCCCGGCTCTTCTCCACAAAGGCCGCAAGCTCCGGCCCCAGGTTAAGCCTCGACTCGTACGGTCCGACATAGGCCAGGGCCTCCTGATCCAACAGCGCCCCCCGGTGCCGGTACTCCTTGAAGCGGTTCTCCAGGTTCTGGCGGACCTCCATCAGCTCCTGCTCGATCCCGGTCATCCACTGCTGCACGGTGCGGGCGAGGGAATCGTGGCGCAGCTCGTAGTGGTGGCTGTCGGCGTCCTGGCGCACGATCCGTTCGTTGATCAAGCGACCGAGGATGGCGTCGGCCGTCTCCTCGGCCAGGGCCGGGCCGAAGTGGGCGGCCCGGGCGGTGATCTCGGTAAGTGACGAGACCCGGCGAGTCCCCTCGGCGGTCACCATCGCCTTCAGCACCTGACGAGCCAGCTCCGCCTCGGGGCCGAAGACCTGCACCCGGTCCTCGACGAAGTTGGCCAGGATCGACTGGATGCGGCCCAGCGCCTGATAGTCGGCAAGCGACAGACGGATCGCCGTTGCGTCCCGCTTCACCGCCTGGTTGTAGAGGGTGTCCAGCACCACCTGGAGGATGGGCAGCTCTACCCCCTTGCCTTCGCTGGCCAGCTCCCCGGCCAGCTCGGTCACCAGTTCGGCGTCGATCTCCACCCCGCAGGCCCGGCAGGGGCCGGTGATCACCTCCTCGGCCTGCAGCCGTGACATCCGCCGCACCCACAGCCGATTGTCATAGAGCTGCGGCAGGGCCGCCTCCAGCTCGGTGAGCCGGGCGTAATACTCCTCGCGGATGGCGATGACGATGCGGAGGTTCAGCCCGGCTTCGATCCAGGCTGCCATCTCGGCGATGAGCTGCCGCCGGACCGGCTCGGATTGGAGGAGGAAGAGCTCCTCGAACTGGTCGAAGATGAGGACCACGGTCTTGCTGCGGCGGAAGGTGACCTTCTGGAGCAGTTCGCTCAACGCCTCGGGCGGGGCGGCATCGCCGAAATCGAAGTCCCGGCAGAGCTCGCGCCTCAGGCTGGCCAAGGGATCGATGGCCGAGCGGACCGTGTAGAAGGCTGCGTCCTCGGTCGGGATCGCGGTGCGCAGACCGCACTGGAGGAGAGAGGTCTTGCCCGAGCCGGACTCGCCGTAGACCAGGAGCAGCGGCGACTTGAAGAACTTGGCGTAGGTCTCGGCGATCTCCAGATCGCGGCCGAAGAAGATGTCCCGGTCCTCGGGGCCGTAAGGGTCGAGGAACTTGAAGGGGTGGCGGCCCGCCTGTTGGGCGAGCTCGCTGTCGAGGCCGCCGAAGAGGTCGTCTAAGGAGTCGAAATGGGGTTCAGTGGTCATGGCCGTTCTCCTCCTGGGGCGTGCCGAACAGGGCGACGAAGGCGGCGAGCTCGTCGCCGATCTCCCCTGCCCGCTCCGGCTCCAGGTCGGTGGCGGTGAAGTTGCCGCCATGTTTGCAGGCGGCGTACTCCGCCTTGTCCGAGGCCTTCATGCCGTTATAGAAAAAGATGTCCGGCGCCTTGCCGGCGTTCTCCTCGTGGATCAAAAGCGGGTCGAGGTTCAGGGAGTGGCCGCCCTCCAGGCTGGCCAGGATGATGGCGGTGGAGTCGTGGAAGGCGGGCATGGTGTGGCGGTCGCCGTGGAAGTCGTCGGAACTGCCGATGATCCGCTTGAAGCGATGCCGGAAGGCAGCATCCCGGCGGCGTGGCTTCAGCACCTCAATGGCGCTCACGAACTTCAGCTCATAGTCGAGGAGGAAGTCGAGCCCTTCGAGCACCTCTTCAAGGAGCGGGGTGACCCGGTCGCAGAGCTGGCGGAACTCGCCCGGGTGCAAGGCCTTCAACTTCTCGTGGCTCAGGCCGTTGCGCACGGTAAGGAGCTCGGCCATGGCGCGGGCGGCATCGCTCTCCTTGCCGGAGCCGGTAAAGAGAAAACCGGGCAGCTCGGTAATGGTGGGCGTGACATCATTGTCGGCCAGCCACCTGCTCCCCTCGCGCACGAACTGAAGCCAGATCCCCCAGGAGGGGCGGGAGAACTGGGCCTTGAAATTGGCGGCGAGGGATTTGGGCGGGGCGACCTCCCCTTGCTCCAAAACCCTGCGGCACTCGCAGAGGGTGATCACCCCCAAGAAACGGGCGATGGCCTCGCCGGTGGCGAGCAGGTACTTGAGGCGCAACGGACCGGGATCCATGCACTCATCGGTGCGTAACCGGATGAAGACGGTGGCGATGGGATAGGGGAAGCCGTTGATGATTTCGCGGGCGTAGCGTTCCTTCATGGCCATTATTTTGTTCCTTCTCGGCTATAGCATTGTTTGTGGGATTAAATTCGTAAGCCTGCTGCGCATGCTGGTGGCGAGGTCGATGTGCTTAACCGCCAGGCCCATAACTTGATCCCGCACCGCACCGGCTTTCCGTACCAGGCAACAAGGGGCACGGCAAGCAGAAAGGCCGTAGCGAACACTATCAGTCTGCTTTTATTCAGATCGGTATGCATGATAAGTTCGCCTGTATTTTGTCGAACGTGGTTCTAACCTATTTTAAACCAATCATCTCATCCCAAGCGGCACCCCCTCTTTGTTGAGCTCAGGAAATGGTGCCGGCAATCGTTCCTTGAGCTGAAGGAGGGGACTGGGAACAGGCCAGATCCACCAACTGACATAAAGCCCGCCAGCTATGGTCGTCCTGAAGGCGGTAGACGCCGTTTCCGGGCAAGGACGGATGAGCGGCGGTGGGATCGAAAGATGAGCGTCCAGATCGAGCCCAGCGACACGGCCAATAGCAAGGCTGCCATCCCGAAAGGCGCCCATTTTTGCCCGTGCCACTCTTCTTTCGGGATGTACCCAGTCAATATGCCGAGCGGGGCTATTATCAACGTGACAGTGAAACCGATCCGCTGAAAAAGGGTGGCGCGGGTCTCGGCCACGTGTTTTGCAAGCGCCTCGATGCTTTCCTTGGCACGGGCATGGGCCTCGGTGATGTTGAAGCGCTGTAGGAGCATTTCAAAGGCTGCCTGGCCAAAGCCGTGTGAGGTGAAGTGTCGAAAAAATGCCTCCTGTTCGAATTCGAGCAGGACCGCGCGGTCTTCCATCAACCGATGCCCGCTGAAAGGTCCCAGTTGCTCGCGGTGTTCGCGAAACTGACGGACGATCTCCTCCAGCCGAAGCCGGAGGCTGAAGGCGTGACCGATCAGCACAACCAGGGATTCAGGCCGGAAATAACTTTTTTCCTCATCAAAGCTGAGACTCCTACCGCTAAGCAGCAACAGCCCTTTGCCCGATGAAAAAAAGACCGCCTCTTGATCACGTGCAGTCAGCAAATGGGCGGCCGCGACTTCCTGCTCAGCCCCACGGCAGGCAAACCCTGGTCCTTCCCGGTGGGCAAT
>JBAZSR010000237.1:0-1903 GCA_041662295.1 Elusimicrobiota bacterium | reverse complement strand
TCGTGGCCCCTTCTGGAGGCATTGACACCTCGGAGCGGGGCACCCTAAGCTGAAAAAGTTCAACCGCTGCCAAGCTAGATGAAGACTCAAGCCCTGGAGCCTGAACAATTCCCGACTGCTGCCGATCTAGCGCTTCCGCCTGCTTGGCCACATCGCGGAGGTCCGCAGGTTTCTCCCCTGATGAAACCTCATATGCCCAGAGCGCTTCCTTGCCGGGCATTTCAAAGAGCCATTCCGCCGTTGCCGCCGGCACTCTATGTCCACCACTCTTTTTTCGACGATAGACCCTAACGTAGGCGCCAGCTTTGCCAATTGCTGCATCAACCCCTGGGCATATACTGCTTAAGGAGGGGGCCTCCTCCCATTCCTTTTCCCAACCGTCACCCAGCACTACCGGATGAAAGCAGGTCGTACGACTTTCGATTATCGGTACGAATCGCGATGGGTTGCCATACTCCCAGACGGCCTCGAGAAATTCTTCCGGCGATAGAAGGGATGCGCAGAGGGCGGGAGTTCCCAGTTCACCGCGGCTGGGTGAATCTATGATGGTAAAGCCGTGGCCCCGGCCGTCGTACCATGGCGAGGCCACATCAGTGCCATCTCGTCCTGCCCCCATCGCCAGCCGCACTCGTCCGGGAGGCAACCGGCCGCCAGCACTATCCTCCTTCCTTTTTTCCATGGCTTCGAGCATGGCGCCGAGCCCCTTGAGATGAAAACCAGAACAGGGGTCGGTACTCGCGATATGACGGAATAGGGAAACTTCATCCTTGTTTTGCAGGGTCTGGGAGACGAGTAGCAGGGAGAAGCCGAAACCAAGAGTGCTGTTGCGGCGGTCGCCGCGGGCCATCTCCTTGAAGAGCGAACTGCGCGGATTCTTGAAAAAAACGGCATCGGCCAGAGCCCACTCTTCTTCAAGGTCAGGAACCCGCGCCGGCCCCTGGGGGATCCAATCCTCCGTGGCCTTGAGCAGACGCACCGGCAGACGGATTTGAAAACGAGTGGCCCGTTCGATATCAGCCCGATAGGCCAATTCGGCATGGGAGAGGACAGCCTTTACCGTGGGAGTTGCAATCCGTTCCGCCGCCTCTTCAAGAGTGCAGCCGCTTGAGAGGATATCATGGGTGGCCTGGAGAATAGAGAAGGCCTTGGGGAGGACTTCGATGTCCGGTAACGAACCGAATTCCTCGCCGAACAGGGTCCGCATCACGATCGGCCAGGAACGGAGCGGCCTCTCCGCACTGCTGAAGCCTTGGTCATATTGGCTGATCGCTGAGGCCATGTTCCGGGTAGCGGGGTCGGCCACGCTCGTGAAACCGAGCTCCAGGGCACGGCCAGTAATCCAGGCTGCACATACTGCGTCCAGGTCCAGCGGCGAGTGCAAGACGATACGGCACTGGCCATCGGCAGTCACCTGTCCGGCGAGCAGGGCCTCTCCCTGCTCGAGAACGAGCTGCGACGCGCTCCCTGTCTGGGCATCACCGCCATGGTGGTCGATAACACCCCGCCCCAGCCGGTTTCCGACATCGAGCCACACTTCACCCAATGGTACCGGGTCTGGTGCGGTGCTTCCCATCGGCAGAAAAGAATAGGTGAATTGCATTCCTGGCATCCTCCTTTTGAAGTTCTATCAATGGATTAATATCGAAAAGGCATATTGTCCAGGGTTGTCAGATCAGGTCAAGCGGTATGGTCACGCGGCTGAAAAGGGATTTTTTTTTCTCTTGGTCACCTGCTTTTTTTTGTCTGCGTCTGCTTGACATAATGCTGGCGGAACCAGGCTGCCTCCTCAAGGCAGGCCTCGACCTGCCAACCGTTTTTGATGAAGAGATCGAAATCGGCAAGGGGGCCAGACGTAAGGGTTGCTTCGTCCGGCAGGAGAGAAATAGCCTTCTCGTAGTACTCG
>JBAZSR010000236.1:0-5365 GCA_041662295.1 Elusimicrobiota bacterium | reverse complement strand
CGGCATCTCAGGGGAACAGCCCTCCCCGTTCGCGACAGACCCTCGGCTCCGCTTCCTCCCGGCTTCGGTCGGCACCCACACGCCCCCAGCGCCCCCGCTCCCGCAGGCAGCCACGACCCAAGCCGAAGCGCCCCTTCTGGACGGGACCACAGGGCTCGTCGAAGCCCCGCCTCCGGCTCAACCAGACCTGCAGGCCCCTTCCACGGGGCAGGCCGAGACGCCGCTGCCGGCGCCGGCCACGGGACCGGTCGAGACGCCCCTCCCGCCCGCCGGGCCCTGAGCGCATGCCTCTAGTGCCCAGTTCCTCCTGGGCCCACTTCCCTCCTGTTTCTGCCCATCAGACCTAGCCCTTTCTTTCAGCGGCGCCGCTATAATCTCCTCATGACCAACCTTTCCCGCTGGGCTGCGGTCCTCATCCTCTCCCTTTCCAGCGCGGCCTCGGCCGCCGATGTCCACGTCCGCACGGTCCCGGTCCTGACTCCGGGCGTGGTCCCGCTGGGAACCGCCGGACTCTCAGGCAGGTCCGTCGCATTCGGCTCCCCCTCCTTCGCAAGCCCCTTTCTCCCAGGCCTGTCCGCCGCTCCTTCCCTCCCCGGTCTTCCCGCACTACCGGCCCTGACGGCCTCGGCCCTCCCCGCGCTGCCCGCGCTCGTCCCCGCCCCCTACGCCGGAGAGGCCGCTGTCCCCGCGGCCCGCGTCGCGGGCAAGGCGTCCGCCTCCGCGGACCTGGCCCGGCTCTCCGAAAGCCTCGCGGGAGTACGGGAGGCCGGCGCCTTTGACCCCTCGGGCCTCTCCGAATCCGCCCGCCTCGACAGCCTCTACGCCGGCAGCCCCGCGGCCCTCTCCGCGGTCGAGGCCGGAGCCTTCGACGTCAACGAGGAGGGGATCACCCTGCTCGGGCGTGCGGCCGAATACTACCGCAAGATCCGGCGGCTGGTGGACAAGTATGCCGGCCGCGTGAACCTCGACGAGAGCCTCGACGTCATGGCCGACAGCTACAACGACGTCTGGGCCAAGATCAAGGCCATCGAGGCCCTGGGCGGGAGCACCGGGCAGAACAACACGCACCTTGAGCAGACCCTGACCTGGGTCGACGGCGTCGCCACGATCCACGGCCGCACGACCGCGGTCAACACCCACCGCGTCTACTTCCACCACGCCAAGAACCCGAAGTCCGAAATCGCCGAGGGCATCCGCCGGGTGGACCGCTACCTCAAGGAGACCCTGCACCAGTTCGCCCAGGACGGCCAGGCAGAGGCGGAGATGGGCCGCTTCCAGGACGTGCTCCTCGTGTTCGACACCAGGGGCTACGCAGAGATCAAGTCATTCCTCCGCGGCCGGGAGGCCGAGCTCCACAAGGCCGGCCTCACGCGCTACCGCCTCGCCTTCCTCGACGAGATGACGAAGATGCCGGCGGACGACGCCGCCATGCGCGCCGACCTCAACGCCATGACGAAGAAGTACCGCGGCCAGGAGCTCGAAAAGATCATCGAGGGCGTCACCTACGGCCGCTACGTGGGGCTCCTGCTCGAGCTGGCCACCGTGGACCACTTCATGAGCAAGGAGTGGGAGATCCTCCAGAGCGGCCGCGAGCTCTTCGACAAGGACGGGATGTACATCACGGAGCTCGACGTGGTGGCGCGCTCGCCGGAAGGCAAGGTCGCGCTCATCGAAGCCAAGTCCGCCCGGGTGCCGCTGCCCTTCGGCGAGGTGCTCAAGGACAAAGTCCTGGCCAAGCTCGAGAACTATGCCGCCAACCGCGCGCTCCTGGAGTCCAACATCGGCGCGCCCATCGACGAGGTCGTCTTCTCCTTCGACGTGGGATCCAACCGCGGACTGCAGGCCTACCTCCAGGCCAAGGAAAAAGACCTTTCCGCCAAGTACGGCTTCAGCGTGCGCTTCCTCTTCCTGAAGATGGACGAAGCAGGCGGCGGAAGCGGAGGCAGGGACAGCGGCCGCAGCAGCAAACGGCGCTAAAAGCCCCCGGAACCTAGGGGTTCCCGACCGCCTCGGCGCTGATGCCCCCCCCGCCGGGGTCTCCCTCACCGGAGAGGTACTTCATGATGGTCTCCCGGACTTCATCCTCCGGGATGGTCCCGGCCCGCCGCGCGATGGCGACGTTGATGAGGACTTCGCCTGACTCGAGCTCCTGGACCAGCAGGGAGAAGGACCTGGCCGTGATGGAGCCGGTGACCAGGAGCTCGGCCTTGGTCTGGCGCCGCAGAGTGCTGAGGCTGAAGAGCGTCAGGCCGAAGGCGTCGCCCCTGACCTTGCGGTATTCCCGCTGCATGAGGTCGATGTCCACGGTCTTGAGGCCCCGGTCCTGGAGCGCCTTGACGATGTGCTCTGCCAGGGCCCGTCCCTTCTTGCCCCCGTCGTCCGCGAAGGGCATGACGCCGAAGGACTGATACCGCGACATGTCCGTGCCGGGTTCGACAACGATCTTCCGGCGGTCCCGGACGTCCGCGCAGGCGGCGAGCGTCAGGAGCGCGAAGGCAGCGAGCCCCCGGACCACGAAATCCCTTCCGACAGCCCTGCCCCGGTCTTGGTCCATGGAATCCCCCTTGGCCGCCCCATTCTAACAAAAAGGAAGGGCCGCGCCGTCTGTCGGCGCGGCCCTTCCGAGCCCTGAAAGGACTCAGTTCTGCGAAGCCTGGTCGAGCGCCTGCAGGAAGGCGGTGTCGAGCTGGACCTCGTCGTAGGACTCCGCCATGGTCTTGGGAACCTGGGTGGAGACCGCCGAGATCTTCGTCACGTCCTCTCCGCGGCAGCCGTCCGCCGGGCACTTGTTGGACACGCGGCAGGAGCCCTTCCAGACGTAGTCGTTCTCGCCGCGGACCAGGATGCCCTCCACGAGGCCCGTGCCCGCGTTGAAGACCGCGGAGCCCGAGTTGCCGCCGTAGGTGTCGAGGTTCGCCACGAAGTAGCCCTCGGGGGACGCGTCGCGCACCGAGGCGCCGCCCGCCACCTTGGTCGGAAGACCCGCCGGGTGGCCGATGACGAGGAGCGGGGTCTTGTCCGCGATCTTGCCCGTCCTGTTGAGCTTGAGCGGCGTGTGGTTGAGCACCCGCCGGTCGAGCTTGACGAGGGCCCAGTCCGCGCCGTCGTCGACCTGGGCGCGGCCCAGGAGCTTGCCGCACCCGTAGACCTCGGTCGCCGGCACGGACTCGGGGTTGACGCCCTTCTTCGTGACCGCGAAGCCGAACACGAACTTGACGTCCTTGCAGGCCTCCTCTGTCTCGATGCAGTGCCCCGCGGTCATCAGGAGGTCCGGGCCGATGAGGGAGCCGGAGCAGAAGGCGCCGTTGCGCTGCTCGTAGAAGGGCTCCTCCTTGCACAGGCGCATGCCCTCGCCGTAGGGCCTGGTCGCGAGCGCGGCCTTGGCGCCGTCGACCGTGACGCTGCCGCCCTCGAAGAGCGCGGCCGTCGAATCCGCCATCTTGAGCAGCTTGGCGTTGGTGACCTGATAGATGTCGAGCCGGTCATCGTCCCCGTAGATGACCTCGATCTGCTGAGCCTGGGCAGCGGTGAGCATGCCGCAAAGGACGATCGCCGCGAAAGCCCCAAGGATCTTCTTCATGATTCCCCCCCCAACCGGAACAGTGCCGGGCGACCCATCGCCCGTTTTTCGAGTATACCATAAAACGGGCCGAAGGACCCCCGGAAGCCTGGGCCCTACGGCCCCCTGCCCGCCTCAGACAGCAAAATGCTTACATATCCCGACGGGGAGGACCTCCATGAACACCAAGACCAGGAAGCGCTTCCTCATCGGGATCGCGGGCTCATCAGGCTCGGGCAAGACCACGTTCGCGCGCCGCATCATCCAGGAGTGCCGCAGGGCCGGCATCAAGAGCGCGATCTTCTCCCTGGACAACTATTACCGCCCCTTGGACGGCATGGCCCTCCCGGAGCGCCGGACCTACAACTTCGACCACCCCGACGCCATCGACTTCGGCCTGGCCCGCGAGCACCTCCTGCGCTTCATGGAGGGCCGGCCCATCCGCATGCCCGTCTACGACTTCAAGCTCCACACCCGCTCCAAGCGCACCATCTCCCTCTCCCCGTCCGAGCTCATCGTGGTGGAAGGCCTCTACGCCCTGCACGAGGCCGAGCTCCTCGCGCTCTACGACTACAAGCTCTTCGTGTCCACGAGCCTGCCCACCGCCATCCTGCGCCGCGTGGAGCGCGACATCGGAGAGCGCGGCCGCACCATCGAGAACGCCAAGCACCAGATCCTCTCCACGGTCCTGCCCATGTACGAGACCTACGTCCGGCCCACCCAGAAGAACGCGCACTTCTCCATCAACTGGGAGGGAGAGGAGATCCCGGACAAGGCCACGGAAGGCATCGTCCGGATGGTCCGCGACCACTTCCGCTAGGGCCCCAAGACCTCGTCCGCGGGGCTCGTCACCCCCGACCCCGGCTTGTCGAGAGCGTGCGCGTAGATCATGGTCGTGGTCACGTCCGCGTGCCCCAGGAGCTCCTGCACCGTCCGGATGTCGTGGCCCGCGGCCAGCAGGTGCGTCGCGAAGGAGTGCCGGAAGGTGTGGCACGACACCCGCTTGACGATCCCGGCCGCGCGAGCCGCGTCCTTGACCGCCTTCTGCAGCACGCTCGCGTGCACATGGCCCCGCCGCACCGCGCCCGTGCGCATGTCCACCGCCAGGCCCCGGGCCGGAAAGACGTACTGCCAGCCCCACTCCGCCGCAGCCGTAGGACACGCGCGCTCCAGGGAAGGCCGGAGGAACGCCTTGCCCCGCCCCGCCGCGAGCTCCGCGTCATGGAGGGCCCGGACCCGCGCCAAGTGCTCTTGCAGAGGCCCCGCGGAGCGCTCGGCCAGCGGCACCAGCCTGTCCTTGCCCCCCTTGCCGTCGCGCACCATGATCCTGCGGCTCTCCAGGTCCACGTCCTTGACCCGGAGCCGCACGCACTCCATGAGCCTCAAACCGCTCCCGTAGAGCAGGGCCGCCATCAAGGCCGTCTCCCCTGACATCCGGCCGAGCAGCGCCGCCACCTCCCGCGGCGTCATCACCTCCGGCTCCCTCCTGGGCGCCTTGGCCCTGGCGAAGTCCTCCACCCGGCCCAGTTCCCGGTTGAGCCCTGTCACGAAGAAGAACAGCAGGGCGCTCAACGCCTGGTTCTGCGTGGATGACGACACCTTCCTCTCCATGGCCAGGTACCCCAGATACCCCTCGATGGCCGGCGTCGGGTCCAGTCCCGCTAGATCCGGATAGCCGGCGAAGGTCAGGAACCTCGCTGCCCAGTCCAGGTACACCTTCTCCGTTCTATAGGAAAGGTGCCTCACCCGGGCCGCCCGGACCAACGCCTCCAGCTCCGGCCCGTACCTCCGCTGGACCTCGCCTCC
>JBAZSR010000235.1:0-5383 GCA_041662295.1 Elusimicrobiota bacterium | reverse complement strand
CGTCGTGCTGGAAGCCCGCAGCCCCGATCGCCGACTCTTTCGGACTGCAGGGGATGCCGAACGCCTGGAGCTCCAGAGATCGAACAAGAGCGTGATCGAGGCGATCAGACGGCTTCCCGAAGAGACGACGGTGGTTCATTGGACGCACCCGTCCGTTGAGGGCTTCATTGCCTCGCGGCGCAGCCTTTGGCGTCATCCCGAGTTCCGGGACGCGGCGGATTGCCTGGTGGTGCAGAAGGCGGCGGCTGGGGCTTCCGCCATGGCGGATGCGATCCGCGAGCTGGTGGAGGTCACGGGCAGCCATCTCGTCGATGATTCGACTCCGGACTTCGTGATTCTGCGCCGCAAGGAAGAGGTGCCCTTGCCCGAGCCGGCCGAGTCCGTCGGCTTCGGCTACCTGTTCGGCACACGGGCGCGCTCCAGGCCGCGGCGGCCCGGCCTCACGGGGACGCCCTAGGCCCCCCGTCTTTCGCGGGAAGGATGTTGCCGCAATGGGAACGGGCAAACTGCCGGCGACGAATAACGTCCAGTTCATTAAGGGTCTTCACGGCCTGGCCATGACTGGGGGATATCCGTAGGGCCGCCTCAAGCTGCGCGCGGGCCTCGGAGCTCGCCCCACACTCGGCCAAAGCCAAGCCCAGATCAGCGTGGGCGTCCGCGTTCGCGGGGCCCAAAAGGAGAGCCTTCTTGTAAGCCGCGATCGCCTCGTCATTCCTGCCCTGACGATGAAGCGCGGCGGCCAGATTCCTGTGGCCCTCCTGGAATGACGGGCCCCACGCGACCGACTCCTTGAATCGCGCGGCGGCCTCCCCGATCCTCCCCTGTTGATACAGCAGCACGCCCCATTTGTTATAGGCGTTGGCCAAATTGATCATGGCGACGCGAGGCTCCGCGCGCAGCTGCAGGCGGAAGCTTGCCAGCGCCTCGGCGAAACGGTTCTCATCCAGGAAAGCAAGGCCCTGACGGAAATGACCATAACGACTCCCCGGATCATGCTCCAGGACGTGGCGCCAGAGGGTATGAGAATCGCGCCATACGGCGATCTGCCCCACGACCAGCCGGCAGAAAAAGAACAGGACGACACCGACCGCCGCCAGGGGCGCCAGCCCCGGAATCGACCGGCGCAGAGACCAGGAACGGCAGCCCCTAAGACACGCACCCGCCACAAGCAGCGGGAATCCAAGGCATGCCAGGTAGGCGTGGCGATCGGCGGCGAAACACCATCCATCGATCGGGACAGCGACGATCGGCGCGACATTGATGAGGAAATAAAGCCATACGAGCAGCCCCGCAGGCCACCGGCGGGAGCACAGCCCAAGACCGGCTGTGACGGCCAGGACCATCCCGGCGCTCACGGCAAGGGGCCAACGCAAACCATAGGGGCTTGCCACCGCATAGACCGGATAAAGCGGGAAAGGGGCCAGCCATTTCCCGAGGTAGAGCGTGGCCGCCCCAAAAAAAGCGGCCGGATTCATGGACAGGGCGCTCCCCGGATGGGTTGTCTTGGCAAGAACATTGACGAGCAGGATCCCCGCCGCGACGGCCAGATAGGGAATCTTTTCCTGCCATACCCGTCGGTAAGCCGCCTCGAACCAAGAGCGGGGGTCAGGCCGCAACCGGCCCAACGGATAGAAATCAAGGAGGAGCAGGACCGCGGGCAAAGCGAACCCCTTCCAACGGGAGAGCCCCGAAGCGAGGAACAACGCCCAGGATAGCCAGGGCCAGGATTCCCCGGACGAAACGCCGCGAGGGTCCTTCCCTCGCAGATAGGCCAGGATGGACAACAGGAAAAAAAAGGCGGACAACAAGTCGCCCAGACCGGCGGCCAGAGCGACGGATTCCACCTGCAGAGGATGGCAGGCGAAAAGAAGCGCGGCGACCAAGGCGCATAAAGCCGTATCGAACGAGCGCCTTCCCTCCTTCCCGTCAGGCCATCCCAAGAGCTTGGCGGCGACAAGGCAGTAAACGGCTGCATTGGCGGCGTGGAGCAGCCAGCTGACCAGATGAAAGCCGAACGGCTTGAGCCCCTGCACGAGCACGATGCACCCCAGAAGCATCCAGGAGAGGGGCTGGTAGGTGTTGTTATGCAGAGTGAGGACCATCCAGCTGAGATTGGCCCAGCCCAGGCTGCGGATGGAGGGGTTCATGTAGATCACCATATCGTCGTCCCAATTAACGAACCCATTCCTCAAGACCGGGGTATAGACGAGCAAGGCGACGCAAGCGGCGAGCGCGGAGGGAACGATAAGTTGCGCCAGGGGCGACCGCAGCCTTAGCCGCTCAATCAAGGACATCTTATCCGACGGAACCATGGCAGCACCTGCCGTTGGAGTCAAATCTGAAACGTAGGAATCATTAGCGGCCGGATGTAACGCAATGGGGGTTTTCGTAAATGCCGCCCCCAGCACCCTCCGGGCACCCTGGTCCTCCGGGAGACCATGCCCTATGATATCATGGAGTCCATGCCCTTGGGACACGTGGATCGGTGCGGGAAAGGCGGGTTTTTCGAGCTAATGATTATGTAACACCGCTGTGGTATCTTCTCGGACGTGAGGGGACCGCTTTCCTGCGTCCTGTCCGCCGCCATCCTGCTTTCGGGCGTCCAGCCCGCTCTGGCCGCCAATCCCTCGCTCTCGGACGATTTCAAGAGCATGATGGACTGGATGAGCCAGGAGCTTGCCCAGGGACTGGGCTTCAACGCGGGCTCGACTTTCGACCCGCCCATGGAGGTCCACGGCGGCAGTCTCCTGCCGGACATCAGCATCGGCGCCGGCTCCGTGCCGCTCGACAAGTCCAAGTTCCCGGTCATCCAGTCCCAGCAGCTGCGCGACATGAACGCGGCCAACATCTTCCCGTCCAAGGTGCTCATCCCGAACCTGGCCCTGCACTTGAGAGCCGGTCTGCCGGGGAGATGGGACTTGGCGGTGCGCGCCGCGGACATGACGACCCCGACCAACTACGAGATCAACCCGGGAACGATCGGCAAGGGGCAGTCGAATTCTATCGGCTTCGGCGTGCGGCGGCATTTCTTCGGGGGGGAGGACCCCCTGCTGACCATCGGGATGAACTACAACCACGTCCTGGGAGGGTTCACCTTCCGGACCAACTTCAACGTCAACGACATCATGGGCTTCTCGGCCGAGAGCCAGGTCAAAGGCGACCTGGATTGGAACGTCAACAGCTACGGCATCAACGCGGTCATCAGCAAGCGCTACGGGAGCTTCACCCCGTTCATCGGTTCGGGCTACAACTACGCCACGGGCTCGGTGCACGCGAGGCTCTCCGTGGCCTCCAACACTCCGCTCATCTCGCCGATCGCGGGATCATCCAGCCGCAAGCCCGAGCCGGACTCGGCCCGGTTCATCCTGGGCACCCAGTGGAACAGCAAGTGGGTCAACCTCTTCGCCAACGGCGAGATCAAATGCCTCGGCGACCATTCGGGCGAGGCCTGGGTCATGCATTTGGGCGTGGTCATGCCCTTCCGCATCGGGTGGGGCAAGAAGGCCGCCAAGGTCCGCGAAAAGCCCAGGCAGGACCGTCGCGAGGCCGTGGAGGAGTCCTCCGAGGCCTACGACCCCCTGCCCCCGCGCAGGGCCGAGCCTTCCAAGCCCGTCAAGAAGGGCAAGGCCAAGCCCAAGCCCGCCCAGCCCGCGGACTCGGATTCGGACTTCTATTACATCCAATAATAGGTAGGCCATAGGTTCCCCAGGGCCTAGGCCGAATTCCTCCCCAGTCCAAGGCCCTCCGGCCCATTACAGAGGCCGGTCCGGTCGATATAATTCCCCTATCAAGAGAATCGGGTCATCCATGTTCAAGAAGACCATCGCCGGCGGGCTGAGCTTCGTCCTCATCCTGCTTTCCGCCGGGCTCCAGCCCTACGAGGCCTTCGCCCAGAACATCGTCTCCCCCAAGGTCCGCTCCGCCCCGGTCAACGGCGGCATGGCCATGCCGGTGGGGGGGGGCCGGAGCGGCATCGTGGGGTCCCAGTCCGGGGTCCCGGCCTCCATCCAGATTTCCGGCTCCGTGGTCGCGCCCGCGGCCGGCGTCGTGTCCGTGGTCCCGGGGCTCGTCCCAAGCGATGCCCCTGCCGGGACCGGGCTGCCCTCCGCGGCCGTGCCTGCCGCGGTCCTGTCCGCCGTGCCCGTTCTGGCGCCTCTGCTGTCCCGGAACCAGGCCGCGGCGTCCGTGCCCGGGGACCGGTTCGGGAAGATGGTCTCGGACCTCCAGGCCCCTTCCCCGTTGAGCACGCTCAAGCAGGACGCTCCGGCTGAGGATCGCTCCGCCGCGGGCACGAAGGATTTCGAACTCAGGCTGGGGCTGGCCGTTTCCGAGGCCTTTGGAGAAGGCGCCTCGGCCCAGGCGCCGGAGACATTGACCGCCAGCGGCCTGCTTCCATCGGGCCGGCAGGTCCGGGATGCGTCCGCGGTCGAAGACCGGACCCCGGCCGCTCCAGCGCCCCGGCCAGCCTATCGGTCGGCTTTCTTCGGGCCCTCCCTGGCGGCCGCGGCCGCGGGGATCAGCATCGCCATCCATGCCGCGCTCTCTCTGGCGGCCAAGGGCGTGGCGCTGGTCTCGCCCGCCATCCTCTCGGACGGCGGTTCCACGCTCTTGAGCGGATTGGGGCTCGCGGTGCAAGCCTCGGCCGTCTCGGCCGGGGCGGCGGTCGCGGTCTGCGCCGTCGCCGCGGTCGCGGCCGTTTCGGCTTTCGCGCTCGCCATGAGGCGCGGGGCCGGGGTCTCGGATGAGGATTTCCAGGATTTCGTGCGCGGGGAGGTCCTCGCGGGCCGCATCGACCCGGGATTGGGCGCCCTCGTCAAACCCTACCGGCCGGTGAGCCGGTGGGACTTCAACTACGGCGCGCTCCTCAACGGCCGCGTCTACATCCGGCCCGAACTCTCTGCCTCGCCGGCCCTTTTCACCACGGTCCTCGCGCACGAGCTCGAGCACCTCAAGGACCGCAGGGAGCGGGGCCCTCCCAGCCGCCGGGGCCTTTCCGGGCTCTGGGAGCGCCTGAGGCTCGAGTTCCGGGCGCGCCGAGCCGAGCGGGGACACGGCCGGTCGGTCGGCGACTTTCACGTCCCTGTGCTTGAGCGCAGTCTCAACCGGGCCCAACTCTCCCTGCGGCGCGAGGAGCCCTACGACGTGCTCGTGGTCAACCCCGGCTCGGACGCGCTCTCCGACCCAAAGGTCTACAGCCGCCTCTCCGGCGGCATGGCGCGGCTTGAGACCGCGCGGACCGAGGACCCGGTGGCGGTCTTCAAGGCCCCGGACAACCTCAAGCGCTTCAAGGTCATCGCCGTGGACCGGCCGTCGGGCGTCCTGCCGGCCGCGGACTCGAACGAGGAGCGCAAGCTCTTCAGGGTCTTGCGCTCCCTTGACGACC
>JBAZSR010000234.1:0-5391 GCA_041662295.1 Elusimicrobiota bacterium | reverse complement strand
TGTTCCAGGCTTTCAACCGGCTCCCGCGACTCTCCGCCCTCGAGAACGTGTGCCTGCCCATGTCCTACGCCGGCGTCGCCTCTGCTGAGCGCCGCTCCCGCGCCGAGTCCCTGCTCCACCGGGTGGGTCTGGGCAGGAAGACCTCCCGCACCCCGCTCGAGCTCTCGGGCGGCGAGCGCCAGCGCGTGGGCATCGCGCGCGCCCTCTCCAACGGACCCGAGGTGCTCCTGGCCGACGAGCCCACGGGCAACCTCGACTCCAAGTCCAGCGCCGAGATCCTGGCCCTCTTCAAAGAACTCCACGCCGAGGGCAGGACCGTGATCCTCGTCACCCACGACGCAGGCATCGGCGCCATGGCCGGCCGTACCCTGAGGATGAAGGATGGCCGTCTCCAGGAGTCCTGAAGCCGCTGAAGCCGGCGCAGCCCGGTCGGCAGCGCTCTCCCTGGGGGAGGCCTGCAAGACCGGCCTTCGCGAGATCCGCACCAACAAGTTCCGCTCGGTCCTGAGCTTCGCGGCCATCGCGGTCGGCGTAGCCTCCCTCATCTACACCCTGGCCCAGGTCAAGGGCATGCAGGACGCCATGACCAAGGCCATGGACCTCCTCGGCCCGGGCCGCATGGAGGTCGAGGCTAAGCGCGACTACGTCTCCCGCGGCCTCTCCCGGGGCCTGACCACGGAGGACGCGGATGCCATCCGCTCGGAGTTCCCGAGCCTCCACATGGTCTATCCCCTCATGGGCCGCTGGGGCGCCACGGTCCACGACGGCCAGACCAAGATCGCGGACGCCATGGTCCAGGGCATCACTCCGGATTGGCGCAAGCGCGACTGGGTCTACACGGTCGGCGGACGCTTCCTCAACGACTGGGACGTGCGCTACGCGGCCAGGGTCTGCGTCGTGGTCGTCCCGGGAGGCTGGATCAAGAAGCCGTTCTGGGCCTCGTTCTGGAGCTGGAAGAGCGAGTTCGAGGAGTACTCCTCCCGGCACGACCTGCTGGGCAAGGACCTCCTCATCGAAGGCCGCGTCTTCAAGGTGGTGGGCACCCTCAAGAACCCTCCGCGCGACGAGGACCCTCGCTGGTTCTCCTGGAACCAGCCCGGCATCGTCATCCCCATCTCGACCTTCCAGAAGGTCCTTGGGAACCAGAACGACTCCGCCCCCCCGACCGCGGTGGAGTCCATCGTGGTGGACACGGGCTCGCAGGAGACCGTGGCCAGGGCCAAGGCCTCCATCTCGGCCCTGCTCAAATCCCGGCACCGCGGGGAGGAGGACTTCGAGGTCAACGACATGCGGGACATGGTCGAAAACGAGCTCGCCGAGGCCAAGAAGTGGCTCATCGCGGCCATCATCCTCGGCGCGGTCGCGCTCTTCGCGGGCGGCATCGGCATCATGAACGTGACCCTGGCCATCATCTTCTCCCGCATCAAGGAGATCGGCATCCGCAGGGCGCTCGGCGCCTCCAAGCTCGACATCATGGCCCAGTTCCTGGTCGAGGCCGCGCTCCTGGGCCTGGCAGGGGGACTCGCCGGCATCGGCTTAGGCGTGCTCGGGCTCTCCACCTTCGCCAAGGCCGCGGACCGCGACGTCGCGACCGTGGCATGGTACCACGGCTTGATCGGCATGGCCGTGGCGGCTCTCGTGGCCGCGCTCTTCGCGCTCTACCCGGCCTACCAGGCGAGCAAGCTCGACCCCGTGGACGCCCTGAGGAGCGAGTGACATGAAGGCCTCAGAGCTCGGCCGCACCGCGTACCTTGAGATCCGGGCCCACAAGGTCCGCTCGGCCCTGACCTGCCTCTCGCTCGCCATCGGCGTGGCAGCCGTGCTCTACACCCTCTCCCAGACAGGCGGCATGAAGGAGCGCTGGCTCAAGTTCATCACGCTCTCGGGGCCCGGCCGCATCCGGATCGACAAGAAGCAGAACTACGTGTCGCGGGGACTCTCCAAGGGCCTGACCTGGCAGGACGCGGTCCAGCTGCGCAAGAACTTCCCGGAGCTCCACATGGTCTCCCCGATCGTGCGGCGCTGGGGCACGCGAATGCGCCTTGGAGACTTCAAGGAGGACAGCATCAACGTCTGGGGAGTCACCCACGAGTGGGCCAGGCGCGACTGGGTCTACGCGCTCAAGGGCCGCTTTCTCGACAGCACGGACGTGGATGAGGCCAAGAGGGTCTGCGTCATCATCCAGCCTGGAGGCTGGGTCAAGAAGCAGTGGTGGGCCAAGTATTTCACGGTCAAACCCATCGAAAAGCTCCTCAACCAGCGCGAGCTCGTGGGCAAGGAGATCCTCCTCGAGGAACACCTCTTCACGGTCGTGGGCGTCATCACCGAGCCGCCGCGCGACCGCGACCCCCGCTGGATGCGCGAGGGCTACGGCGGCAACGGCACGATCCTCGTGCCCATCACCACCTACCAGTACACCCTGGGCCGGCGCTGGGGCAGGAGCGGGGGCGTGGAGCAGGTGGACCAGATCCACGTGGATTCCGGGGACGCCGCGACCGTGGGCGTCTACCTCAACCGCGTCAGCATGCTGCTCAAATCCCGCCACCGCGGGGAGAAGGACTTCGAGGTCAAGGACTACCGCGACATCGCCCAGGGCGCCATGAAGCGCATGAAGGACCGCGCGAACTCCATCCTCGTCATCGGCATCGTGGCGATCCTGGCCAGCGGCATCGGCATCATGAACGTGACCCTGGCCACCATCTTCTCCCGCATCCGCGAGATCGGCATCCGCCGGGCCCTGGGCGCGACCAGGCTCGACATCATCGCCCAGTTCGTGGTCGAGGCCATGGCCATCGGCGCCATCGGCGGCCTCATCGGCACCGGCATCGGCTGGCTCCTCGTGGACAAGCTCGCCCCGGACCCCGAGTTCATGGCTCCCATGGGCGCCGCCTCCGTGGGCTGGGCGCTCCTGGTGGCCTTGGGCACGGGCTTCTTCTTCTCCCTCTACCCGGCCTGGCAGGCCTCGCGCCTGGACCCGGTGGAGTCCCTCCACTACGAATGATGAAGAGAGAGCATCCGTCCATCTGGACAGGCCTCGCCCTGGCCGCGGCGCTCGCCGCGGGCGCGGCAGGGGCGCAGGAGGCGGCCGAACCCGCGACCCTGCTGGGCACATCCGTCATCGCCCAGGGCGTCGAAAACAAGGCTCCGTTCGAGCCGGCGTGGAAGTTCCCGGCCTCGGTGGGCAGCCTCGTGTGCTGGACCGAGGTCAAAGCCGCGGAAGCTCCGACCACGATCGTCTTCCTTTGGCGCCACAAGGACCGGGACGTCTACCGCTCGGTCCAGCCCGTCAAACGCATCCCGTGGCGGACCTGGAGCCGCAAGGACATCCCCCCTTCCGCGTCCGGGCCCTGGTCCGTGGAGATCCAGGACGAGAAAGGCGCGGTCCTCAAGACCCTGGGCTTCATGATCGAACCCGCCTCCCGGCCGGCGGACCGCTAGATCGTCGCCAGAAGAATCCGGGAGTAGACGCAGAAGAGCAGGTAGTCGATCGAGAAGGGCTTCACCAGGTAGTCGAAGGCCCCGTATCTCCGGCACTCCTCCATCATCTCGAAGCTGCTGTCCCCGGTGATCATCACCACGCCGACGCGGGGATCGAACTCCCGGATGAGCTTGAGCGTCTCGGGCCCGGTCATCCTGGGCATGGCGACGTCCAGAAGGACCAGCTGGGGCTTGACCTTCTTGACCAGGGCCAGGCCCTTGAGGCCGTCCTCGGCGCACGCGACCTCGTAGCCGGTCAGCGTCAGCGCGCTCTCGAGCATCTCCGTGACCGCGGAGTCGTCGTCGATCGCGACGATGCGGGGCTTGGTCTTTTCGGCGGGGCGCTTGAGTTGGCCGGCGGCCTTCCGGAGTTTATCCACCACGCCCACGACCTCCTCGGGCCGGAAGCTCCGGATGCCGAACCTAGAGAGCCCCTCCGCCTCCTGCTGGTCCTCGAGCACGCTGATCACGAGGACCTTGGCCGCGGGATCGACCTTCATGATCTCGGCGAAGAGCGCGTGGTCGGCCGTGTCGGGCAGGACGTCGTTGACCAGGATGAACTCGGGCTTCTCGGCGACGAAGGCCTCCAGGGCGGGACGGCCCTCCCGGAAGGTCCGCACTTCATGCTTCTGCCCGACGAGCAGGGCGCTCAACCGCCCGGCGATCCCCGTGTCGGGGTGCACGACCATGATCTTGCTCATCCCAATGCCTCCACCTCGCGTCCAGCCGCCATGATACTGACCCCCGGCCCGCGGTGTCAACCCGCTTGCACCCGCTGCCCGCGGATGGGACCGCTTGACGATGCCTCCCCTGCCGGATAAACTACCTGCCGGCATGACCGGTCTCGGCCTAGGAACGCTCCACCTACCCTCGAAGGTCCTCCAATCCCCCATGGCGGACTGCACGGACGTCGCATTCCGTCTCGTGGCGCGCCAGCGCGGGCTGGCCTTCGCGTGCACGGAGATGATCTCGGCCAACTCGCTCGTGCGCGCCAGCCGCAAGACCCTCGAGCTGCTCGGGACCGCGCCGGAGGACCGGCCCCTGGCCGCCCAGCTCCTTGGGCACGACGCCGCGGTCATGGCCAGGGCCGCGGCCATCCTCGAAGAGCGCGGCTTCGACCTCATCGACATCAACCTCGGCTGCTCCGTGCCCAAGGTGGTCAAAAACGGCGAGGGCTCGGCGCTGATGGAGGAGCCCCGCAAGGTCGGCCGCATCTTCGCGGCCGTCCGCAAGGCTCTCAAGAAGGTCCCCCTGACCGCCAAGTTCAGGAAGGGCTTCCGGGACGAGAGCGGGGACGAGGCCGTGGCCCTGGCCATCATCGCCCAGGCCGAGGGCCTCGCCGGCATCGCGGTGCACGGCAGGACCGGGAAGCAGAACTACTCCGTTCCGGCGGACCACGGGGTCCTGGCCCTGGTCAAAAGGGCCGTCACCATCCCGGTCATCGGCAATGGCGACATCTTCAAGGCCGAAGACGCGGTCCGCATGGTGCGGGAGAGCGGGTGCGACGGCGTCATGGTGGGCCGGGGGGGACTCGGCAACCCCTGGCTATATAAGGAGATCGAGGCCGCTCTTGAGGACAAGCCCCCCCCTCCTCCTCCCGCGCGACGAGACAAGCGGGAGACCCTTCTGCAGCACCTCGACCTCGAGGTCCGGCACCTGGGAGAGCGCTCGGCCATGCTCAACATGCGGCGCATCGGCGCCTGGTACACCGCGGGCCTGCCGCGCGCCAAGCCTCTAAGAGTGGCGCTTTGTGGAGCGCCCGGCACCACCGAGATGCGAAGGCTCATCGAGGATTTCTTCGGCCGCTGACGCCTGTTGCCTTTCACCGGGGCTTTTGGCAGAATAGCCCCAGCCGCAGAACGCGAGGAGGAACACGTGAAGAAGACCCAGAAGGCGGAGAAGAAGGGCGGGATC
>JBAZSR010000233.1:2770-5392 GCA_041662295.1 Elusimicrobiota bacterium | reverse complement strand
GAGCATAGAGCCAGCATCACCTCCGTGTGTGGATAGGTTCCCTCTCCGGGGAGCAACCCACGATAGCACGCAGGCTGCTGGCTCGTCTATTTAATCTAGCCGCGGCCCTGCCTTCCCGCGGCGCGGCTAATCGCAGGAGAAGTCGGGCTTGACCCTCGCCCTGCCGTGTCCGGGGTGGCGGGGGGTGAGAAAGCCCGGGACCTCGCAGGTCCGCGCGCTCCCCTGGCCGTGGAAGGCCAGATGCATCTTTCCGTCGCCGGCGTCTTTTCGGAGGAGGAATCGCGCCGTCGTCTTCTCCCCGGCCTCGAGCCGCAGGGCCGTCCATGCCGGTCCCTTCCCGTAAGGCTCGATGAGGGAGACCTGCGTCAGGGCCATCCCGGAGGCGTTATCGAGGCGCACTACGCCCAGCGGCAATTCGAAGACTCTGAAGAACCCGTAGACGCCGAAAGCCGCCACGAAATAATTCGAGAGCAGGATGAAGAGGGTGTTCCGGATCAGGCGGGATTCCACCGCCAACTCCTCGTCCGTGTCCGGAGCCGGCCGCCGCATGATCATCACCAGGCAGCGGATGTTGAGAGGGAGGCCCACGGCCAGCAGGAGCAGGCCCAGGGGGATGGCCAGCCAGGAAAGGGCGTGGCTGCCGGTAAGATAGACGCCGCCGGCGTAGAGGCCGGTGAGGAGCAGGCCCAAGACGGAGAACGCGACACCGGCCCGGCGCGCGAAGGTCGGGTCCCGCGGCTCAGCGTTCACGAGCCGGCACCTTCTTGACCAGGATGTAGAGCTGGCCGTCGTTCCACTGGTTCTTGGCCATCTCCGCGGCCATCTTGCCGTGACCGGCGTAGATGTCCACCCGGCCCGGGCCCTTGATGGCGCCGCCCGTGTCGAGGCAGAAGGCGAAGCGGTTGGTCGGGAACTTGCCGAGCATCCTCCCGTTCTCGTCGGCCTGGGGGGACATGGTGCTGAAGTACGCCAGGGCCCCGAGCGGGATGATGGAGGTGTCGATGGCGATGGCGCGGCCGGGGTTCAGGGAGACCTCGGCCGTGCCCATGGGCTCGCCGTCGGCGGGCAGGGGCATGAGCTTGAAGAAGGTGTAGCGCGGGTTCTGCGCCATGGCCCACTCCTCGGCCTCGGGGTGGTCGCGGAAGTACTGGCGGAGCTTCTCGTGCGTGATCTCATCGCGGTTGAACACCCCGGCCTTCACCAGGGACAGCCCGACGGAGTTGTAGGGCCAGGCGTTGGTGGCCGCGAACTGGGCGAGCACGGCTTTGCCGCTGGGGAAGCGCAGGATCCCCGAGCCCTGGATGTGGAGGTCCAGGATGTCGAACTTGGTCTTGAGCCAGGCGGCCTCGAGCCCCTTGCCGGCCAGGGCCTTGTGCGAGTCGATCTGGTCGCGGTTGTAGTACGGCACCACCTTCTTGTCCTTGGTCACGCGGCCGATGAGGGTGTCGCCGGGATACTTCTTGTCGAAGGCCGGCAGGCTCACCTCCACCATGTCTCCCGGCTTCTTGTAGATGGGGTAGGGATAGTTCGGGCTCTTGGCCATGCTGGCCGGGAGCTCCGGTTGATAATAGGAAGAAAAAACGACCCTGCCCTGGCCGTCCATCCCGATGGACTGGAACACGTCGAAATCCTCCCGGATCCTCGCGTTGAACTCCGCGGGAGGAAGGTTCTGCTGCCAGAGGCTGGCGAATTCCTTGGCCGTTGCCTCGAGGATGGCCGGACCATAATCCCGGTCCGCGATGCGGAAGGTCCTTGCCGGAGACTTGGAGAGATAGGTCGCGGCCTTCTGGGCTGCTTTCACCAGGTGGGCGCGAGCTTTCTGCGTGGTCAGGGAATCGTCGAATTGAGGGACCTCCGCGCCTGACAGGAGCCTCAGGGGCGCCGGGGTCGGGACGCTGGCCGGGGCGGTGGAGACCTGGGGCGCGGGCGCGGCATGAGCCGCGGTTGCGATGGCGAAGAACGCAATGAAGGTCGTCATGTCGGCAGTATACAATTGGTGCCGGGTGTTTACCAAATTCACCAAAATCTTATTTGGTGAATTTGGTAAACACCCGGCACCAGTGTATCTATTGACAAAAAAGGGTTCAGGGCCTACACTACGGGTGTACGGAGGGTACCCCTATGACCCGAGCCTTCTTGGCCCTCGCTGTCGTTGTTTCTCTTCTTTCCTGGGCTCCGCCCTTGGCCGCCCAACAGAAGTCCAAGCCCAAACCGACTGCGGTCGTCTCGATACCCTTCTCCTCTGATCTGGTCGCGGACATCCTCTGGAACGACGCCAAGCACGAGGCGTTCTTCAAGTACCAGGCCTATCTTGAAGCCGTGGTCGCGAAGAACGGCCTGCCTGCCAATGTGTTCTCCTACGACACCGAGCCCACCTGGAAGGCGCTCGCCAAGGAGGAGCGCATCAAGAGGGTGGCGGCCGGGGAGGAATACCTCAGGAAGACCCTTGAGGACTTCCTCGCGACCGGGCAGGTCACCCAGGCGCAGGCGGACATGATCACGAACGTCTGGGGTAAGGACGTCATGAAGGATATCTCAGTCATGATGACAGCCAAGAGCTTCGGCAACCCGGGTCAGGTCAAGGCCGCGCAGGAGGAGCTGGCCAAGCTCAATGGCAAGCTG
>JBAZSR010000233.1:0-2760 GCA_041662295.1 Elusimicrobiota bacterium | reverse complement strand
CGGGGTGGACCTGGACTGGACCGGGATCTTCGACGGCAACAAGGGCAAGCCCGGGTATGTGGACCCCTACAAGGAACTGGCCAGGCAGGATACGACCAGGGTCAGCCCATCCTCGCCGTTCCTCGAGTCCCTCTCCTCTCCCGAGTCCGCCATGGTCCTCCAGAGCAGGGAGAGCTTCTCTCAGTTCCTCTCGGAGAACAAGGTCAATATCGGGGTGGTGCCGGGCATGCTGTCCATGTACGAGGTCATCCAGGGCGCGCCTCCGGCCGAGAAGGCCGAGCTCGCCCACATCCTGCCCACAGCGGTGCGCTTCATCCGTGACGGCAAGACCGTCACCATCATCAACCAGGAAGGCGCCCTTGGGTTGGCCGTGCCCGGGGACTATGACCGGCCGCAGATGGTGGGCTTGGGCCAGGCCCTCGTGGAGGTCGACCCCAAGGATTCGGCCTACAAGCACAAGGCCATCGTGGCGGGCAAGACCCTGGCGCACGAGTTCCAGCACATCTACGACATGTACACGGGCCGCTACTACACCCTGGACTCGGAGCTCAGGGGCTTCAAGACTGCGGTCCTCTTCTTCAGGGGCCTCGAGAAGTCCAAGCCCGCCATGTACCAGGACATCCTCAACAGCGACAACGACGAGGCCCGCTCCATCGCCAAGGACGCGAAGGAATACGCCCAGTCCATGGCCGAAGGGCCCCAGGTTTTCGCCGCGGCCGTGTCCCAGGGCCACGGGTACGGGCACTGGTACGAGGGCGTGTTCCAGGGCAGGATCCCGCTGCGCAAGGTGGTCGATCCGGTCATGGGCGCTCCCGTGGACCTCGAGGGTTACCGCTCTCAGCGCGCCAAGGCCAAGAAGAACGTCGAGGAGCTCGAGAAGAAGCAGGCCGAGATCAGCAAGGCCCGCGAGGCCGGCGATTCGCGCGGGCTCGACAAGGAATTCGAGAAGGTCTCCACGGACCTCACGAGCGCGCGCTATCAGTTCCTCCGGTTCGACCGTGAGGCCACGAACATGGAGCTGCGCCTGCGCCGCATGCAGTCCGAGGTCCAGTGGCTCGACAAGAAGAGCAAAGCCAAGGGCCAGAAGGAGCCGCCGCTCTATGATATGGACCTGGCGGTGGACAAGGAGTACGTGACGCCGTGACGAGCATCCTGGCGGCTCTCGTGCTCGCGGCGCCCGGTTGGGCTGCGGTGGACTACGCAAAGTACAAGCACCCAAAGGGCGACTTCGTGCTGGAATACCCTTCGGATTGGAAGCGCTATTACGGCATGCAGACCCTGTGGCTCGAGCCCCCTGCCCGCGAGTCCCGGGCCAAGGTCGGCCTGGAGCTCCATCCCTACGGCAAGGAGACCTCTCGGGCCTCGGAGTACACGGCCGAGCTGGTGAAGGCCGCGGAAGAGCTCAAGAAGCTCGACTCCAGGGCCGAGGCCAAGGTCGGGGGCCTGGCGGCCGAGCGCCTTGCGTTCACGGAGACGCTCGAGCGCAAGGGCGCCTATGGCCAGAAGATGCCCGGCCCCATCCAGGAGGTCCTCTACGTCGTCCCGGTCGCTCCCGAGTGGTTCTACGTGCTCAAGCTCCAGGGCATCGGCGAGCCGTTCGTAAAGGCCCTGCCTGAGTTCGAGCGTATGGCGCAGAAAGTCTTGCTCAAGGCCCCTATCGTCTCGGAGCCGAAGAAGAAGGCCGGAGCCAAGCCGAAGAAGGGAGCCAAGCCCGCGGGCGGTTGAGCCCGCGGGCCGGTCTGGGGGAACGCCCATGAAGAGCCGCCGAGTCATGTTCGCGTCCGCGCTGGCGTTCCTGCTGTCCGCGGCGTGGCTTCCCTCTGTCGAGCCCTCCTCCGCCGCGGAAGACCGGGGCCGGCTTGTCTCGGCCAGGCCCGTGGTCCTCGAGATCGAGCCGGGCAGGGATCTCGAGCCCAAGTTCAGCGACCCCAACCGGGTCCGGACCATCCTCAAGCTCATCGAGGACGTCTACTACGGCAGGCCCCTCCAGTACCCCAAGGACGGGACCGTGTTCCAGAATAAGGAGGGCCGGCTTCCTTCCAAGCCCAAGGGTTTCTACCGGGAGTACACGGTCATGCCGCCCAAGGGCAGCCCCTCCCGCATCACGGTGGGGGACCGGGTCTTCAACATCCAGCCGGCGGGCGGCTCCCGCGGGGCCGAGCGCCTCATCATAGGCGGCGGCTCGCTGGCCTACTACTCGCCCGACCATTACAAGACGTTCATTCCTCTGGTCGTTCTCCGTTGAAGGGTGTCACACCTCAACTTACGGAACTTATTCTAACGGATTCGTTGAGAATAATTTCCGTAAGTTGAGGTGTGACACCCTTTTTTTGTATAATCAGTTTCTGGTAAAAGAAAGCGAAAAGATGACACAATATGGACTATCGTTCCGCCTCCTGGCCGGCCGTCCTGCGGCGCGGCATATCGACTAACTTCAATAACTTAATCCCCGGCACCATTCCCAGGCACCATACATGCATCTGAAAACGATCGAGATCCACGGGTACAAATCCTTCGCGGACAAGACGCGCCTCGAGTTCGAGCCGGGCATCACCGGCATCGTGGGCCCCAACGGGTGCGGTAAGTCCAACGTCATCGAGGCCATCCGCTGGTGCCTGGGCGAGATGTCCTGGAAGTCCCTGCGTGCCGGGGCCATGACGGAGGTGATCTTCGCCGGGACCAAGAAGCGCCAGCCCCTGGCCATGACCGAGGTCTCGCTGATCTTCGACAATGCCAAGAACCTCCTGCCCATCTCCTACT
>JBAZSR010000232.1:0-5426 GCA_041662295.1 Elusimicrobiota bacterium | reverse complement strand
GCCGAGCGGTCCAGCAGCGCGTTGAGGGTCATGAGCGGCAGGCCCTGAGGACAGGCGGCCTCGCAGGCGCCGCAGAGCGTGCAGCGGCCGCTCTGGTGGAAGGCGCGGATGACGTTCCAGGTGTAGCTGCCGTGCGCCGAGGCCGAGGTCGAGACCCACTGCGGCGTGTTCTTCTCCACGATGCAGCGGGCGCAGTAGCAGCCGGGGCAGGCGGCGCGGCAGGCATAGCAGCGCGTGCATTTGGCGAACTCCGCCGCCCAGTATGCGGCGCGCTCCGAAGCGCTCTTCTTGGAGAGCTCCGGAGACGCTCCAGCGCGGACTCCTCGGGCCCCAGGGCGGGGTACTTCGTCCGCAGCAGTTCCGCCGCTCCGGCGGCGTCGAAGGTCCCCAGGAAGGCGTCCCGGTCGACGGCCAGAGCCAGGACCTGCCCCGGCGCGGCCTGGGATTCGGCGGTCAGGACGACGATGCTGCGCAGGACCGCGGGGGGGGCCGTGAGCGCGACCGGGCCGCGGGCGCGGACCTCCGGCTTGCCCAGGTAGGCCGCGAGGTTCTGACGGCAGTAGGCGTCGTAGACCAGCCGGACGCAGTCCTCGGGCTTCGAGCAGAAGAGCGGGGGGCGGCCCGGGCGGTCCGAGTAGCCGATGACGAGGGCGGCGCGCTTCTCTTGGAGGAGCTTCGCCGCTTCCTTGCGCAGGGCTTCTACCATGCTCTCCTCCCCGGGTTCGCGGCCCCGAAGGGCCCGGCCGCGCGGACCTTGGCGGTGACGTCGTTGACGAGGTCCGCGAATTTCTGCCCCTCGGCCGCGGAGACCCAGCTGAAGAAGAGGCGGTCGTCGCCGATGCCGGTCAGGGCCAGCAGCTTGCGGAACATCGTCCAGCGCCGGCGCGCGTGGTAGTTGCCGCTGGTGTAGTGGCAGTCTCCGGGATGGCAGCCGCTCACGAGCACCGCGTCGGCCCCGTCCTCGAACGCCTTGAGCACGAAGAGCGGGTCGATGCGGCCGGTGCAGGGGAGCTTGATGATGCGCAGGTTCGGGGCGTACTGGAGGCGGCTCGTCCCGGCGAGGTCCGCTCCCGCGTAGGTGCACCAGTTGCACACGAAGGCCGTGATGCGCGGCTCGAAGCCCGCGGGCGCTTGGACGGCTGAGGGTTCGGTCTTCATAGGAGGGCGTTGAGCTCCGCATGGATCTGTTCGTCGGTGAAGCCGTCGAGGTCGACGCTGTGGGAGCGGCAGACGGAGGCGCAGGTGCCGCAGCCCTGGCAGAGCCCCTCGTTGACGTCGGCCGTCGTGCGCACGACCTTGCCGGCGCGGTCGAGCACGTCGAAGTCCTTGGCCGCTCCGTAGGGGCAGGCGTGGATGCAGGCGCGGCAGTGCACGCAGGATGTCCGGTTGACGCGCGCGATGATGGGCTCGCGCTCGAGCTCGGGCTTGGCGAAGAGGCCGAGCACCTTCGCGGCCGAGGCCGAGGCCTGGGCCACGGAGTCGGGGATGTCCTTGGGCGCCTGGCAGGCGCCGGCCAGGAACACGCCGGCCGCGGCCGTCTCCACCGGGCGCAGCTTCGGGTGGGCTTCGCTGTAGAAGCCGTCCCCGTCGTAGCCCACGCCGAAGAGCTGGGCGAGCTTCTCCGAGCCGGAGCGCGGGACGACGGCGTCGGCCAGCACCACGAGGTCAGCCTCGATCGTCACCGGCCGGCCGGCCAGGGTGTCGGCGCCGCGCACCAGGAGCGTGCCGTCCGCGCGCCGCGTGATGCGGCTGACCCGGCCGCGCACGTACTCGGCCCCGTCGGCTTCGATGGCGCGGCGGACGAACTCCTCGTAGCCCTTCCCGGCGGCCCGCACGTCCATGTAGAAGACGACCGCCCGGCCTTCGTGCACCTTGTGCCGGTAGAGCATCGCGTGCTTGGCCGTGTACATGCAGCAGATCTTCGAGCAGTACTTCTTGCCCGCCTTGTCGTCGCGGCTTCCGCAGCACTGCAGGAAGACGACGGTCTTGGGCACCTTGGCGTCGCTCGGGCGCTGGATGCGGCCCCCGGTGGGGCCGCTCGCGGAGGCCAGGCGCTCGAAGGCGAACCCGTCGATGACGTCCTGGAGCCGGCCGCCGCCGTACTCGCCGTAGGCCGAGTGGTCCCAGAGCTGGAAGCCCGTCGCCAGCACGACCGCGCCGACCTTCACCTTCTCCAGGCGGTCCTTGTCCTGGTAGTCGATCGCTCCGCGCGGGCAGACCTTGGCGCAGAGGCCGCACTTGCCTTTCAGAAGCATCGTACAGTGCGCCGCGTCGATGACGGGCTTGTTGGGCACCGCCTGCGGGAAGGGGACGTAGATGGCCCGCCGCGTGCCCAGGCCGGCGTCGAACTCGTTGGGGATCTTCTTGAGCGGGCACTTGTTGAAGCAGTCGCCGCAGCCGGTGCACTTGTCCGGGTCCACGTAGCGGGCCTTGCGGCGGATCGTGACCGTGAAGTTGCCGACGAACCCCTCGACCGAGTCCACCTCGCTGTAGGTCATCAAGGTGATGTTCGGGTGGCTGGCGGCTTCAACCATGCGCGGCGTGAGGATGCACTGGCTGCAGTCGAGCGTGGGGAAGGTCTCGCTCAGGCGCGCCATGTGGCCGCCGATGGAGGGGCCGCGCTCGACCAGGATGACCTTCTTGCCGCCCCCGGCGATGTCCAGCGCCGCCTGGATGCCGGCGATGCCGCCGCCGACGACCATGGCCGTGGGCTCCACCGGCACGCGGATGGGGCGCAGGGGCCGGTCGCGCCGGGCCTTGGCGACCATGACGCGGACGAGGTCGATGGCTTTTTGCGTGGCGGCGGCCTTGTCCGAATGCACCCAGGAACAGTGCTCGCGCAGGTTGGCCATCTCTAGGAGGTAGGGGTTGAGGCCCGCCTCGGCCGCCGCCGCGCGGAAGGTGCGCTCGTGCATCCGGGGGCTGCAGGCTCCCACGACCACGCCGGTGAGCTTCTTCTCCTCGATGGCCTTGCGGATCATTCCCTGGCCCGGGTCCGAGCACATGTACTTGTAGTCCACGCTGAGCACGACGCCCGGCATCTTGGCGGCGGCGGCCGCTACCCCGGGGCAGTCCACGGTGCGGCCGATGTTCTCTCCGCAGTGGCAGATGAAGACTCCGATGCGGGCCATCAGGCGCCTCCCCGGACGAGGCCGCGGGATCCGATGAAGTGGCGGTCTAAGCCCAGCGCCGCGGGCTCCAGGCCCGCCGCCAGACCGAGCAGCTCGCTGAGGTACAGGATGGGCATGGCGCCGGGGATGCGGCGGCGCTTGAGGAGCTCCAGCTGGCGCATGTCGAGGTTGCTGTGGCACATGGGGCAGCCGGTCACGACCAAGTCGGCTCCGGCCGCCCGGGCCTCGTCGAGGACGGCCTGGGAGAGGTCGAGGACCGAGCCGGTCTTGGACATGCTGAAGCCTCCGCCGCAGCACTCGTTGGAGGAGTTCCAGGGCAGGACCTCGCAGCCCGCGGCGCGGATGGCGGCCTCCATGCCCTTGGGGTCCTCGGCGTCGTCGTTCGTCACGATGTCCTGGCCCCGGCTGAGCAGGCAGCCGTAGTAGGCGACCGCCTTGAGCCCCAGCTTGCGCGTCAGCTTCTCCGAGAGCCCCCCGGCCAGGAGCGCGGCGACGAACTCGTTGATGTTGAGGATGCTGACCGAGCCCCGGTAGGGACGCTCCACGAGTTCGTGCATGCGCCGGCTCAGCTCGGGGCTGCGCGAGAGCCGCACCCCCGTGCCCTTCAGACGTGAGAAGCAGGCGGCGCAGGGCGCGAGCACCTCGCTCAGGCCCTGGGACTCGGCCAGAGCGAGCACGCGGTAGGGCAGGGCCACGGCCAGGGCGTGGTCGAGGCTGTGGGCGGCGCTGGCGCCGCAGCAGTTCCAATCCTCGATCTCGCGCAGTTCCACGCCCGCCGCTCGGGCCAGGGCGCGGACCGAGAGGTCGAGCTCGATGCCGCCGCCGCGCAGGGAGCAGCCGGGATAGTATCCGAGGGTCTTCATGGGCGGGTCCTCTTGCGGCATTTCTCGAAGATGCGCCGGACCTCGCCGCGTCCGCGGATGGCGTGGGGCAGGAGGGGGAGCTTGCGCCTGGCCAGCATGAGGGGGGCGAGGCCGGCGTCGCCGAGGAGGTCGAGCGACTTCAGCTTGTAGCGCAGGACCAGCGGGATCTCCTCCATGCGGCCGCCGAACTCCACCGCGGCGAGGAAGGCCTCATGGAAGGCTCGGACCTTGCGCGCCGCCGCCGGGACCTTCCCGCGGCGGTGAGCCATCTCCCGCAGCACGTCCATGACGGCGGCCGGGTCGAGCTTCCGCGGACAGCGCTGCGCGCAGGTCAGGCAGCCGGCGCAGTACCAGAGGGCTTCACAGCTCAGCAGCCGCTCCATCGCGTCGCCGTCGCCCGCCTGGGCCAGGCGCATGACCTGGTTGGGCGAGATGTCCATGTAGCGGGCCATCGGGCAGCCGGCCGTGCACTTCCCGCACTGGTAGCATTCGGAAAGGACGACCCCGGCCTCCTCGCGGACGGCCTGGGCCAAAGGATGCTCCCTGGATGATGACATATCTATCTCCCCGGCTCCGGATGCAGCGATTCTCCCCTGTCCCGCCGGTAGCTGTTCGGGATGGACAGGCCGCAGCGGTACAAGGCGGCCGACCGCCTGGAGATGCGGACTCCGAAGCGCTCGCGCAGGCGCAGCGCGACCTCGCGGTCGGACAGGCTCGGCTCCTGAGAAAGGACGGATGCGACGGCTTGCGCGTTGCGCCCGCGTCTTCCCGGGAAGAACGTCGAAAGCGCGCGCTCCTCGCCCCAGGGGGTCAGTACGCTCCGGCCCGCCACGACCCGACAGACGGCGCTCGGATGGGCCCCGATGGTCATCGCCAGGTTGAGCTGGGTCAGGGGCGCGAGGTCGGTGTCGCGCCTGCTGCGCAGGAACTGGGCGTGCGCGTCCGCTATGCCGCACAGGATCTTGTGAAGGGTGTCGCCCCGGTAATTGATGGCCTCGACCTCTCCCAGCAGGGACGGCAGACGCCTGGATTCAGCCTCCGTGAAGAGCCCTGTGCGGCGGGCTTGCGTGATGCGCTCGTACTCGATCACGTAGTGCTCCGTCCGGAAATAGGAAACGAGAGGCGCGACGGCGAAGCGGCCGTCGGGCTCGGACTCGAACCGGGCCACGAGGGCGCAGGACGCCGCGGGCAGCCGCGCTATGTCATCGAGGGTCGTCAGCGCGCCGAAGACCGAGAGGTGCTCGAGCAGCGCTTGCAGGAGGCCGGAGGATTCCTCGTCGATCCCCCAGGCCGTGAAGCAGCGCTTGCGCTCGGCCAGGTCCTCCATCTCTAGGAGCGCCCGGGCCCGGTCGAAGCCAAGCCGGCGCAGGACATCGATGCCCTCGGCATGGTCGGCGAGCGTGCGCCCGACGTCGAACCCATGCGTCCCGGC
>JBAZSR010000231.1:0-5427 GCA_041662295.1 Elusimicrobiota bacterium | reverse complement strand
ACTCGAAGAGGACCCCCAACGGGAGCCCCAGCCGCCGCAGGGTCCCCTCCTGCGCGCCCGAGTAGCCCGCCAAGTAGACGCGGCCGGCAAGCGCCAGGAGCAGACCGTAGACGAGCGCCGCGGCCGCGTAGAGGAGCGCGCCGAACCGCAGGAAGACCGCGGTCTCCCCTGCCGCGAAGGAGGAGAGGGCCTTCGTCAACCACCAGGAGGGCGCGAAGGGCGCGGTCGGGGCCTTGAGGAAGTTGAGGTAGTCCGCCACCACGTGGAGGGCGTCCGGCCGGATGAGGCGCTCCGGCTCGGCGAAGCGGATGAGGGCGTAGACCAGGGTGAGCGAGAGCGTGGCCAGCACGTAGATCGCGTCCCGGGTCCTAGACGACGGAAAGAGGTACAGGATGACCAGGGTGATGGCGATGCCGCCCGAGGCCGCCAGGGCGAGGAAGGGCGGCAGGAGAGCCAGGAAGGCCGCGTAGAACCCCCAGCCGAAGCCCAAGACCTGCGCCAGGGCGATGACGAAGGGGAGGAGCACCAGCCCGATCATCCAAGAGGAGAAGAAGATGCTCTCCAGGGACTTCTCGATGAAGATGTCCGCGACCGAGAGAGGCGCGGACATGAGGAAGCGCAGGTCGAACGAGAAGTAGAGGGTCGTCAGCGAGACCAGGAGGCCCGAGACCGAGACCATGGAGAAGGTCGTCAGCATCAGCATGGCCGTGAGCTTCCAGATGAGGAGCCGGCCGATGAGCTCGACCGTGTCCAGGTAGGCGAGCAGGCGGTAAAAGCCGCAGTAGAGCCCGCAGAGCAGGCCGAGGCCCGCCGCCGCGAACGCGAGGTTGCGGACCCACTCGTAGGTCGAGAAGGAGCGGAAGGTGTTGAGGAGACCCGTGAGCTTGCGCCGGGCCAGGAGCCACGCCTTGCTCCGCTCCGCCGCCGCCCCGGCCGTGCCCATCAGAGGTTCCGGAGGAGCTCGGAGTATTCGTGGCCGCCCGTCAGGCTCAGGAACACGTCCTCGAGGCCCGAGCCCTCGCGCCGCGCCTTGCGCCGCAGCTCGTCCAGCGTGCCCATCTCGGTCATCTCGCCGTTGATCATGATCCCGATGCGGGTGCAGAGCCGCTCCGCGATCTCGAGGATGTGGGTGCACATGAAGACCGTGGTCCCGCGCTTGGCCAGGGTAAGGAAGATGTCCTTGGCCATCCGGGCGCTCTTAGGGTCGAGGCCGACCATGGGCTCGTCGAGCAGGAGCACCTTGGGCGCGTGGAGGATGACCCCCGCGATGACGAGCTTCTGGCGCATGCCGTGGGAGTAGGACTCGACGAGCTCCCCGCCCCACTCCTTGAGCTCGAACATCTCGAGGAGCTCGGGGATGCGCCTCCTCTGCTCCGGGAGAGGCACGCCGTAGAGTTCGCCGATGAAGCGCAGGTACTCCGCGCCGGAGAGCTTGGGGTAGACGAACGGCTCGTCCGGGACCAAGCCGATGGCGGCCTTGGCCTCCAGGGTCTGGGCCGTCACGTCGAAGCCCGCCACCTCCACGCGCCCCTCGGTGGGCTTGAGCAGGCCGCAGAGCATGCGGACCGTGGTGGTCTTGCCGGCCCCGTTGGGGCCGAGGAAGCCGAAGATCTCGCCGGGGCGGACCTCGAGGTCGAGGCGCTTGACGGCCGCAAGGCCGCCGAAGCGCTTGACGAGCCCCTGGACGCGGATCACGGCGCGCCGGGGCTCACGCCCCGGATTCGCGCTGATCGAGGAAGGTGCGGATCTCCTTCTGGCTGCCCGTCTGCTTCAGGAAGTAGTTGATGAGCTCGATGGCCCGGTTCTGCTGGAGCCTCCACTCGAACTGCTCCCGGTTCTTCTCGAAATCCTTGAGGGAGCCCTTGTTCTCCCCGGCGTAGACCTCGCGGACCTCGTCGGGGGTCAGCTTGGCGGCCTGGAGGAAGACCTGCTTGAGCTTGTTCGTCTTGATGGTGCGGCGCCGCGACTCCTCGTAGGCCTGGTGGGTGTCGTGGAACACGGACCGCACCGCCTGGAAGTAGGCCTGTTCGCTGAAGGCCCCGCCGCGCTGGAAAGCGGGGGTGTTCCGGATATCGCGCGCGAGCTCCTCATCGGTGACCGTCAGGCCGAACTCGTCGGCCTTGGAGGACAGGATCTCCTCGATGATGAGCTCCCTGAGGATGCCCTCCTTGATCTTCTTGACGTCCGCGTCGGAGACCTCGGTCCCCTGCTGGCGGGCCGCGTCGATGTACTGGTTCACCCGGACGATGAAGCCGCGGTAGGGGATCTTCGCGGACCCGACCACGGCGATGGACTCGGTGGTGTCCGAGCTCGTGAACAGGTATCCGCCCAAGCCCACGAAGATGCCGATGAGGAAGATCGTGGCCGTGGCGATGAAGAGAGGCCGGCGGTGACGGCGGAGGAAGCGGATCATGGCTGGTGCCCCGCGAGGGCCTCGTGCCGCCGATGGCTCGGGGCCGGCTCGTCGACGAAGGCCGTCTCGCCGCCCATCGAGCAGGCCCCGTTGAAGACGGCGCCGTCGTCGATGCGCAGGCGCGGAGCCTTCAGCTTGCCCTGCACCCGCGAGTCCTTCAGGAGCTCGATGCTGGCCGAGGCGGTGATGTCGCCGACGACCTCGCCCGCCACGGAGAGGGACCCTGCCGCGATGTTGCCCTTCACCCGGCCGCCTTTGCCGACCTCGACCGTGGTCGCGTCGGAGATGTCGCCCTCGACGCAGCCCTCAACGCGGACCGCGCCCTTGACGCTGAGGACGCCGTGGAACCGCGCCTCGGCGCCGATGACCGTGAAGCTGTCCTCCGCTCCGGAGGAACGCGCGCCTTTGCCGTTGAACATGATCGTCACCTTCCTCCCGAGACCCCGGCCGCGCCGGAGGACGCCAGGAACACGCCCCCGGCGGAGCCCTCCTTCATGTAGCCCATCGGGTTGACCGGCCTGCCGTGGGACCAGACCTCGTAGTGCAGGTGCGGGCCCGTGGCCCGACCCGTCGTCCCCATGTACGCGATGGGCCGGCCCCGCCCGATCCGGTCGCCGGCCTTGACGAGCGTCTTCGAAGCGTGGCCGTAGAGGGTCGAGACACCGTTGCCGTGGTCGATGATGACCATGCGGCCGTACCCGGCAGCCCAGCCGGAGTAGCGCACCGTGCCGTCGGCCGCGGCCATGATGACGGTATCCGCGGGCCCGGCGATGTCGAGCCCCTGGTGGTACTCACCGAGCGCGGCGTCATAGTGGAACGGGCTGAGGCGGTAGCCGAAGCGAGAGGTGATCTGCCCGGCGCAGGGCCAGATGGTCGGAGTGGACCGGTAGAGGCTGCGCTGGTTGCCGACGTACCAGGAGATCTCCTGGAAGCTGGCCAGGCGATGGGCGGACTCGGCGCGGATCGCGGAGATGTTGCGGTGCCAGAGGGCCTGGTCCATCCGCGAGGACACGTCGGCGAGCAGTCCCGCGAGGCTGCCGCGGTCCTCGGCCGAGGGCCCGCCGACGGCCTCGCCCGCCCGGGCGACCTCCTCCTTGCTCGACATCCCCAGGAGCCCCCGGAGCTGCCGGTCGGTCTTCTTGACGAGGTCGAGCATCTCGCGCGACTTGTCCATCTCGTCCGCGAGGTAAGCGACCTTGGCCGACATGACCCGGTTGTCCACCTTGGTGATGGCGTAGTCCACGTCGCGGCCCGCGAGGACCACGGCCCAGGCCGTGACCCCGACCCAGAGGACCGCCGCGAACGCGGCGAAGGAGAGGGAGAAGCGGATCTGGCGCGGCTTGGACGCCGCGGTCTGCGGGAGGACGAGGACCGTGATCGTCTGGTCCCACTTCCCCAGAGGACGAAGGAGTCTTTTGATCAAAGCAGTGTAGGAGTTTATAAGAATATGCGCTGGGTGTCAAACCTCTTTCCCTCCCCCGCTTGAATCAGCTAAACTATCGCCCTTCGTTATGAGGAACAGGTCATTTTCGCGCGTGGGAGCCTTCCTGGCCTGCGTCCTGGCCGCCGCGGCCGCGGGGGCCCAGGTCGTGCAGATCGACGGGGTCGGGACCAAGGGCGGCGGCGCCGTCATCCAGGAGTCCGAGGACATCGTCTGGCGCGGCCACGTCAACTGGGTCGTGGCCGCCGGCTTCGACCCGGCGGCGCCCAAGGCCTATTCTGCGAGCCTCGACAACACCCTGCGCGTCTGGGACATCAAGGCCGCCACCTTCACCGCGTCCTATTCCCTCGGCAGGGAAGCGGTCCAGACCTTCGCCTTCTCTCCGGACATGAAGCGGGCCCTCTCCACGGACGCGAGCCGCCGGTTCCACCTCTGGGACGTCGAGCCCTGGAGGCTCGTGCGCTCCTGGGACGGCGGAGCGGCCACGACCCTGTGCCTGGCGGTCTCCCCGGACGGGTCCCAGGCCCTCTCCGGCGGCACGGACAACGACGTCACGCTCTGGGACCTCGAGACCGGCAAGTCCCTGGCGGTCTGGAGCGGGCACACCAGCTTCGTCCACAGCGTCGCGTTCTCGCCGGACGGCCTCCGGGCCCTGTCAGGAAGCCGCGACAACACGGTCCGGCTCTGGGAGACCGGCTCCGGCCGCAGCCTAGGCGCCTGGCTCGGGCACAGCGACGCGGTGCTCTCCGTGGCCTTCTCCCAGGACGGGACCAGGGCCGCCTCCGGGGGCGCGGACTACGCGGTCCGGCTCTGGGACACGGCCTCCCTGAGCCCCGAGGGGACCCTGCTGGGGACCTGGTCGAGCCACAGGGGCTGGGTCTTCCACGTCATGTTCTCGCGCGACGGCAGCCACCTCGTCTCGACCTCCGCGGACCGGACGGTCCACGTCCGGGAGACCACGACCGGCCGGCAGATCGCGGCCTGGCCCGGCCACGAGGACGCCGTGCTCGGCGCGGCCTTCTCGCCCGACGGCGAGTGGGTCCTCACCGCGAGCCGCGACAAGACGCTCAGGTTCTTCAACTTCCGCGAGGCCGCCGAGGCCGCGGTCGCGGGCGCGGCGCAGCGCGCCAAGACCGAGGCCGCCGAGGCCGCGGCGCGCGAGAAGGCCGCTGCGGAGCGCAAGAAGGCCGACGCCCTGCGCAACCTCCTCGCCCTGATCGGCGGCGTCGGGGCCATCGCCTTCACGATCGTCTTCTTCATCGTCAAGGACATCCGCCGGAGGAAGGAGGCCGGGAGGGTCTCGCGGGCCACGGAACCCGTGACCTGGCAGGGACACACCCACTGGGTCCTGGCCGTGGCCTTCTCCCCGGACGGCCGCAGGGCCCTCTCCGGCGGGGCGGACAAGACCGTCAAGCTCTGGGAGGTCAAGACCGGCAAGGCCCTGGCCTCCTGGGAGGCCCACGCGGGCCAGATCAACGCGGTCGCGTTCCTCCCGGACGGCAACTGGGCCCTCTCCGGCGGCGCCGACGGGCTCGTGAAGCTCTGGGACCTGGCCACGGGCCGGAGCCTCGAC
>JBAZSR010000230.1:0-5463 GCA_041662295.1 Elusimicrobiota bacterium | reverse complement strand
CTTGGTAAAGGCTTCCAAGGGGACCGGGAAGACCGCGGACCTCAAACTCTCCCGATTCGATCTATTCGATAATGGGCGCCCGACCTACGACATCCTCAAGACGGGCTTCCTCGATCCGGCGGCGATCCATGCAGCGCGGCCCCGCTACCTCGTCATGACGAGCGTCAACGACAGGCCATCCGGCGATGAGCTTGCGCTCATGTACTTGACGGACAGCCACCGCCGCCGCGCCGCGACCAAGGCGGCCATCGAGCGCGACTACCGCGCCATCAAGACGGTCTCTCCGAGCATCCCTTGCACGCCCTTCTTCCCACATCTCATGGACGAAGATTATCGAGCCATCCGCAGCTGGTCTCCATCCGTACGCGGACGCGCGCGGGGTCCCATCATCACGGTCTGGGAGCGGAGGAATGGCCATGACTGACCACTCCGGCCGCCGCATGCTCAAAGGCTTCTCCATGCTGTCGGGCGCATCCTCGGCCGCCACAGTGATGAGCATCCTGACCAACAAAGCCATCGCTGTCATCGCGGGAACGGACGGCATCGCGCTCATGGGGCTCTTCCGGAGCCTGGGCTCCCTCGTCAAGAGCGGCCTTGCCCTCGGCTACTCCACCCTGTTCATGCAGCAGATCTCCGTCGCAAGGTCCTCCGAGGAGGCGCGGTTGACCATCTCCGCCGCCGGCCAGCTTCTGGTCCTCCAGCTTCTTATTGTAATCGCCTTGGCAGGGACTTGTTCCGGCCTCCTGGAGCAGTGGATCCTCGGCCCGGAGGGCGGAGAAGGACGCCGGCTCATCATCAGGGTGGTCCTGCTCATGGCGTTCGGCAACCTCATCCTCGACACCATCCAGGCCATGCTCAAGGGGAGCGGCTCCATCCCTGCCCTGACCTGGGTCCAGATCGCCACAGCCGGGTCGAGCCTTGCTCTCATCCTCCCTCTGCTCAAGCTCGGAGACCTCGGCCTGGCCGTCAACGTAGGCTCGGGGAGCGTCGTGGGGGCGGCAGTGGGCGGCATCTGGCTCTGGCGTCTCTACCGGCCCGGCTTCCGCGACCTCTTCGCCAAAGCCGGCACGGATCTGCTGGCGCGCGCAACAGGGCCGTCGCTCGTGCTTTGCGGCCTGGCCATCGTGCTCATGGGCACCCAACTGGGCATGCGCAGCATCATCGGGCGCTCCTGGGGCCTGGCCGCGCTCGGCCACTTCACCGCGGCTCTCCTCATCGTGGAGACCATGGTGACCTTGCTCATGTCTTCCATCAGGACCCAACTGGTGTCCGCGCTCGGGGCCACGGCCGAACGGGCGGAGAAGGACGCGCTCACGGCCCGCATGCTGAACCTCGGGATGGTCGCGGTCGCCCTGAGCGGGGCCATCATCATCCTCGCGGGCGGCCCGCTCCTGCGCCTGCTTTTCAGTGACAGGTTCGAGGCCGCATCGGCTCTCATGGCGGTGCTCTGCCTTTCGACCTTCTCGCAGGCGGTATCGTGGTGCTGCCATTCCCTGTTCCTGCACCGGAGCGACGTCCGCTCTCTCCTCGTCCTCGACGCCTCATGGTGCCCTATCATGCTCTGCGGCACGGCCATAGCCGCCCGCCTCGATTGGGACCTCGCCTCCCTGGCGTGGGTCTATGTGGCAAGCTATGCCTTCCAGGCCGCCCTCTACCTCGCCGCGGCCCTCCGGTCCTTCGGGAGGGGGTTCTTCGGGCCGCGTGAAGCGGCCACCGCCGCATTTGCGGCCGGAGTGCTGTTCGCCGGTTTCGGAACAACCCAACTGGCGACGCCCGCCACCTTTCCGGTCTGGGCCCTGGCCACTGCGGCCTGCATCATCGCGCTCCTCCATCTCAGCGGCCTGAAAGGCTGGTTCCTCGAATCATGACGCAATTTCCAGTCAGTCTCCGACCCGGGACCGCTACCAGGCTGGCGGATTTTTTCAGGGCCGCGTTCACGTGCGGGCCCTTGGAAAGACTTCTGGCCAAGGCGGCCCGCGGGTCCCCTAAGGGCGCGTGGATCCACCACCTGGTGCCGGGCCACCGGCTCTTCCGCTCTCCGAGCCCTCGGACGGCTTCGGCGCATGGTTCCGTCTTCAAATTGGACATCAGCAACTTCGAGGACTGGATGCTCTACTACGGCTACTGGGATTCTCCTTTGGACTCCCTGCTCGGGCTCATCCGGCCCGGCCATGTCATCATGGACATAGGATGCAACATCGGGGCGACGATCCTTCCGATGGCCCGCCTCGCGGGCGAAACAGGCCTGGTTTACGGCTTCGAACCCGACCCGGACACCATGAAGAACTGCGCCAGGAACGTCTCGCTCAACGACCTCAAGAACATCCGCCTGCACGCCATGGCCCTCTCGGACCTTGAGGGCACAGCCGCCCTCAGGCGCGGGGAACCGCGCAACCCCGCCGCCAACAGGATCGTGGCCGAGGCCGCTCCTGACGACATCGCCGTCGACACGACCACGCTCGACTCATTCGTCGAGTCGGCCGGGCTCGAGCGCCTCAACCTCTTGAAAATCGATGTGGAGGGTCACGAGGCCCGGGTCCTGCGCGGCGCGGCCAAAGCGATTCGGAGGTTCCAGCCTGACATGTTCATCGAGGCCATAGACAGCCACCTGAACTCGTCCGGCTCGTCGAGGATGGAGCTCCTTGGCATGATCGCCGGCATGGATTACCGGATCGCCGACGCGGCGAGCGGACAGAGCGTGGACCCGACAACGGGCGCCGGCCTCACAGGCTCCGACATCATCGCGCGACCCGCGGCCTCCCGGAGACATCCCGCGTGACTCCAAAGGTCTCGGTCGTCATCTACAACTACAACTACGCCCGTTATCTCCGGGGGGCCATCGATTGCGCCCTCGACCAGACCTTCAAGGACTTGGATGTCGTCGTCCTGGACAACGGGTCCACGGACACCAGCCCGGACATCCTGCGGGAAGCGGCGAAGGACCCGCGGGTCAAGGTCCTGCTCAAGCCCGACAACTCCCTCATGGCGTCGCGGTTCTACGAGGCCATCCCCCTCTGCCAGGGAGACTTCGTCGCGATCCTCTACGCCGACGACTACTTCCTGCCCGAACGGATCGAGCGGCAGGTCGCCTGCTTCGAAGGGCTCGGGCCCGACTACGGCGTGGTCTACTCGCCCTACTGGAGGGAGAACGTGGCGACCGGCGAGAGATGGCTGATGCCGGTCCTGGGCCTTTCCGGCTCCATCTTCAAGGACTTCCTGCTCCACTTCCACACACGGGGCTATATCAATCCCGTGTCGGCGCTTATCCGCAGGGCCTGCCTTGAACGGCATCCGTTCCTCGCCGACGCCTACTGGGAGGGGGAAGGCTATTTCCTGCGGCTGGCCATGCACTGCAAGTTCCAATACCTCGGCGAGCCCCTGGCCGTCATGCGGGACCACGCGACCAATCTCGGCAAGGCCATCCGACACAACGCGCCCGATGTCGTCCGCTATCTCAAGAGGCTTGAAGCCGACCCCTCCTTCCCGGAAGACGCCCGCCAGGCCCTCAGGATCATGCGGGGGAGGAAGTTCCGCGACTACGGTTGGCAGGGGATCAGGATGCTCGCTGACGGAGCCTGGGCGAGGGACTACCTCATGCTTGCCATCCGGTCAGACCCGAGGCAGCTCCTCCATCCCCGCACCCTGGCCGGCCTCTTGCTCTCCGGGTTGCCTTCGCCATGGCTCGATCGCCTCAACAGCCTGGCCAATAGGATCGTCCACCACAGGGAAGTCATCGCCGTCGCCGAGACGAAGCCCGCCCGCTAGGACCTGTTTGCTATAATCCGACTCGTCATGAGCAATCCCATCTCCTCCTGCCGACTCTGCGGAAACGACCGGTTCAAGCCGGTCCTCGACTTGGGCACCCAGGTCCTCAGCGGTGTCTTCCCGGCTCCCGACGCCAAGGACCCTTCCTCCTCCCCGCTCGAACTCATCCGCTGCGATGCCGCCAGCAGGCCGGACGCCTGCGGATTGGTCCAGCTGAGGCACTCGGCCGCGCTCGGGGAGATGTACGGCGCGACCTACGGGTATCACTCCTCGCTGAGCCCCACCATGATCTCCCACCTGGAGGGGATCGTGCAGAAAGTCCTCTCTCGCGCAAACCCCCGGCCAGGCGATGCCGTCCTCGACATCGGCTGCAACGACGGCACACTGCTCAACCTCTACCAAAGGAGGGGACTCGAGCGCTACGGCATGGATCCCTCGAGCCGAAAGTTCGCTGCGAACTTCCAGCCTGACATCCGGGTCGTCTACGACTTCTTCTCGGCCGAGAGGCTGCGCCGGGAGTTCGGGGACAAGCGCATGCGCATCATCACCTCCATCGCCATGTTCTACGACCTCGACAACCCGCTGGCCTTCATGAAGGACATCCGGTCGCTTCTCCTGCCTGATGGAGTCTGGGCCCTTGAGCTGTCATACCTGCCGCTCCTCCTCACCAACCTCACCTACGACCAGGTCTGCCACGAACATCTGACCTACCTGGGGCTGCGGCAGATGAAGTGGCTGATGGACCGCGCGGGGCTCACGCTCCTCGACGTCTCCTTCAACGACGTCAATGGCGGCAGCTTCTTCATCCTTGCCGGCCGCGACGACGGCCCCCATGTCCCCGAGACCGGGAAAATCGAGAGAATCCTGGCCGATGAGGCCGTCCTGGAATCCGACGGCCCCTACGAGCATCTCAGGGAGCGCATCACGCGGCACCGCGAGGACATCCTGGGCTTCCTCCGAAAGGCCCGCGCCGAGGGCAAGACCGTCCTGGGCTACGGAGCCTCGACGAAGGGGAACATCGTCCTCAACCACTGTGGGGTGACCAAGGACCTGCTGCCCGCGATCTGCGACACGAACACGGAGAAGCACGGGCTGGTCACCCCTGGGACCAGGATCCCCATCATCTCCAAGGAGGAAGCCAGGCGCCGCAAGCCCGACTTCTTTCTCGTGCTCATCTGGCACTTCCGCAAGGAAGTGCTCCAGGACGAGCGGGACTACATCATGGCCGGCGGGACCATGGCCTTCGACCTACCCCGCCTCCATGTCGTGGACAAGGCGAGCTACGACCGTCATCTTTCGGCTCCTTTCTCGGAGCTTGCTTACCCCATCTGATGGCTGACCCCTGGCAGGGCCGCCGAGTCTTGGTGACGGGCGCCTCCGGGTTCATCGGCGGCTCCCTCTTGACGAGGCTTCGACGCGCAGGAGCAGCCGTGACCGCCATGGCTCTCCCGGGAGAAGCCTCGGGATTGGCCCGCCGCGCCGAGATCCCTCCGTCTTCGATCCTCGAACTCCGGCTCGAGGACTCCCAGGCCTTTCGCAGCGCTGTCGCCTCCATCGAACCGGAGGCGGTCTTTCACCTCGCCGGCCGCAACGACCGCGTCAATCCGGCGGATGCGGGCGCGTTGCTGGACTCCAACATCCGCGGGGCCTATGTCCTCCTCGACGCATGCCGGACCCTCGGCCCGGGGAGCAGGATCA
>JBAZSR010000229.1:2026-5551 GCA_041662295.1 Elusimicrobiota bacterium | reverse complement strand
CTCCGAGGCCCGGCACCCCGGGCGCTCGTCCCAGCGGACCTTCCGGCGCTCCTCCGCGGCCCGGGGGCTACCCTCCCAGGCCAGGCGGTCCCGGACCGAGGCCCGGGGGCCGTCCCGGCGTCCCCGGCGCCCGGCCCGGCGTCCCCGGTGCTCGGCCCGGCGTCCCCGGCGCTCGGCCCGGCGTCCCCGGCGCTCGGCCCGGCGTCCCCGGCGCTCGGCCCGGCGGTCCTCCGCGCCCCGGAGCCCCCAAGCCGCCGCAGGGCCAGGCCAGGCCCGTCGGCAAGCCTTCTCAGCCCCCCTCGACGGCCAAGCCGGGAGCGGCCAAGCCCGCTCTCAAGAGGCTGCAAGTCACCAGCATGTCGACCGTGCGCGAGCTCGCGGAGAAGATGGTGGTCAAGCCCAACGAGGTCATCGCCAAGCTCATGAACCTCGGCATCTTCGCCACCATCAACCAGCGGCTCGAGGCAGAGGCCGCGGCCATCGTGGCTCAGGAGTTCGGCTGGGAGCTCGACCTCGTCTCCATGTACAAGGAGGAGGAGCTCTCGGCCCGGCCCGCCAAGGAGCCTCCGGAGATGCTCAAGCCAAGGCCCCCGGTCGTGACCGTGATGGGCCACGTGGACCACGGCAAGACGAGCCTTCTCGACGCCATCCGTTCCGCCAACGTGGCCGCCGGCGAGGCCGGCGCGATCACCCAGCACATCGGCGCCTACCGGGTCTCGACGCACAAGGGCGACGTCGTGTTCCTCGACACCCCGGGCCACGCGGCGTTCACCGCCATGCGCGCCCGCGGCGCGAAGGTCACGGACCTCGTCGTGCTCGTGGTCTCCGCCGCCGACGGCGTCCAGCCGCAGACGGTCGAGGCCATCGACCATGCCAAGGCCGCCGGCGTGCCCATCATCGTCGCGGTCAACAAGATCGACCTGCCCGGGGCCAACCCCCAGAAGATCCGGCAGGAGCTCTCCCAGCACAACCTCCTCTCCGAGGAGTGGGGCGGCAAGACCATCTTCGTCGAGGTCTCGGCCAAGAAGCGGATCAACATCGACGGGCTCCTCGACATGATCGCGCTCCAGTCGGAGATGATGGAGCTCAAGGCGAACCCCGACCGGCCGGCCCAGGGCGTCATCCTCGAGGCGCGGCTCGACGCCAAGAAGGGCTCTGTCGCCACGGTGCTCATCCAGGCCGGGACCCTCAGGATCGGCGACCCCTTCATCGCGGGCCTGGCCCACGGCAAGGTCAAGGCCCTCATCGACGACCACGGCAAGCGCCTCATCTCGGCGGGCCCCGCGATCCCCGCGGAGGTCCTCGGCGTCATCGGGACGCCCCAGGCCGGCGACGTCTTCAGCGTGGTGGCCGACGAGCGCCAGTCCCGCGAGATCGCCGAGCGCCGCGGCATCGTCGCCCGCGAGCAGGCCCTGGCGCACCAGCACCACGTGTCCCTCGTGGGCCTCAAGAACAAGGTCAAGAACCGCGCGATCAAGGAGCTCAACGTCGTCCTGAAGGTCGACGTGGCGGGCTCGCTTCAGGCCATCAAGGACTCGCTGGAGACCCTCTCCACGCCCGAGTGCCGGGTGAGGACCATCCACGGCGGGGTCGGCAACGTGACCGAGTCGGACGTCCTGCTGGCCTCGGCCTCCGACGCCGTCATCATGGCTTTCCACGCCGACGTCGAGCCGCGCGCCACGGAGCTCGCGGAGCGCGAGGGCGTCGAGTGCCGCAAGTACGAGATCATCTACGAGATCATCGCGGACGTCAAGGCGGCCCTCGAGGGCCTGCTCGAGCCCGAGATCGTCGAGGTCGTGGTCGGCAAGGGCGAGGTCCTCCAGGTCTTCAGCGTCAAGGACGGAGGCCGCGTCGCCGGCACCATGATCCGCGAGGGCAAGGTGACCCGCGGCTGCGCCGGCCGCCTCCTGCGGGCCGGCGCCGTCGTGGCGAAGGGGAAGGTCTCCTCGCTCAGGCGCTTCAAGGACGACGTCAAAGAGGTCGAGAAGGGCATGGACTGCGGCCTCTCCCTCGAGGGGTCGCCGGTCTACCAGAAGGGGGACCTGTTCGAGTTCGTGGTGACGGAGACCCGGACCCGCAGGCTCTCGGACGCCGCGGAGAAGAAATAGCGCCCGGTCGGACATGTATTCCCGCAACGACCGCCTCACCACCCTCTTCATGGAGGAGATCAGCCTCGCCCTGAGGTCCGTGAAGGACCCCGGGCTCTCGGGCTTCCTGACCGTGACCGGGGTGGAGCTCTCCGCCGACCGCAAGGTCGCCACGGTCTTCTACTCGGTGTTCGGCGAGGCCCAGCAGAAGCAGTCCACGACGCTCGCTCTCAAGCGCGCCGCGAAGTTCATCCGCCACACGATGACCAAGCGCCTGAGCCTCAAGATCATCCCGGAGATCGTCTTCAGGTTCGACGACACCCCTCAGCGGGCCGACCGGGTCGAGACCATCCTCAACCGGCTCTCGGACGAGGAGAAGAAAAAGTCGCCATGACCGGGGGGATGATCCTCTTCGACAAGCCCCAGGGCTGGACCTCCCACGACGCGGCCGAGGCCTTCCGCCGCATGCTCCCCCCCGGCACCAAGGTCGGGCATTGCGGGGCGCTGGACCCCGTGGCCACGGGCCTCCTCGTCCTGCTCGTCGGGCCCTGCACGCGCCTGCAGGCCATGATGCAGGGGCTCGACAAGGCCTACTCGGGCCATATCCGGCTCGGGGTGTCGACGGACACGGGAGACATCACGGGCAAGGTCCTGGCTGAGAAGCCCGTGCCCTCCTTGGAGCTCAAGGACCTCCAGGCGCTGATGGACGGCTTCCTCGGCAAGGTGGACGTCCCCGTTCCCGCCTATTCCGCGGTCAAGCACAAGGGCCGCGCCCTCTACGAGTACGCCCGGAAGGGCCAGCCCGTGCCCGAGAAGCGCCGCGTCTCGCGCATCGACGAGTGGCGCGCCCTCTCCTACACGGCGCCCGACCTCGAGCACTCCATCCGCTGCTCGAGCGGGACCTACATCCGGGCCCTGGCCACGGAGCTCGGGTCCAAGCTCGGATGCGGGGCCACCATGCTGACCCTGCGCCGGGACCGGGTGGCCGGCTTGAAGCTTTCGGACGCCCTCACCCTTGCCGACGCCAAGAACCTCTCCCTCAAGGACCTCAAGGCCATGCTGGAACGTTCTCTGGGCGCCCTTCAGGAGGTCGCGTTGAGGCCCGCGAAGTGAGCCTCAGCCTGCGCGGGACCGTGGTCCGCGGCGCGGGCCTGGGCCGCCAGCTGGGCTTTCCCACCGCCAACCTCGCCCCCTCGGACGCCGGCGCGGCGGATTCCCTCTCCGAGGCTCCCAACGGTGTCTTCCGCGTGGCGGTGTCGGGCCCGCGCCTGCGCGGCGCCAGGACCGGCGTCTGCAACGTGGGCGTGCGCCCGACGGTGGAGTCCGCGGGCCGCAAGATCGTGGAGGTCCACATCCTCGATTTCGACGGGGACCTCTACGGTTCGCAGCTCGACGTCCGCTTCCTCGGCAGGATCAGGGCCGAGCGCCGCTTCAAGAG
>JBAZSR010000229.1:0-2016 GCA_041662295.1 Elusimicrobiota bacterium | reverse complement strand
GAGCCTGTCGGCCCTCAAGTCCCAGATCGCCCGGGACGTGCGGGCGGCCCGGCGCCGGGGCGCGGGGTCCCCGGAGGGCGGAGGCGCTCCGCTCCCGAAGGGGGGCCGCTCCAAGGCGCGGTCCCTGAGAGCGGCGTGAGCCATCTGCTCGCCGTCGACCTCGGCGGCACCAAGATCGTCGCCTGCCTGGTCGAAGACGGAAGGATCGTCTCCCGGATCAAGGTCAAGACCAAGGTGGAGGCCGGCGCGTCCGGCGTGGCCCGGCAGATCGCGGGGGTCTGCGGCGAGGCCCTCGCGGCCCGAGGGGCGGACTGGGCCGAGGTTTCGGCCGTCGGGGTCGCGGTGCCGGGCCTCGTCGAACACGCGACCGGGACGGTCCTCGAGGCCCCGAACCTCGGCTGGGACTCCTTCAAGGCCCAGGCCAGGCTCGAGACCCTCATGGGCCGGCCCGTCGTCCTGGAGAACGATGTCAACGCCGGCCTCGTGGGCGAGTGGGCCTTCGGGGCTCTTCGGCCTTTCCGGGAGGAGACCGCGCCCATGGCGGCCCTCTTCGTCGGCACCGGGGTGGGCGGCGCCCTGATGATCGGCGGCGAGCTCGTGACGGGCCGGTCGGGCATCGCGGGCGAGCTCGGGCACATGAAGGTCGCGGCGGACGGCCCGAAGTGCGGCTGCGGGGGCCGCGGCTGTCTCGAGGCCCTGGCGAGCAGGTCGGCCATCGAGAAGTCCCTGGGCGAGGAGCGCGGAACCCTGACGAGCGGCCGCATCGCCAAGATCCTCGGCCGCAAGGGCGGGGGCAAGGAGCGCCGGCGGCTCAGGAAGGCGGTCGACCGGGCCGCCTATTACCTGGGCGTCGGGGTCGCCAACGTCGTCACGATGCTCAACCCCAGGGCCGTGGTGCTCGGCGGCGGCTTCATGGAGGCGCTGGGAAAGCGGCTCCTGCCCGACATCCTGGAGTCGGCCCGGGAGCACTGCTTCGAGCGGGGCCTCAAGGACTGCAAGGTCCTTCTCTCGGAGCTGGGCGACGACGCCGTGGTCCTGGGCGCGGCGCACCTGGCCGCTTCTTCCTTGAAGCCCTGAGGGTCTAGCGCCGCGGGCCGGGGCGCTTGGACTCGAAGTGCCGGGCGTTGACTTCCTTGAAGGTCTTCTCGATGACCCCCAGGGCCTGGTTCATCTCGGCCGGGGTGATGGTCAGCGGGGGCTCGATGCGGATGGTCTTGGCGGAGAACAGGGTCCCGGCAACGAGCACGCCGTTGTCGAAGAAGCCCTTGGCGACCTCGTAGCCGATGGCGTCGGACGGGAACTCGATGCCGATCATGAGGCCCTTGCCGCGGACGTCCACGGCTAGCTTCGGGAAGCGCCGGCGCAGGGCCTTGAGCTTGGCCATCATCTCGTTGCCCAGCTTCTCGGCGCGCTCGGGAAGCTTCTCCTCGAGGGTGACGTGGATGGCCGCGATGGCCGCCACGCAGGCCAGGGGGTTGCCCCCGAAGGTGGTGGAGTGGAGCCAGGGCTCGGGGAAGAGCTGCTCCCAGACGGTCTTGTTGGAGACGAAGGCGCCGATGGGCATGACGCCCCCGCCGAAGGACTTGCCCAGGCACATGATGTCCGGGACGACGTTCCAGTGCTCGCAGCAGAACATCTTCCCCGTGCGGCCCATGCCGGTCTGGACCTCGTCGGCGATGAGGAGGGCCCCGTAGCGGTCGCAGAGGTCGCGGACTCGGGGGAAGTAGTCGTCCGGCGGGACGTTGATCCCCCCCTCTCCCTGGATGGGCTCGAGGATGACGCCCGCGATGTCGTTGCCGACGTCGTCGGCGGACTTGAGGATGGACTCGACGTAGTCCGCGTCGCCGTAGGGCACGTGGTAGCAGTCCGGCAGGATGGGCAGGAAGGGCTGGCGGAACTTGGCCTTGGCCGTGGCCGAAAGCGCGCCCAGGGTCTTGCCGTGGAAGCCGGAATTGGCCGCGATGAAGGATTTGCGGCCGGTGTGGAGCATGGCCAGCTTCATGGCGCCCTCTATGG
>JBAZSR010000228.1:0-5559 GCA_041662295.1 Elusimicrobiota bacterium | reverse complement strand
CTCGCGGAGGTTGGCCATGGAGACGGGCTGGCCGCCAAGCGAGTTGTTGGTCAGGGTCATGACGATCATCGGGATGTTCTCTTTCCCGATCCGCCGGATGGCGTCCTCGAGGGCCTTGAGGTCGATATTGCCCTTGAAGTCGGCCGCCGCGTCGAAATCGAGCGCCCCCGGGGCCGGCAGATCCAGGGCGACGCACCCGGAGGCCTCGGCGTTGGCGCGCGTGGTGTCGAAATGGGAGTTGGACAGCACGGTCTTGCCCGGGCCGCCGACCACGCTGAAGAGGATGCGCTCGGCGGCGCGGCCCTGGTGCACCGGCATGATGTGCCGGTAGCCGGTCAGGCGGCGCACCGCGCTCTCGAAGGTGAAGAAACTGCGGGCCCCGGCGTAGGACTCGTCGCCCCGCATGACGCAGGCCCACTGCTCCGCCGACATGGCGGAGGTTCCGGAATCGGTCAGGAGGTCGATGAGGACCTTGTCGGCGGGGATGGCGAAGATGTTGTAGCAGGCCTCCCGCAGGACGGCCTCGCGCTCAGCCTCGGTGGTGAACCCGAGAGGCTCGACCGTCTTGATCTTGAACGGCTCGATGATGGTCTTCCAGGGGTGTTCCATAAGGTCCAGGGCCGGGCGGCTCCGCGCAGATGAGAGGATGCACGACCCGGGGCCTATTTTATATTATTTCCAAAATACCAGCGAGGTGATTATGCTCACAAGCTTCTTCCTGTCGGCCATCCTCTCCGTCCCCGTCCTCACAGCCGGAGCCGCGCCCGCCAAGGCCGGCGCCGAGACATCCTCGCCCAAGGGAGCGGCGGACCCCGAGATCGTGAAGGTCAACGGGACCGCCATCCTTCAATCCGAGTTCCAGGACACGCTCCTGCGCGAATACGGGCAGGCCGCCATGGAGAACATGATCGGCAAGCTCCTCCTCATGCAGGAGGCCCGGGCCCGGAAGGTCACGGCGGACAACGCCGAGGTCGAGCGGCGCTTCGCCAACGTCAAGGGGCAGTTCCCGGACGACGAGACCTTCGCCGAGAACCTCAAGAGGACAGGCGACTCGCCCGAGTCCCTCCGCCAGCAGATCGCCGGCCAGGTCTCCATCGAGAAGCTCATGACCCAGACCGGAGGCGTCCAAGTTACCGACGCGGAGATCCGCAAGGCCTTCGACGCCAACAAGGCGAACTTCGGGATCCCGGTCACCCGGCACCTGCGCGTCATCTGGCTCAAGACCAAGGCGGAGGCCGAGGAGGTCGCGGCCAAGGTCAAGGCCGGGGCCGACTGGAACGCCCTCGCCGCGGAGCGGAACATCGCCCCGAGCAAGAAGTTCTCCCCCGCCGGCGACTACGGCTTCCGCGCCGAGGTGGAGCTCCCTGCGGAGATCGGCAAGCCCGCCTTCGCCATGAAGGTCGGGGAGATCAAGGCCGTGGAGAGCAAAGCCGGCCACCACGTCATCCAGGTCGTGGCCGCCAAGCCCGCCCAGCCCGCCGACTACGAGAAGGTGAAGCCCGACCTGCGCAACGCGCTCGTCAGCCGGAAGATCCAGGCCGCGCTGCCGGAGTTCGTCAAGGGCCTGCGGGAGAAGGCCGACATCCAGTTCATGGGCCCTAGGCCCGGGAAGTAGACAATCTCACCGCGGCCGCGAACAGGAACCCCGCGAGGCGGTTGAGGTAGGCCCCGGCCGCCGGGAGCCGGGCGGCCGCCACGACGGAGCGCTCGGCCCGCCTGCTCACCGAGCGGGCCAGGTGGAGGAACGCCGCCGGGGGCGGCCCGCCGGGAAGCACGAACCCGGCCGGTCTCCACCGCCGGTCCGCTTCCGCGGTCTCCCGATGCAGCCGTTCAAGGGCGGCCGCGAGCGCCGCGGCCCGCGCCCGGCCCCCCGGTGTGCCGGAAGACCCCGCCACGAGGCTCCCGACGTTGAAAAGGTCCTCCTGGATCCGGCGCAGCCCCGCCTTGAGCGGCCCGAAGCGCCGGGCCCGCGGGAGGAACGCCACGGCGGCGCCGAGGAAGGACTGGAGCTCGTCGAGGTCTCCAAGCGCGGCCACCACCGGATGGTCCTTGCGCACCCGCCGGCCCGAGAGCATGGAGGTCATGCCCCGATCGCCGGTCCAACTCTTCCCCGCCGAGGTCTTCATCCAGGGATTGTGCCAAAACCTAGCGGGGCGCGTCGAGCGGAGCGGACCTGCCTGAGAGCCTCTCGACCTCGTCCCGGGCGGCTCCCGGAGCAGGCCACGCGGCCAGGGCCCGCCCGTAAGCCTCGAACGCGGCCTCCGACTGGCCCATCCTGGCCATCAACCTCGCCCTGAACAGCTCGGCGCGGTGGACCTTCATCCTGGAGAGCACCCCGGGGACGTCGAGCGCCAGGGTCCCGTCCGGGGAAAGCCGGGGAGCGTACTGATCGATGTCGTAGACCGGGTCCCGCGGGAAAGCCGGGGGGATGCCCGCCGCCTTGGCCGCGGCCCCGGCGGTCGAGGGCTCGACGGAGAAGATCCGGAAGTCGGGGTTCTGATAGAGGAGCCGGAACCCGCGGAGTCTCTCCGGGTGAAAATGGAAGAGGACCGCGGCCTGATCCGCGGACAGGCGCATGCGGCCGAACGCGTAGCGGGAGCCGTCCTTGCTCTCGTCGAGGACGAAGCCGGTGTTGTAGACGAAAAGGCCCGCCCCGTAGCGGAGGCAGTACGCGCGGAAGGAGTCCTGGCCCCCGAAGAGCGCGTCCAGGAACTCCCGCCCCTTCCTGCGGCTCGAGGCTGACTCGCTCTTCGGATTGAGGAGGACCGGCGCTCCGGCATAGGCCACGATCGGGCCCGAGATGTGGGCGAGCACCGGCCGGCCTCCTGCCCGCTCCTTGAGCCACTGCAGGACCACGCGCTCGTTTCCGAGAGAGACCATCGGGTGGTCGTCGTAATCCACGAGGGGCGCGGCCAGGAGCATGAAGACGTTGAGCCGCGAATAGGGCGCGGAGGTGCGCAGGCCCTCGGCGACAGCCAGCAGCGCCAGCCCGGCCAGCACGGCCGCCCGGAACCTCGAGCCCGCGACAAGCCGCAGGCGCGCCGCGCTCAGGCACAGGAAGAAGGACAGGAAGGGCGCGACCCTGGCGATCAGCGCGGTCCCGACCGCGGAGACCAGCGCCATGGCGTCGGTCAGGTCCCACCCGCCGAACTTCCCCGCTCCCGACCCTCCCTCCACAGCGCCGGCCGGGAAGCGGTCTTTCACGAAGACCGCGGCCAGCCTGGGAAGCGCGATGAGCGCGAGCGGCACGAAGTTGAAGACCAGGAAGAGCGGCTCAGGGGAGTTGTTCGGCCCCATCCAGAACATCCTCGTCTCGGCGTGGAGGACCGCGGGGTCGGCCGGCTTGGCGAGCAGGAACCGAAGCTTGTCGAAGAGCAGGACATAGACATGGCTGTAGGCGGAGGCCTCGACCGGCGCCTGCCTCGAGGCGACGAACGCGAGGACCCCGGCTCCAAGAGCGGCCGCGGCGGCCTTCGCTCCCCCGTACAGGAACGCCAAGAGACACCCGCCGAAGACCATGGCTGGGGAGAACATGAACCGGCTCTCCCGGAGCGCGGGCGCGACGAACCCGGCCAGGAAGGAGAACGCCAGGAGGATCCCCAAGGCTTCCCTCGCCTCCACGCTCTTCCGGCGCTCCGCCGAGCGGAAGGCCCAGGCCGCGGCCAGCAGGAAGCCCGCCATGTAGAACCGCGTCACGTGCCAGGACGCGAGCCCAAGGCCCATGAGGAGGCCGGCGCCGCACGCCCACGCCCGTCTTTTGCCGGCCCCCCCAGCGTCTGGGTCCGGGGCCAGCGCCGAGACGAAGCAGGCGAAGCTCCAGAAGATCAGGGGCAGGGCAAGGCATTGGAAGGTGTAGCTTCCGATGAAATCGCCCGTGGCCGCCCAGGACAACCCGTAGACCCAGGTCACGGCCATGGCCAGCGGCGCGTCCGCGCCGAGCCGCAGGGCCGCGAGGTAGAGCGCGGGGATCGCCAGGCTCGAGACGACCGCCACCCAGAGGATGACGAACACCCTGAAATCGATCGGCGTCTTGAAGGGCCAGAGCCTCCAGGTCCAGCCCGTCAGGTACACCATGGGCGTGGTGACCTCGCGGTGGGTCCGGATCCCCTCAGGGTATTGGGCGTCCCTGTCCGGGTCCGGGAGGGCCTCCCCCTTGGCCACCATCTGGGCGTAGCGATAGTGGAGGGCGCTCTCCACCTTGAAGTAGCCCATGTCGTCGCCCGCCCGGTACCGCGGCAGGCCCGTCGAGTGCTTGACCTTGACGTGGACGCTGAGCATGACCAGCGCCGCCAGGCAGATGCCTTGAGCCCAGGCGCTCCTCACGACGCTTCTCCTCGTTGCCGTCCCGCGGCGCTTTTTAGTAGAATTCCCCTGGTCGTCACGATCGTTCCAACGGCGTGTTCGTCTAGCGGCCTAGGACATCGCCCTCTCAAGGCGAAGATCACGGGTTCAAATCCCGTACACGCCATTCTAGCTTTTCCAGCCCAGCTTCCTCGCCTTGCCGTCCCACCCGACGAAGTACAACCCTTTTCTGCCATCAAGGAAGAATCCATCCGAGGTCGCGTGCGGAAGGGTGATGAAGTCGCCGCAACCCTTCGGCATCGCCCAGGACTCGACCAGCCGGCCCGTGCCCACATCGACCACCGCCAGATAACGTCCATCCTCGGCCAGGAGCCAGAGCTTGCCTTCTTCCATGCGCAGGACCCTGGGCATGCCCTTGAGCTCCCCCTGACCGGACTTGAGGCTCCGGATCGCAGGCTCCACGGACACGGGAGGAAGGAACTTCCCCTCCCGCGTGAGCAGGTGCAGGGTGAACTTGTCGCGCCAGCCCCACCAGGTGCCGTCCGCGGCCATCTCGAGGGAGTAATGGACGCTCTCAGGGGACCGCCACACCTGCTGGACCAGCGTCTTGCCCTCGTAGACGGAGGCCGCGCTCCCGGTCTTCTCCCTGGTCGGCACGATGAAGAGCGTCTTGCCGGCAACGGTGACCGCGTGCGCGAGGAACACAGACTCTTCCGTCCCCTTGCTCCGCCGCAGGCGGCCATCCGTGCCGGCCCAGGACGCGAGGCCGTCCTTGACGAGCACGGCCGCAACCTCGTCCTTCCACGCCGCGTTGAGGCCGGCTTTGTGCCAATCCGGCTGTTGACCCTTCCTGGGCAGGGGAGCGAAGTAGATGTCGTCCCCCTGGTGGCCGCGCAAGCCCAGGGTGCGGCCCCGCCGCACCAGGGCCCATGGGGCAGGCACGGCCGGCAGCACCGAATGCAGTTCCAGCCTGCCTTCTGTCCCGCCATGGTAGAGTTCGATGACCCTCCCGTTCGTCCCGGGCCTGCGCGAGGTCTCAAGCAGGACCCACAGGGAGCCGTCGTCATCCCAAGCAGTGGAGAAATCCACCCACCAGGACGGGCCGAAGAGGAAGTTCCGCAAGCGCGGGGGCTCCTCGGCAATAAGCGTGACCCGCGAGCCGTCCGGCTTGATCCAGTAGAGCGCGCCTTCGAAGGCCCTGGCCAGGGCTCCCTTGGACTCGGCTTCGGTGACACGGGGAAGATAGGTACGGCTCGC
>JBAZSR010000227.1:0-5589 GCA_041662295.1 Elusimicrobiota bacterium | reverse complement strand
TCATCACCGCGACCATCTCCCCGTAATCGTGATAGGCCTCGTCCTTGGCCGGGAAGCCCTTCTCCGCGAGGTCGCCGAGCGAGACCATCTCGTCCACGACGAACCCTCGAGCCCTCATGAGCTCGATGTCCTTGGCGTGCGCGGTGCCCGCGACCGCGTCCCCGCCCACCTCCTCGATGGAGAGGCCCAGCGACGCCAGGAGGGTGCGCTGTTCCTTGGTCTGCGCGTGCACCACGACCCAGAAGCGGCCGTCGTACTCGGGCCCGGCCTTCCAGCGCGAGGCCGCTCTCTCCTTGATGGGGTCCACGGAGCGGACCGCGGAACGGACCGTCTCCTCCGAGAGGGACGGCGCGTCCGCGGCGGACGAGTGGAGGGGCAGCAGAAGGGCGAGGAAAAGACCGGTCATCGGCATCCGCATCGGGGACCTCCAGGAGCGCCGGATACGCCTCATTATAGCACGAGGGCTCCAGCCGGAGCGATGGGAAAGAGCGGCCCCGGGACGGCTACCTACAGATGCCGCTGCTGCCGCAGAGGAGGTCGCCGCAGCAGTCCGAGGAACGCGCGCAGTGCGACCCGGACCCGACGCAGCCGCCCGTGGAGCAGACCCCGCTGTCGCAGGTGGCGGAGCCGCAGCAGTCCGAAGTGCGCGCGCAGTGCGCCCCGGTCCCGACGCAGCCGCCCGTGGAGCAGACCCCGCCGCCGCACGTGGCCGACCCGCAGCAATCCCCTGAGCGCGTGCAGTGCGCCCCCACCGGCAGGCATGAGACTCCGTCCGTGCAGATCTTGTCGCTGTTGCAGGTCATGGTCCCGCAGCAGTCCGAGGTGCGCTCGCAGTGGCTGGCCAACTGCTGACACGTCCCCGTGTCTCCCCCGCCGGAAGGCAGGGACGGATCGTCAGATCCGCCCATGTCGCAGGCGGCGAGAGCCAGAGCCAAGGCCAGGGGCAGGACCTTCAGGAGCGTGGATCGCATGAAAACAGCATATCACGCCTTCCGGCCCGAGGCAAGGCTAAATTCATATAATCCCTCACCTATGCCGGCCATCTTCGACTGCAGGACCGTCGCCGGCCGATACATGGACTGGGTCGCCCGGACGCTGCGGGACCTCCCCTTCACCCCGAAGCTGGCCACCCTGCTCGACGCCGGCCGCGACGACCCGGGCAACCGGCAGTACCGCGACTACATCGCCAAGGACGCGGCCAAGCTCGGCGTTCCCTGCCTGCACCGTGAGACCCGACGGCCCGGTGAGGTCCCGACGGCCCTCGCGGAGCTCAACGCGGACCCGGAAGTCACGGGCGTCATGGTCCTCTACCCGGTCGGCGCGCCCATGCGCGACGAGGAGGTCATGGACCTCATCTCCCCCTCCAAGGACGTGGAGGGCCTCCACTCCACGAACCTGGGCTATCTCATCAAGTACCGCCGTCTCCTCGACCAGACCCGCGGGGTGAAATGCGTGGTCCCGGCCACGGCCAAGGCCGTGGTGAAGACCCTCCAGGCCTACCCGCAGGTCCGCATCGAAGGCGCCTTCGCCGTGCTGGTCAACAACTCCATGCGGGTCGGCAAGCCCTTGGGACTGATGCTCGAGAACCTGGGCGCCACGGTGGTCAAGTGCTACGACAAGACGCCCCGGGCCCTCATCGAGGACTGCGTGCGGCAGGCCGACATCCTGGTCACGGCCGTGCCCGACCCCGGGTTCCGGATCGACCCGGCCTGGATCAAGCCCGGAGCGGCCATGCTCGACGTGTCCTTCGAGGGCAACGTGGACTTCGCGGCGCTCTCCCGGGGACCGGCCGCGATCGTGACGGCCCCGGACAACAGGGTCGGCAGGGTCACGCGCGCCATGACCTTCGTGAACCTGGTCTACTGCGCCCAGGCCAAAACATCTGGGGTCAGATCTTGAAATTTGAGTTTTCGGTGGACGAAAACTCAAATTTCAAGATCTGACCCCATTCAGTATTTCAGCCTGAAGGCGGCCTTGGCTCCCGGAGGCGCGCCTTCCATGGGCTCGAAGGCGAACTTGCTCACCCCGGCCACCGCGTTCTTCGCGGAGTCCGTGACCAGGATCTCCCAGGCCTTGGCCGTGTCCTCCCCGAGCTTGCTGGCCGCGTTGACCTCGGAGCCGAACACGTCGTGGTCGCCGATCCGGAGCACCTTGCCAAAACCGATCCCCACGCAGAGGAGGAGCTTCTCCGCGTCGGGCCTGTCCTCGTTGTAGGCGCGGGCCGCGGACTGCATCGCGACCGCGGCCTCGATGGCCCGCATGGGGCTCCGAAAGAGGACCATCATGCTGTCGCCCTCGGTCTTGAGCAGGATGCCGTCGTGATCGTCGATGCAGGGCACGAAGAGCCGGGTCGACTCGGAGATGATCTGCAGGAAATGGATGATGCCGAACTCCGAGACCCTGCGCGAGAAGCCCGAGAGGTCGGTGTACATGACCGACCACTCCTCGCCGAAGAGCTGCCAGATCCGGACGTCGATGGCGGCCTTGTCCGACCCGGGCTTGAGGCGCTCCGCGATGAGCTTCTCCAGCCGGTCCTGGGACGCGCCTGCCGCGACACGGGTGACGATAGGCATGGGCCTACTTCGCCTGAGGCAGCCTGGCCTGCAGGCTGACGTAGTGGACGCCGTCGGCGTCCTCGTAGGTCTGCATCTTCATGCCCTGGCGGACGAGCTCCGTGACCACGTCCGAGAACCCGAGGCCCTCGGACTTGACGACGAGCCGGCTGTCCTCCTTGTCGGCGGATTTCAGGCCGGACACGGAGTCCATCCTGGTCTCGAGCGCGTAGAAGCCCTTGGGGGAGGTCAGGCCGATCCTCGTGACGGCCGTGACAAAACGGGCGTCGTCTCCCTGGCCGGAGTCCTCAGCCTCGAGGGCGTTGAAGGCGTCGTCGGCCTGCTTGCGCTTGTCCTCGGCCTTGGGCTTGTCCTTGAGGCTGCCCTGCTCGATGGCCTGGGTCACGCTGACAGGCCCGAACTGGTCCTTGGTCTCGGTCTTGATCACGGCGGAGGCCTCAGGCTCGGAAGAGCCTCCCGTCCGGGCCCGCACCTGTTTGAGCTTGGCGATCTCGGCCAGGGCAAGGGCCACGGCCTGCGCCCGGGATTCGCCGATGCCCACCCCGGTGACGTTCCACTTGTCGACCTTGGAGCCTTCCACGACCCATGCGGGCGTCTCGGCGGCCGAGGAAGCCGAGGCGAGGGTCAGGCTGATGGCGACGATGATCGTCTTTAAAACAGTACTGGTCATGGCATCTCCTTGTGCTTCAGGATTCCTGAGTATAGACGCTTGGAAAGGGGATGTCAAACAGCCGTATTCATCGGCATCGACGGCCTCAGGGAAAAGCGGGTGAAGTCGAGTCAGGGAAGGAACGTCATGGACACCCGCCCAGGAACGGCGCTAGTTCTTCCTTGATGAACTCCTCCAGGGTGTCCTCGACCAGCGCGAGCCGATCGGGGCTCAGGCCTTCGAGGACGTCGCCGGCCGTATGCCAGCGGGGGTCATTGAAGCCGATCACGAGCACGGAAGGAACCCCCGCCCCGGAGAGCGGAACGTGGTCATCCCGGATCCAGCCCCAACGCTCAACGCTGAAGGCCTCGGGCATGCGCCGCCCCCCGATCCGCCACAGGGTCTCGACGAGCAGGGGGTGGGCCTTGAAGGAAAAGGACTCAACTTTGAACACGGTCTTCGGAGAGGCGACCATGTCGAGCACGATGCCGAACCTGGGCTTGGCCCCCGCGAGCGCGCCGGCGTATCGGATGGAGCCGGCGCAGTAGCCGCCCACGTCGGGATAGCCCATCTCCTCTCCGTCGAAGAGAACGACATCCACGCCGACGCCTTTCGGGACGATCTTTTTGAACCGGGAGGCCAGGGCCAGAAGGACCGCCACACCGGAACCGGAGTCGTTGGCCCCCATGATGGGCCGCTTCCTGCGGCGGGGGTCCGGGTCCTCCTCCGCCACGTGCCGGGCGTCGTAGTGCGAGCCGAGAAGGAACCTGCAGGACGCTTCGGGGCGGAACCTGCCGATGATGTTCGTCATGGGCCAAAGGCGCCCGTCTCTCGGGTCCGGGGACTCGAAGGACTGCTTCTCGGTCTCAAGCCCCCGCGCCTTGAGAAGCGCCTCCAGGCGGTCGATGGCCTTTTGGCGCCGGGGGGCGCCGGCATGCCGGTGGCCGAAGTTCACGATGTCCTTGAGGATGCGGAAAGACTCGGGGTGAGAGGCGCGGGCTCCCTTCTTGGAAGCATGCGGAGGCGACGGCGGGGCTTCTCCCGCTGCCGCCGGAAGGAAGACGATGCAGAAAGACATGGCGAGCAGGAGCGCTTTCACGGGACGGCCCTCCCTTTCCAGCACCCTGCGCCCTTCCGCTCCATGATCGACGGTGTCCGAGTCCCTCATGGAATTATAACGGCTGCGCGCGGGCCGCAAAGTGCCGGAAGACCGACGCGGCGACCTCGGTCCTCAGAAGCCGGCGCGGGTCGCCGACGGCTTCTTCGAAGCCTTCATCGAAGCCGACCGAACCCAGATACGGCACTCCCATGGCCTCTGTCTCGCGGCGCACGACGGCCCCGGGATGGCGGACCATATTCTCGATGAGGCCGATGATCCCGACGGGAATCTCCCGCAGCATGCGCACAAGGCGGCGCAGGGTCTCGAGGGCCAAGGATGAGGGCGTGGTGGCCAGCAAGGTCTGGGCGTTCGGGAGCAGGCGGATGGTGTCCAGGGTCGCGTCGGTGATTCCGGGGGGCATGTCCACGATGAGGTAATCCAGTTCCTCCCAGCGGGTGATGGCCAGGAGTTCCACCATGGCGTTGGAGAAGTCCTCTCCGCGAAGCGGCGCCGGGTTGTTCCCGCTAAAGTACGCCATGGTCATGAAGCGTATGCCATGGACTTCCGGGGGGAGTATCCCCCCGTCCTCTTTCGGGAACGTGCCTTTCTCCATACCCAGGAGCACGTGAAGGGTGGGGCTGGTGAAGTCCAGATCCAGAAGGCCGACCGACTTGCCCGCTTCCCGGAGGGTCAGCGAGAGGCAGGCGGAGACCACGCTCTTGCCGATGCCGCCCTTGCCCCCGGAGACCGGGACGATGTTCTTGACCTTGGAAAGCCTCTCCGCGATGACGCCGGGCCTCGGATCGATCACGCCCCGATCTCCCCCGTCACTCGGTCAAGCCACACCCCACGGCCCTTGGTGAGGGAGAAATCCGGGCTCCCGCACTTGCCGCAACGCATATAGGCATGGGCCATCTCGGGCATAAAATGGACGAATTCCGCCTCATCCTCAGGAAGGTCCCGCTTGACCGCGTCAAAGGCCCATTCGTGGCCGCAAGACCGGCAGGTGAAGGCGGCTTTCTCCATCTCGATGACGAACCGGGCTTCGCCCAGGTCCTCGCGGTGAGCTCCCCAGGCCGACTCGAGCGCGAAACGGAAGGCCTCGCCGTCGAGCTGCTGCAGTTCGCCGATACGGATGACGACTTCGCTGATCCGCTTGAGCTTGTCCTTCCGGGACTCGCCCACGGCGCTCCGGACCGCCGCCTCGGCTAGGGCCCATTCGTGCATATGCCTCCTCGTTCAAACAACAGCCTTCCAGCGAACTCGAG
>JBAZSR010000226.1:0-5630 GCA_041662295.1 Elusimicrobiota bacterium | reverse complement strand
TCTGTCGATTTCACGCATGCTGAGATTGATCCTTTCGGTGTCGTCCATCCCTCGATGCTACCCTAAAAGCGGACATTTCTATTTTTCTGGAAGCGGACATTTTAATTTTTCTATTACAGTCCCCGGCATCGTATGGCGTCGGCGGCGCGAGAAAGCTAGAATGAAGCAGGAGGAACGCTGCATGAGAGGGTTTTTGATGACGTGGATGGTCCCCGCGATCGCGGTCGGGGCCGGCTATCTGGCGGGGAGGTTCCTCGACCAGGTCGTGCTCAGGAGGCTTGAGGCCTTCTGCGCCAAGACGGGTTGGGAGGGGGACGATATCATCGTCCGCTCCTTCGCGGGCGTGACGACCTTGGTCCTGACCGTGGTCGGGGCCTATGTCGCGTTGGAGTTCATGCCCCTCAAGCCAGGCATCGAGGTCATGATCCTGCGGGTCTTGAAGGTGCTCGTCATCCTCTCCGCGACCGTGGCGGCTGCGCGGCTGGCGAGCGGCTTCGGCGAGCTCTATTCAGGCCGCGTCGAGCACGGGCTCAAGCACACCTCCATCCTCACCAACGTCGTCCGGCTGGTCGTCTTCATCCTGGGCGGCCTCATCATGCTGCAGACCCTGGGGATCTCGATCACCCCGATCCTGACGGCCCTGGGCGTCGGCGGCCTGGCCGTGGCGCTCGCCCTCCAAGACACGCTCTCCAACCTCTTCTCCGGCTTCCACATCACCGTGTCCGGCACGGTCCGCAAGGGAGACTACATCAAGCTCGACTCCGGCGACGAAGGTCACGTGATGGACGTCAGCTGGCGCTTCACCTCGATCCAGACCCTGGCGGGCAACATGGTCATCGTGCCCAACACGAAGCTCGCCGGCGCCATCGTCACCAACTACCATCAGCCGGAGAAGGGCATGGCCGTGCTCGTCCCGGTCCGGGTGGCGTACGGCAGCGATCTCGGGAGGGTGGAGCGGGCCGTGGTCGAGACCGGCGCGGAGGTCATGAAGGGCGTTCCGGGCGGGGTCCCGTCGTACGCGCCCCTGGTCCGGTTCAACGCGTTCGGGGACAGCGGCGTCGAGCTCAACGTGGTGATGAGGGCCGCGGACTTCACGGACCAGTTCCTGATCAAGCACGAGTTCGTCCGCAGGCTCCACGCCCGCTTCCAGCAAGAGGGCATCGAGTTTCCATACCCCACGAGGACCGTGCGGCTTGTGGGCGAGCAGACCGGGGGGAAGGGGGCGCTCCATGCTTGAACACGGCGGCGGCCGTGGCTATAATGGCTCCATGGTTCTTCTGACATGCCTGGCGCTGGTCCTATCCTGGCCTGCCGCCGCCCAGCCGGACGAGCAGGCCCACTACGATGCCTCCGCCGGCGCGAATCCGCGCGGCGAAGCGGCCACCTTGGGCAATCCCGAGGGCCAGTCCGGAACCCAGACTGAGGCTGAGCCTGAGTCCAAGCCGAAAGCCAAAGCCAAGAAGAAGGCGAAGACGAAGAAGGAGACCGCTGAGGAGCGCTACCAGCGGTCCAAGTATTTCGCCATCATGCCCAGCGAGGGCGACAGCGTCAAGTTCCGCTCCGAGGGGCGCGCCTCGGGCGCCCCGGTCAAGAAGAAGGGCAAGAAGGGGGTGGCCGTTGAGAAGAAGGCGTGCGCCAGGAAGACCGCGGGCATCACCTGCGCCGCGGGGGACGACTGCGGCTGCTGCGAGCGCCGGCTCGACTGCGAAGAGCTCCCCGACTGCGTCTGGCACCCGCACGCCGGGGGACGGGACGCGCCCGTGCAAGGGCTTTGCGCGGAGAAGCCGGAAGGCTCCTGAGGCCAGGCCCGCCGCGTGAGCTTCCTTGGACTGCGCTGGCTCCTCCTCATCGGGACCCTGGTCCTCCTGGGCCGGTTCCTCGCGTTCCGCAGAGACTCGGGAGGATTGGCCGCCTTCCTGGCCTGCGGCCTGGCCTGGGCGTGCCTGTCGCGGCTCAAGGCCCGGTCCATCGACGGACCTGAGGGGGGAGGACCATGGAGAAGCTGAAAGCCTCGCCGGAGGACCTCGCGGTCCTGAGCCGTCTCTTGAGGAAGGTCGAGTTCTTCTCGGGCCTCAGCGTGGCACAGATCGACAACGTGCTCCGGTTTATCCTCTACTACGGCTATCGCACGGGGGAGACGGTCTTCAGGCAGGGCGACCTCGGAGACGCCTTCTATATGGTCCACGACGGCGGGTTCGAGGTCGCGGTCAAGACGTGGCTGCCCTTCTTCCCCAGGAAGATCGCACGTCTCGGCCCGGGGGACTGCTTTGGCGAGATGGCCTTGCTCCTCGGCTCTCCCCGCACCGCCACGGTGAGGGCTGACGCGCCTTCCAAGCTTTTCGCGCTGACGCGCAGCGACTTCGACTTCTTCCTCGGCGAGAACCCGGTCTTCGCCGCGGAGATCAAGCGGATCGCGGAGCGCCGGCGGATCGAAGATTCCAATAAATGACGGGTGTCAGGCCTTAACTTCCTGCCCTAATTCTCAGTGGTCAGTTTGAAGATGAGCAGCCCCTTGTCATCGTAGACCACGGGGTATCGGCCGCGGAACCACTTGGCGTAGAAGCCCTCTGGGTCGGAGAAGAGGGGGTGCTTGGAGGTCGCGTAGAAGCGGGCCCCCTGACGGACTTTTTCCTCCACTTGGCTGATGCGCTCAGCCCCTGCCTCGGACAGGTCCCAGGACCAGCCTTTCCTTTTCAAGAAGAACAAGAACACCGAGGAGCCGCGCTCGTTGCAGAGGAAGAGGTCTGCCGGGCCGCTCACGGAATCCGCCGCCTCTTGGGCGAAGACGAGTTGGGGGTGGGTGAGCGTGTACCAGTGCGGGATCCTGAAGGCCGCGTGCACCGGGACGGAAAGGGCGAGCAGGCCGGCGCCGGCCAGGCCCCAGCGGGACTTCCGGCCCCGGGCGGTCTCGATGAGCGCGAAGAGGCCCATGCCCATGAACGCGGCGTTGACCGGGACGAACGGCAGCGAGGTGTATTCGTGGCGGAAGGTGTAGTCCCCCCCGGCGACAAGGTGGGCCGCGATCGCCAGGAACCAGACCGCGAGGATCGAAAAAGCATCGCCGCCGCGCTTGGCGAGGCTGCGCGCCCCCACGACGCCGAGGATGACGCCGCCGTAGGTGGCGGCCAGCTCCGGGAACCGCGAAAGGAACTGGAACTGGACGAAGAAGGCCAGGCGCTCGTAGTGGAGCAGGCCGAGGAACTCGGACGGGGCGGTGGGGACGACATACGCGCCGGAACTGGCGTGCCTGTACCACGCGTAGACCCCGCCGAGGATGAGGGCGGGCGCGAGCAGGGTCCGGAGGTCCCGGAAAGCCTGTTTGCGCAGGCCCAGCCAGCTCATGGCCGCCAGAGGGATGAGGAAGTGGATGTAGGGGAGCTTGTGCCCGATCCCGACGAACGCGAAGAGCACGGCCGCAAGCCAGTGCCCCCAGGGCCGGCGGGGTTCGAGGGATTTCCGCCAGTGGAAGACCGCGGCCACGGCGCAGAGCAGGGCCGTGGATTCCGGCTGGATCGTGCGGCCGAAATAGACCTCGAGCGGGATGAACGAGAACAGGAGGCCCGCGTAGAACGCGGCCTCGGTCTCCATCCACCCCTCGAGGAGCCGGAAGAGATAGAGGGCGGTGAAAACGGAGAGGAGCGCCGAGAGGAGCCGGCCCCAGAGCCAGCCCAGGTCCCCGACCCGCCAGAGCAGGCCCGTCAGCCACATGTAGACAGGGAGCTCCGTGGCCGAGCAGTCGTCGTAGCTCCCCTCCCAGTCGATCCGCGGGCAGAGGGGGCTCGAGGGGAGCTCCGAAAAGTTGCGGCTGATCGCCGCGGTGTTGCACTGGCGGTGGTAGTGGTAGTCCAGCGGCGGGGAGGCCAGGCCCTTGAGGTGGGCCAGCACCGAGGCCGCCGCAATCAGGAGCAGGAGGAGCGGCCTGTTCCTCAATAGGGCGGTCAGGAAGCTCGGCCTCCAGCCTTGACCGCGTAGACCTCGATGGTCCCGCCCCGGCGGAGGAGCGCCTCCGCCACGGTCATGAGGAGGCCGAATGCGGCGACGAAGGGCAGGGTCAGGCCGGTCAGGGCCGCCTGGATCGGGTGATGGCGCATCCGCATGGTGCGCGCGCTGCGGTTCTTGAGCAGGGAGTAGAGGAAGTTGTCGTCGAAGCCCAGCGCGTTGTAGAGGCTCTGGATCCAGCCGTAGGGGTTCTGCTCGAGGCAGAAATGGTCCTCCCGGACCACGCGCAAGCCCTGCCGCTGGAGGGCCGCGGCCAGGGAGCGGGAGCCGAAGTGGAAGTAGTGGCGCGGCACGTCGAGGTGGAACCAGCGGCGGCCGAAGACGCGAGCCTGGAGGCTCTCGAAGTTGGGGACCGCGATTGCCAGCAGTCCTCCCGGCTTGAGGAGCTCGGCCGCCCGGCCGAGGGCCTCGGTGGGGCGAGGCATGTGCTCGAGGCTGTGCCAGAGGATGACGGCGTCGTAGATCCCCTTGCGGTGCGGGGAGGAGAGGAAGTCGCAGGTCTCGATGTCGAGCTTGAGGACGTTGCGGCCGTGCCAGGCCGCGGTGTCGGAGAGCTCGATGCCGTGCGGCTGGAACCCCAGGTCCCGAAGGAAGGCGAGGATGAAGCCGCGGCCGCAGCCGACGTCGAGGACGGGCCCGGGCCGCGTCTGCGCCGCGACGGCCCGCGCCCGGCGCATGCGGAAGAGCCTCGTCAGGCGCTCGAAGAGGGCGTTGAAGCGGACGTTTTCCTTGCCGTAGTAGGTCTCCGGGTACCAGCGGCCGATGCTCTCGGGAGCGACCGGGGGGATGGTGCGGCCCATGCCGCAGCCGCGGCAGGCCAGCACCTCGAATCCATGCTCGACCGCGTCAAAGGCCTTGCGGGCCACGTCGGAGCCGCACCCCGGGCACCGGGGAGAGGTCAGGGGCCGGGCCGGTTCGGGCGCGTCGTTCCTCCGGCTCGGCTCGTGCCGGCCGGGGCCGCGGCGGCCGCCGCGGCGAGGGTCTTCGCGGGATGGGCGTGGAGAGCTTCTGGACACGGGGTCGGATTATACCATCTCCGGGCGCGACCGCGCCTCGATTCCGGCGGGCCGGGAGGTCGCGAGTTGGCCGCAGGCCGCCCCGATGCTGCGTCCCTTGGTCTCCCGCACGACCGCGTGGCAGCCAGCGGCGCGCAGGCGCTCCCTGAAGCGCAGCGTGACGGACTCGGTCGGCGGCTCGAAGCCCTCGCCGCCCCGGATGCCGTTGTAGGGGATGAGGTTCACCGCGGCGCGGAAGGGCTTGAGGTAAGCGGCGAGCTCGTCGGCGTGCTCGGGCCGGTCATTGATCCCGGCGAGGAGCACGTATTCCGCCATGAAGACCCCGCGGCGCAGGGGGTGGGCCAGGAGGGCCTCGCGCAGGGCCGCCATGGGGTGCTTCCGGTTGACCGGCATGAGGCTGGAGCGGATCGCGTCGTTGGGCGCGTTGATGGAGACCGCCAGGGTGACACGCCGCCAGTTGAGCCCTGCCAGCTTCTCGAGCCCGGGAAGGAGGCCGCAGGTGGAGACCGTCATGCGGTTCATGGCGATTGCGGAGCCGGCCGGGGCGTTGAGCAGCCTGCGCACGGACGCGGCCCAGTTCTCGAAGTTGTCGAGCGGCTCACCCATGCCCATGAA
>JBAZSR010000225.1:0-5661 GCA_041662295.1 Elusimicrobiota bacterium | reverse complement strand
GAGGCTGGGCTCAAGCAGGGGATCAAGTACTACGACGCGAGCCTCAACCAGTACCAGCGGGAGGCGGTGCGCAACTGCCTCCTGGCCGAGGACGTGGCCTTGGTCCACGGCCCTCCCGGCACAGGCAAGACCACGGTCTTGGTCGAGGTCATCCGCCAGGCCGTGGCGGACGGCGCCCGGGTCCTGGCCACGGCGCCCTCCAACGTGGCCGTGGACAACATGCTCGAGAAGCTCCTGGCCACGCGCCTGCGGTGCGTGCGGCTGGGGCACCCGGCGCGCACGCTCGAGTCCCTGCGGGACGCGAACCTCGCCCACCAGGTCGAGGCGGACCCTTCCTACGACGAGGTCCGTGAGATCGACCTCCTGCGCGAGCGCCTGGGCCGGAGGGGCTCGCGCTTCGGCCGCGGCCAGCTCGGCTACGGCGAACAACAGGAGCGCGAACGCGAGATCCGGCGCCTCTGGCGCCAGGCCCGGGACCTGGAGCAGGAGCTTTCCCTGCGCATCCTTGCCGGGGCCCACGTGGTGCTTGGCACGCACGCAGGCGTGCCCAGGAGGCTCGTGGAGGGCGGGTTCGACCTCGTGGTGCTCGATGAGGCCTCCCAGGCCACCGAGCCCCTCTCCTGGGTGCCCTTGGGCCTTGCCAGGAAGGCGGTATTCGCCGGGGACTCGCACCAACTGCCCCCTACGATCTATTCCAAGGAGGCGGCCCAGGGCGGGTTGAGCGTCACCCTCTTCGAGCGCCTGAAGTCCCTCCTGCCCTCGGACCTCCAGACCCTCCTGCGCGTCCAGTACCGCATGCACGAGACCATCATGGGCTTCTCGTCCAAGGAGTTCTACGGAGGCAAGCTCATCGCCGACGAGTCGGTCCGGACCCATCTGGCCGCGGGCCTGCCGGGCGTGGCGGGAGGGCCGTTCACGGACGCGCCGCTCCACTTCATCGACACGGCCGGCGCGGGGTACGAGGAGACCTGGAACGAGCTCCTGGAGAGCCGTGAGAACAAGGGCGAGGCCGGCCTGGCCGTGCAGGTCGCGGAGGGCCTCCTGGCCGCCGGGGTCAAGCCCAAGAACCTCGGCATCCTGACGCCCTACGTGGCCCAGGCGCGGCTGCTCAAGGGCCTCCTGAGGGTCCCGGGTCTCGAGATCGGATCCGTGGACGGGTTCCAGGGCCGGGAGAAGGAGGCTGTGGTGGTCTCCCTGGTGCGCTCCAACAACGAGGCCGAGGTGGGGTTCCTCTCCGACACCCGGCGCATGAACGTGGCCATGACCCGGGGCCGCAGGCTCCTCGTCGTGATCGGCGACTCCGCGACCCTCTCCCAGCACCCCTTCTATAAACGCTGGATCGACTACGTCGACGCCAGCGGCGTCCACCGGTCTTCCTACGAGTTCTGACTGCGCTTGGCGCAGGCGGGACCTTTTTTGATAGCATGGTGTCTCACCCTGTGAAGACCTTTCCAATAAGGAGAATGACATGAAGAGGAGCCTTCCCATCATTGCCGCCATCCTGACCTTGGCCGCCGCTTCCGCCTCTGCCAAGGGCAAGCCCGAGTGGGCCGTGAAGGGGACCTGCGGCGAGTATCCCCGGGAGATGTACATGCTGGGCGTGGGCCTGGCGGACAACGAGTCCGTGGCCAAGGAGCGCGCCCGCAGCGAGATCTCCAAGATCTTCAGGACCGATATCACGGCCACGACCGAGAGCTCCATGTCCGAGACCAACAGGGGCTCGGGCGGCAAGACTGAGCGCTCCTTCTCCGTGAGCGCCCAGGAGCAGGTCCGCTCCGCCACCCAGGAGGTCCAGGAGGGGGTGGAGATCGTGGACCAGTGGCAGGACCCTGCCACGCGCGTCTATTACTCCCTGGCCGCCATCGAGCGCGACAAGGCCAAGGCCATCATCGGCGGCAAGATCGAGGACCTCGACAGGCAGGCCCAGGAGTACTCCAGCCAGCTCGACGCCGCTGGCGAGAAGCTCGCCCGCATCAAGGCCGCCATGCGCTTCCTGGCCCTGCTCAAGTCCCGGGACGCCCTCAACGAGAAGTACCGCGTGGTCGACCCCGCGGGCAAGACCAGCCCCTTCAACAGCGCCCAGATCAAGGGCTTGGCCAACAAGGCCATCGCCGCGCTCGAGGTCTACGTGGACTTCGAGTGCACCATGAAGGGCGAGGGGGGGGAGCGGCGCTCGGAGTGCGGAGACGAGGTGGAGACGGGCATCATCAAGGGCCTCAACTCCTTCGGCTTCGAGGCCCTGACCGCCGGGGCGCCCGCCGAGATGGACATCCTGGTCCAGGGTAAGGTCGAGACCGGCCCGCTCAAGAGCGACCGCTCGGCTGATTGGAAGTGGGCCCGCAGCACCGTGACCGTGTCCTTGAAGGACGGCCGCACGAGCAAGACCATCCAGCGCTTCGACGTGACGGACCGGCAGGCCTCCGGCGACTACGACGAGGCCGCGCGCCGCAGCCGCGTGTCCCTGGCCAAGAAGGTCTCCCAGGCCGTCCGGGACGCCACCACGGAGTATTTCGAGAACCAGTAGCCTCCCTTGGGGGCAATAAAGAGACGGCGGGCGCCAAGCCCGCCGTCTCTTTATTGCCCCCGCCAGGGGATCCGTTATTCGATGGAGATGGAGAGGCGGACCTTGAAGTCCCCGAAGGTGCCGACCTCGACGTCGTCGATGAACATCTTGGCGATCTGGAAGATCTTGGGCATCGCGGCTTCTTTCTTGGCGTTGATGCGGGCGACCTGCATGTTGAGGCCGCGCAGGAGGCCCCGGCCAAGGAGCCAGCTGCCGGGCTTGCGGAAGGCCTTGGCCTGGATGCCGTCGCTCGAGCCGCAGAGCCCGAGGATGCTTGCCATCCGGCAGGAGGACTTCTCGCTCGCCAGACCCCAGGTCTGGACGATCGCGTTGCCGCGGATCGCCTTCTGGTCGAGGTCGAGCAGGCCTTCCTGGGCGCGGCACACCACGGCGCAGAGCCCCAGGGAGATCACGGTCATGCACATCACGAAGAGCTTCTTGAAGGACTGCTTCTCGGTGTTCATCTCGGCTCCTCCTTCCGTCTCCATCTGGAGGTTAACCCCGAGCTGTTTCATCGATGTTTCGGACCTGTTAACTTTTTGTTTCATGGCTGGTCTCCCCACTAGTGTAGACCGCCAATCAGACTGGCACCTGGGCCGTAGGTCCAACCCCCTGTCGTAAGGGGACCTAGCGGCATCTGGGACGAAGGACCCATATGGCGGGAAACGCAGTTCTCGTACGCGCGCGTACGCGCGTTCGGGGAAACCGCAAAAAAACGTCCCGCAGCGGCAGTCCAACCTGCCGCAACGGGACATGCTTTGCGACTTCCCAGGGTCCGGCCCCGGGCCAGCATCATGGCCATCGTTAGTTTTTCGGCAACCTGGCCCTCCCTCTCTCAAGGGAGCCTTGGCTTTGCGCCCCCGCCTTGCGGCGGGTTTGCCACTTATCGCCCGTCCGCGCCCTTCATCACGCTGGGGCCGCGGGCCCGACCTCTATGGACCCGATCCAGCGCGTGACGCGTCTGGGATGCGCTACACTACAAGTTTAACAGACCCACTTGTTTTGTCAAGGCCTACAATGTCAGGGGCTGGAAATCAAGGGGGTGGGCCGGCAGCCCTTGCCAGGCCCGGGATGTCAGGCCTTGGCGGCCCGGGCCCGGCTGATTTTGTACAATCCCCGCCATGGCGGAAAAGCACGCCCATTCCGGGCTGGCCTGCGTCGCGTTCACGGACGGCGCCTGCGTCGGCAACCCTGGTCCCGGCGGCTGGGCCGCGGTGCTCCTCCTTCCAGGAGGCAGGGTCGTGGAACTCGGCGGCTCGCCGCTCGGGCCGGGCTGTCGTCCTCAGCCGACGACGAACAATCGCATGGAGCTCCAGGCCGCCATCGAAGCCATCGGAGCTCTGGGCGCCTTGGCGCCCGGCGGCGCGATCGAGGTCCTGGCGGATTCCTCCTACGTGGTCTCGGGTGCGACCCGCTGGCTCGCTGCATGGAAGCGGCGCGGGTGGGTCCGGCCCGATGGCGCTGAGGTCGCCAACCAGGACCTCTGGAAGCTCCTCGACGCCATCCTTTCAGCCGCGGGTCCCGGGAGGGTGCGCTGGGCCCGGGTCAAGGGCCACGCAGGGGTGCCTGGCAACTGCCGGGCGGACGCCATCGCCCTGTCCTTCGCGGAAGGCAGGCCTGCCCCGCTCTACAACGGCCCCTTGTCGGGCTACGGCCACGACCTTTCGGACCGAGGCACTCGGGCGGATGCCGAGGATATGGGCCGGGACGCCTCGGGAAGACGGGGAGGGCCTGGGTCTCCCCGGCCCGAGCCGGGCTTCCCGGTCTACCTCAGCCTGGTGGCGGGCTCTCTCGTCCGTCACGCGACCTGGAAGGAGTGCGAATCTGTGGTGAGGGGAGTCTCTGGCGCCAGGTTCAAGAAGGTCCGCACTTCCGCCGAGGAACGGGAGACGCTCCGCGGCTGGGGCCTCCAGCGCGCTTAGCGCGCTGGAGGTGCCAGACTGCAGGCCGCGGAAGCGTGCGTCTGTCTAGCCAGTCTGGCACCTGCTCTTCGCGGGCCTGCACATCACCCAGAAGGCGATGTTCACGACGTGGGAGCCGACCGCGGCCGCCCAGAGGAACCACCCGAGCTTGTCGAGCACGGCCAGGACCACGATCAGGTAGATGAAGTCCCGGCTCGAGAGGCGGTCGACCAGGACCTGCGCCTCCTGCCGGGCGTCCTTGGGGTGCCGGAGCACGAGCCACCAAACCGTGAACCCGCAGGCCGCGAACCCGGAGAGCAGGACCGCCAACGGCAGAAGGATGTTCGCGGAGGGGTCCTGGCGGTGCATGGCCACGGCGATGCCGAGGAAGAGCGCCACGTGGACGATGTTGTCCACGATGACGTCGAACCTGCCGCCTTGAGGGGTCATCAGGAGCTTGAGCCGGGCGACCTCGCCGTCGCAGCCGTCGAGGATGACGCAGAACCAGAGGATGAGGGCGCCCATGACCTGCCATGCGTGGACGGCTGTGGCGATGAGCGCCGAGCCCAGGAGCCCGAGGACGAGGGCCGAGGCCGTGATCTGGTTGGGCGTGACCGGGGTCCGGACGAAGAGCTTGGAGATGGGGATGGAGACGCGGCGGTCGAGCCGGGCGATGTAGCCGTCGTTGGGCTGAGGCAGGCGGTCGTAGAGGGCTTTCTCCGCCCGGCGCGCGTCCTCGGGGGACGCCGCGGGCCACCAGGAGTGCTCCACGGTGCTGAACTCCCCGGCGTCCGGAGGGTCGAGCAGCTTGTCCGGCTGGCAGGCCGACCACTCCGAGCCCGCGGGGTGATAGGCCGCCACGACCGCGCCGCGGTGGACCCATTTGAGCGGCCGGGTCACGGCTTGGCCCGCCTCCTGGAGCTCGGCGAGGCCTCGGGCCTCGGGGAATCCCTCGGCCGAGACCGCGAGCAGGGCGGCCTTGCCCTCCACGAACCCGGCGGGCGGGATGCCGTCGTGGGACGTCTGGAGGTGCAGGCTCTCGAGCTTGCTCCTCCAAGGGGCGAAGTGCCTCAGGCCGTCGCCCCAGAGAAGGACCGTCTCCGGGGCGAGGTACTTGACCGCGAAGGCCGTGCGCACGATGGCCGGGACCCCGGCCACCATGTGACGGGCTTGGGGCGCGGTGAGGAAGACCCGCAG
>JBAZSR010000224.1:0-5677 GCA_041662295.1 Elusimicrobiota bacterium | reverse complement strand
AGACGCGAGGTCTCAGGTCACCGAAAGCACTAAAACTTTGGGCAACTCAGCACATCAGGATGCACCCTCATATCGCCTGCAGGGCTACCCAATTATCAACCAATTAAATTTGTCAGACCCTCTTAAGAGGTGTCTGTGGATAACTTCTGGAAAGCAGGAGATCAGATGAGGCAGTCGAGAACGAACGCCGCGATCATAGTGAGCGCGATGAGGATGTGCCCCGCGAAGGAGGCCAGGAGGCCGAGGCCGGCCCCGACTGCGGCCCTGAGCGAGGCGGCCAGGGGCCGGCGGGCTCCACCGAGTTCTCCGGCCGCGGCGCCGAGCACTGCCCCGAGGGCCAGGCCCACGGGGCCGAAGAAGAGCCCGATGAAGGCGCCGACGACCGCGCCCACCACGCCCCAGCGGGTGGCGCCGAAGCGCTCCCCTCCGATCGCGGCCCCGAGGAACTCGGCCGCGACCCCGATCGCGGCTAGGAGCGCCATGGCGGCCAACGTCCACCACGACAGGATGCCGGGCAGGAAGACCTTGTGCAGGACCGCGCCGGCCAGGATGAGCGGCGTGCCCGGGACGGCGGGCACGAGCGTGCCCGCGAGCCCGGCGGCCATGAGGAGCAAAGACAGCGCCCAGACGGCCGACGCCGGCATCAGTCGGCGGCCTGGGAGGCGGTGCGCATGGACAGCGGCGTATAGGCGCAGTAGGGGTCGGTCTCGAGGAAGTCGCCGGTCACGGCCCAGGCCCGGGCGCGGGAGCCTCCGCAGACGCCGTTGTACTCGCAGGCCCCGCAGCGGCCCTTGAGGAGGCCGGGCTCCTTGAGTTCACGGAAGGGATGGGCGTCCCGGTAGGTCTCGGCCAGAGGATGGGTACGGACGTTGCCCGCGGCCAGCGGCAGCCAGGGCGAAGGGCAGATGTTGCCCACATGGTCGATATAGAGGCAGCCGTTGCCCGCGTTGACGGCCTGGTCCGGCGTCTCTCCGGCGCCGCAGCCGGGGGTGGCTCTCCTGGCGGTCACCCCTTGGGCGGCCAGCTCCAGGGAGAAGCGCTTGTAGTGCGGGGCCTCGGAGAGCTTGAGGTCGAAAGGCGCCGAAAGGCTGAGGCGGTGGAGCCGCTCGAAGACGTCCTCGAAATCCTGTGCCGAGATGCCTCGGAGGCTGCGCACCCTGCCGGTCGGCACCAGGAAGTGGACTTCCCAGCAGGAGAGGCGCAGGCCCGAAACGAGGGAGATCAGCCGGTCGAGGTGCAGGTAGTTCCACTCGGCCAGGGTCGTGCGGACGGCCGTGCGCACCCCGGCGGTCCTTGCCGTCTCAAGGGCCTTGAGGGAGAGGTCGAAGGAACCCGGGCTCTGGCGGAAGGAATCGTGGGACGCGGCGTCCGGCCCGTCGATGCCGAAGCTCATCCCGTCGATGCCCGCGTCCGCGAGGTCGACCGCGATGTCGTGGGTCACGGACGCGGTGGCGGCGGGCCAGGCGTACATGCGCAGTCCCAGGTGCTTGCCGTGCTCGATGAGGTCCGCGAGGTCGGGCCTGGAGAGGCAGTCCCCGCCCGAGAGGATGACGACGGGGCCTCCCATGGCGGAGATGTCGGTCAGGAGCCTCTTGCCCTCCTCGGTGGACAGCTCCGCCTCGTTGCGGTCCGTCAGGGCCTCGGCCCGGCAGTGACTGCAGGCCTGGGAGCATGCGCGGGTCGTCTCCCAGATGGTGAAGAGAGGGGCCTGCCTGAAATCGGTCTTCACGCCTGGGACTTGGGCTCCTCGCCGTCCTTCTTGGGGGAGGACTCCTCGTCCTTCATCCCTTTCTTGAAGGACTTGATGGACTTGCCGAAGCTCTCCGCAAGCTCAGGGAGCTTCTTGGCTCCGAAAAGCAGGAGCACGACCCCTGCGACCAACAGCCATTCACCCCAGCCGGGTGGAAACATCCGCGTTCACCTCTCTAAGGAGTAGATTGTGCCATTTTTTGACCCCAGCTTGACAGGGCCCGGTCGGAGCGCTAGCATACACGGGCCCGGGGCGGTCGGCGCGCCCCTAGGAGGTCCCGATGTCCTTTCTCAAGAAGCTGCTGCCGGCGCTGGTGGTCGCGGCGGTCGTCCCGGTCTCGGGCGCCGCGTTCGAGTCCGACATGGCGAAGTACAAGGTGGCCTTCTACGGCCACGTGAAGACCGACGCCATGTACGACAACCACAACCTCTCCACGCTCGCGGGCGGCGACTACCTGACCTACACGGACACGACCGGGCCCAACAGCAAGGACTTCCGGGTCTCCGCCCGGGCCACGCGCATGGGCCTCGATCTCGGCAGCCCCGATGGGCTCGACGCCAAGATCGAGATGGACTTCCTCGGAGCGCTGAGCGGCACGAGCGCAACCCCGCGGATCAGGCACGCCTACATCACGATGCGCTTCGAGCGCTTCAAGAGGCTCCAGATCCTGGCCGGCCAGACCTGGCACCTGACTCCGCTCGAGCTGCCGGACACCAACAACGAGTTCGCTTTCGGCTATTCCGGCTGCCTCTGGTTCCGGGCTCCGCAGGTCCGGCTGACCTACGACCTCTCCGACTCCCTGAAGGTGGCGGCCGCCGCGGTGCGGCCCAACATCGACCAGTCCGACAGCCAGGGGACGCATTCGGGCCTCCCCCTCACCGAGGCTCAGGCTGAATACAAGCTCGGCGCCATGGTCTTCACCCTTGCCGGGGCGTATGGAGCGGTCAAGAACACCGCGACCCAGGCGCACGGCGACGTCTGGCTGGGCGACCTGGGTTTTCGCGTCCCGGTCGGCATCGTGACCGTCAACGGCCAGCTCTGGACCGGGACGAACCTGGCGGACTTCTTCGGCGGGATCGGCCAGCTCGGCTACGGCACGGGCGAGATCCACGCCAACGGCGGGTTCCTGGACGTGAAGGTCAAGCCCAAGGATTGGCTCTGGTTCAACGCGGCCTACGGCGTCGACGACCCCCGCGACGACCAGGTGGCCAACCTGGGCCGGACCCAGAACCAGCGCGCCATGGGCAACGTGAGCGTCCTGCTGGGCGGGGTCGTGACGTCCACGACGGAGGTCTCCTACAACCTGACCCGGTTCAAGGACTCCAACGGGGTCAACGGCAGGGACTACAAGTCCGGCTGGCACTACCAGTGGAGCCTGAAGTTCCCCTTCCGCATCGTCCGGGGCGGGTGAGCTAGGAAGCCTTCCGTTCCGCCAGGACCGCGGCCGCAAACGCGGCCTTGTCCGTGGTCCAGGCTTGTTCCAGTTCAGCCGACCAGCCGCGCGCGATCCCGGGGACTCTGCTCGCGAGGTGCTCGAAGAGGGCCGCGGCCGCCTCCGGCGGGCAGGCTGCGCGGCAGTCCTCCCCCGCCGCGAAGCGGAACTCCGCGTAGGGGAAGCGCTTGAGCGTGAGCGCCAGATACTTGACCTCGTCGTCCTTCGGGAACGCCCATACCAGGTCGTCGAGCCGCCGGACCGCGAACCTCTCGCCTCCCGACACCACCAGCCAGCGGGCGGTGACCGTGACCTCCGGGCCGAAGCGCGGGTGGATGGGGTTGTCGAGCTCGCCGCGCACCTCGCTGAGGACCTGGGCCAGGGAGCCGAAGCGCCGCAGGTAGGCCAGCTCCGGGGAGCTCCGCGGCGCAAGCAGGACCTTCAGGCTCCTGAAGAACTCCCAGAAGAGGACCGCCAGGGCCCCGCCGAACACGGCGAGCCAGAAGAAGGGGATCCAGGGCTTCTCCGCCGACCCGAGATAGACAAGGCTGCCGATGCCGGCCAGGAGGATGATGGCCGCGGCCATCGGCAGGGCCCAGCCCAGGCAGGACCGGAACGCGGCCCCGCGGATGGCCGAGACCGCCCAGTTGGGGTCAGACCCTGACATTGGAAAACCTGACATTCGATGGAGTCATTCTACCATGTCCCAATGTCAGGTTTTCCAATGTCAGGGTCTGACCCCATTATTCTGACCCCATTATTCGTAGCGGAGCGCCTCGATGGGCGAAAGCAGGGAGGCGCGGCGCGCGGGCCAGTAGCCGAAGACCACGCCCACGCCTGCGGAGAAGACGAAGGCCAGGGCCACGGACTGCGGGGACACCACCACGGCCCAGCCCGCGAACTTGGAGATGGCCAAGGAGACGCCGCCTCCCAGGAGGATGCCGATGATCCCGCCCAGGGCCGCCAAGGAGGCGGACTCCATGAGGAACTGCGACAGGATGGCGCGGCGGGTCGCGCCGAGGGCTTTCCGGAGGCCGATCTCGCGCGTGCGTTCGCTGACGGACACGAGCATGATGTTCATGATGCCGATGCCGCCGACCAGAAGCGAGATCGCGGCCACGATGCCGAGCAAGGTCGCGAAGGTCTTGGTCGTGCCCTCGAGAGCGGCCTGGAACTCGGCCATGTTCCTCTGGTCGAAGTCGTCCTCCTTCCACTCCGGGAGCTTGTTGCGCCGCCGCATGAGCGTCCGGACATCGGCCATGGCCGGAGCGATGGCATCGGGGCCGACGCACTCGTAGGCGATGTTGTTGAGGTACTTCTTGCCCACGAGCCTGCGCATGGCGGTCTTCAGGGGCACGAGCACCATGTCGTCCTGGTCTCGGAACCCTCCCCCTCCCTTGGCCGGCAGGATGCCGATGACCTGGAACCCGATGCGGTTGAGCTTGACCGTCTTGCCCACCGGGTTCTCCGTGCCGAAGAGGTTGGTCACCACGGTCTGGCCGAGCAGGACCACGCGGCTGAGGCGCTCGTTCTCGTCTTCCGTGAAGAACCTCCCGTAGTAAGGCTGGGAGTTGCGCATGGAGGCGTAGACCGGGGTCGCGCCCGTGGCCTGGGTGTTGGCGTTCTTGCCGCCGTAGACGATCTGGACCTGGCCCTGCACGTTGCCGTCCACGGCCTTGATGCCCGGGTTGGCCTTGGCGATGGCCTTGAGGTCGTCGAGGTCCAGGCGGCTGGCCGAGCCGCGCTCGCCGCGGACGCCGCCGTGCGAGGAGGGCGAGCCGGGCATGATCATGACGAGGTTCGAGCCGAGGCTCGCGAGCTGCTGCTCGATGGATTTCTGCGCGCCCTTGCCGAGCGCCAGCATGGCGATGACCGCGGCCACGCCGATGAGGATGCCCAGCATGGAGAGGCCGCTCCTGACCTTGTTGGCGGCCATGGCGCGCGCGGCCGAGGCCCAGTACTCCTTGAACTCGGCCAGGCTCGAGCCCGCGGGCTTGGCCAGGGAAGGCGCGAGCCGTGAGGTCTTGGCCGCGGTCTTGAGATCGCCCTTGCCGGACGAGGCCCCGGCGCCGGCCGCGGTCTCCGTGTCGGAGACCACGGCGCCGTCGCGGATGCGGATGATGCGGTGCGCGTGCGCGGCCACCTCCGGGTCGTGGGTCACGATGACCACCGTGACCCCTCCCTTGTTGAGGAGCTTGAGGTAGTCGAGGATCTCGGAGGACTGGTCCGTGGCCAGGTTGCCGGTGGGCTCGTCCGCGAACACGACCTTGGGGCGGTTGGCCATGGCGCGCGCGATGGCCACGCGCTGCTGCTGGCCGCCAGAGAGTTGGTTGGGCTTGTGCTCGACCCGGTCGCCCAGGCCGACCTCGCGCAGGAGGTCCCGGCCGCGCTCCTCTCTCATGGGGGCGCCCGAGTAGATCATGGGCAGGGTCACGTTCTCCAGCGCGCTCGTGCGGGAGAGCAGGTTGAACCTCTGGAACACGAAGCCGATGAAG
>JBAZSR010000223.1:0-5730 GCA_041662295.1 Elusimicrobiota bacterium | reverse complement strand
AGCGTGCGGTCTTCGCGATGAACCCCTTCGGCACAAGGCGGTTCTCGAGGACGACCCGTCCCTTCGCGTAGACCTCCTCGTCGCTGAAGAGCGTGAAGAGGTTGCCGTCGAAACTGCGGTCGAAGTAGGCCGTCAGGATCGTCTTGAGCCTCTCCGAGGAGTCCTCCCGGTAGGCGACCTTGAGGACGTCGGCCAGGCCGTGACGCTCGTAGAACGCGATGTCCTCGGGCCGGATGAAGGGGCGGCGGACCTCGTCGGCTCCGAGGTCGCTCTCAAAGAGGCACCGGTCGTGGTCGAGCCGGCCTCCCAGGGACGCGCGCCAGCGCGGCGGAGACCACGCCTCGAGGACGCCGCGCAGGACCGGCCAGTCCGGGTGCCTCCAGGCGTAAGGGCAGCCCTGGTAGCAGCGCAGGACGCCGAGGAGCTTGACCTTGAGGTCCGGAAAGCGGGCCTTGAGCGAGGCGATCCTCCTGAGCTCCCGGAAGTCGCGGTTGACCTCGGGATCCAGGCAGAGGCTGCGCACGCCGAGCCGGACCGCGGCCCTGGCCCGGACGAGCGAGTTGAGGCCCATGTAGATCGAGGACTGGACCGCGACCTGTGGGAACCTTCGCCGCAGGACGGGTATCAGGGCCGGGTCCGAGACCGTGACGCAGGTCAATCCCGCGTCCTTGCGCAGGCGGCCGACTCCGTCGAGGAGCCGGTCCACGTCGTCGAAGAACAGGGGATTTTTGTTGAGGAGGAGGTTGGTCCCGATGCCGCGGCCGCGGCAGAAGCGGGCCAGGGCCGCGACCTCGGCGTAGCGGTGCGGCTCGAGCCCGACGTAAGGGGACGAGAAGTCGCATCCCCTCCAGCCGCCGAAATAGACCTCGCAGACCTGCCCGGACCCGACGGCCCAGCGGACCAGGCCGAGGTCCCCGTTGAAAGGGATCGAGAACCTGATCCTGCGGCCTTCCCGTCGACGACGATACCCTGTCATGTTGCAAGGAGAGCATAGGTTCTCCTGCGCCGCCCGTCAATAGGCTTTGCTATCATTCCGTCATGGACGCGGCGCGCCCGCTCGAGGACCCTCTGGACAACACCTGCAACATGACGCTCCTCCTCACGCGCGCCTGTCAGCTCGCCTGCGCCTACTGCCGCATGGACCGGAACCCGGCCTCCTCCATGGAGGAGCCGGTCCTCCGCAGGGCCGTGGACCTGCTCATGTCCGGTCCGAGCCCGAGCGTCGCCCTCGATTTCTCCGGGGGAGAGCCCCTGCTGAGATTCGAACTCATCCGCCGCGGGATCCTGTACGCGACACGATCGGCCCGCAGCCGCGGCAAGAGCCTCAGGCTGGACCTGAGCACGAACGGCCTTCTCCTCGACGAAGGGAAGGCCGCGTTCCTCCTGCGCCGCGGAGTGCGCATCCATGTCAGTTCGGACGGGAGCCTCCGCACGCACGCGCGCAACCGGCCTCCGGCCAGGGGCCCGGCGCGGTCAGCGGCCGAGCGCTGCCGCGCCGCCTTGTCCCTGCTCGCCAGGCTCCGAGCACCCTTCGACGCCACCATGGTGGTCTTCCCTGAAGACGTCCCGGTCATGGCACGCAACGCCCGGCACCTCATGGACGCGGGCGCCTCCGTGGTCCAGATCGACTACGCCCTCGGCGTGACCTGGAGCAGGGAGCAGGCGTCGGACCTGGCCGAGGGGCTGGGCGCGTGCGTGCTCGAGGCCCGCCGCCGCCGCGCCCTCGGGGCGCAAGTCGCGGTCGAGAGCTCCTGCTTCGGCAACCCTGACCTCAACAGCGCGCTCATGGCCATCGACACGGACGGGACCATCCTCATGGGCTGCACGCCCACGGTGGAAGCGACCTGCCCCACCCTGGCCGGGATCCTGCGCTTTGGCTCTGTCTATGCCCGCAGGAACCTCCAGGGCCTGCGGCGCACCCCTTCGGAGATGGCGCGCTTCATCCTCTCAAGCCTCCGGCCGGAGCGGGAGCGGCGGCTCTTCGTCAACAACCTGGCCGTGGGCTTGGCCGTGCGCGCGGCACTGGCCAGCCGAGGCCTGGCGCCGGTCCCATCCGGGGCGCCCAGGACCCAGAGGCCCTCGGCAGGCGCCCCATCCCGTCCGGCGAGATGGACCGGCCGACCTGTGGAGCGATGGATCCTGGGCGAGCTCGCGGCCTTGGAGGAGGAGCTTGGATCCATGCCCTCGCGCGGGGCATGGGATGGACCCGGTCCAACGGGCTCAGCAGGAGGACGGACCTCAGCCTGACCGCCGCAGAAGGTGGAGCTCCCCGTCCCGGTCGAGCGCGCCGCGCACCCCGGTCCGCCTCCAGGCGTGCGCGGAAGAGGCCCGGCCGTCGAAGAGCAGTGTCCCCTGGCCGGCGCTGCGCACCGCGATCTCGCCCGGCTGGCCGGGCCGCGACCGCCGGCCGCTCCGGTCGAAAACGGCAAGATCGCAGCCGTGCAGGGGCAGACCCACACAGCCGGACTTGCGCGCCCCAAGACTCGGCTGGGTGGACGCGACAGGTCCCCAGAGCGGACCGCCGAAGAGGGCTACGACCGGGATCCCCGAGGAGCGCTCCAGCCCCTGGGCCGCGCGCTCCGGGACGGGTCCGCCCGAACAGCGCACCCAGCGAAGGCCCTCGGGCGGGCGGCGCGCTCGCGCGCCGCCGCCCGAAAACGAGGAAAGGACCGGAAGCGGCAGGTCGAGGCACGCGGCTTGGAGCTGCTCGGCCGCGGCAGGGCTCCAGCCGCCGAGCACGACGCGGCCGCCCCGTTGGAGGGCGCAAACAGCGTCCAGCAGGCCGAAGTAGGAGCCGGCCGGCCAGAGGCACCACTCCGACCCGCGGCCCAGGGACGCGAAGCGCTCCGCCAGAGCCGCGGCACCTGCCAGAAGCGAACCCTGCGTATGGACGACCCACTGGGAACGGGCGCAGACCGGAATGCCGCGGAAGACGACAGCGGGGTCTCCAGGCCTCCCGCGATCCTTGGACGCGGAGGCTTTGGGCCTGCGTCCGCGCAAAAGGCGCGCCGCGGCATCCGCTTCGATGATAAGCTTCGGCCCCAAGACCCGGAGCGCGTCCTTCCGCCGGCCCGGGCTCAGGCCGGGGTCGAGGAACACGGCACAGGCTCCGAGCTCGGAGACCGCCAGGAGGCTCAACAGGACCTCGGGGCCGTCCCGCAGGACGAAGGCGACGCGGTCGCCGCGGCGCGTCCCGAGCCTCGTGAGTCCAGCCGCGGCCCGTCCCGCCAGGTCGAGGGCCTCATCGAAACCCATGGCCGCTCCTGTCGCGGCGTCCACGAGGAACGTCCTGCTGCCCAGGCAGGCGGCCCGCGAGGCGAGCCGGCCGATGAGGGTGCCAGGACTCAGCTCGACTCCCTGCACAGCTTGTCCTTGAGCTGGTCCAGGTCCACGCCGGCGGAGAGTTCAGGGTGCAGGCTGGCCCACTCCTCGAAGGTCGCGCCTCCTTCGGCCCTCTCCAGGCTGGCAGACCACTGGTCGAGGAGGGCCTGCTCCTCCTTGGTGATGGCCCACCAGGCGGCCGGCCTCATCCCCTCAGCGGGCCAGGAGGCCGGAGGCGGGATCGGAGGCGGATCCCAATCGCCGGGCGAGGCCTCATGGTCCCCATCCCCTGGCACGCGTCCGCCCTGCCTCTGGGACGCGATCGCAGGCAGTCCCCCGGGACCGGTCAGCGGCGAAGACCCTGCCGCAGGCGCCCCTCCCGACTGCGGCGTGGCCCGGAAGACCTGCCGCGCCGGAGAGGCCTCCCCCATTTTTGCGCTGGGACGGGCCGCCACCAACCTCATCCCCGGTCTCGGCGCCGGAGGAGCCGCTGGAGACGCGCCCGCCTCCCCGCCCCAGGAGAATCTGCGGCTGATCACACCGAAGCCCAGGGCGGCGGCGAAGCCCGCGACCCCGAAAGCGATGACGAAGAAGCTCTTGTCCGGCCCCGCATCCTCCTGGCCCGGGGAGAAGGGACGCTGGTAAGGGAGGCTGGGCGCGGCGACCCGGCTCGAGGACGTTCTCACGGGCTTCTGGAGGGCCGGACCAGTCGCGGCCTGTTGGCCGGATGAAGAAGAAACCGGGCCGGAAGCGGCAGCGGGGCGGGAGGCGAGGTTGGTCGGAAGGGTCTGGGAACCCTCGACGAACCTCTTGAAATCGTCCGGGGATCGGACCTGTTGGGAGACCTGCTGGAGGACGCTCATCCTCGGGTCGAGCTCCACGCGAGCGCCCAGGAGCTTCACGAGCGCCGAACGGTCCGCCGCGACAGCCTCGACGGACACGCCCCCAGCGGGCCCGAGACCGCCGTCCTGGAGCGCCCGGGCCATGATCTTCCCGGCCCGGACCTTCTCGGCCCGCTCCGTGGCGGAGAGCCTCGACCAACTGGCCTCCGTATCGAACAAGGTTGCCTGGTCGGGCCGGACCCGGCCCTCCTCGGCCAGCCTGGCCAGCCAGCGCTGGAGCTCGAAGAAATCGCGGTGCTCCGGAGCGTCCCAAGGGAGGGGATCGGCGCTGGAAACGACCGTCCCCTCCGGCCAGCCCTCAGGCGGGCCGGAGGCAGCGGGCTGGGCGGCCATCAAAGACAGCGCCGCGGCCCCGAGGAGTATAGGGAAGAGGGGACCCATGGAAACGTCCTCCGTCACCTGAAGGATAGACCCGGAACCCTGTATTGTCAAGTCTTTTATATAATGCTCCCCCATGAAGACGGGTCCTTCGATAGCCTGCGATCCCTCGGTCTACAAGAGCCTGCAGGAGATGCCCCCGAAAAGGACCGAAGGACTCATCCGCGCGATCGAGTCCGAGGCCCGAAAGAGGAGATTCCACTACAAGGGCCGGCACGCGCATCCCATGGGCCTGGCTCCCATGTCAGCGGGCAAGGGCCTGGCCTCGAGCATCATGGCCCTGACCCGGGTCCTCCACCGGTTCCAGATGAGGGCCCCGGAACTTCATCGGGCGGACTACCGGGGATTCGGCCGCCTCATCCGCTTGGAGACGGGCACCCAGCGCTGGTTCAGCGCCACGGCCGGGATGGTGCCAAAGCCCTGGCCCCTGCTCATGCGCCCGGACTTCACCCTGGGCCTTCGCAACGGCGCCCTCAGCCCAACCCTCCTCGAGCTGAACTCCCTCATGCTCGGAGGCCTCTACATCCAATCCGTGGCCCGCAGCCTCATGGCTGAACAGGTCCTGCCGGCCATTGAGACCAGTCCAGCGAGGCTTGGATTGACGCCGACCGCGGACCTCATCTCCTATTTCGCGCGATGGCTGGGAGCCTGCCGGGCCAGGCACGGCCGCGGTCCCGGCGGCGTGGCCCTCCTGGAGAGCCTCCCTCCTGGGGGAGGCTTCAGCGAACTGCCCCGCATCACCGAAGGCCTGAGGAAAGCCGGAGAGCGGGTGGAGCACGGCGACCCCAAGGAGCTGGAGCTCCGGGGAAACCGTGTCTTCCTTCACGGCATGGCCGTGGCCTACGCGTTCCGCGACTTCTCCTTCGAGGACACCAGCGGCCCGTCGAGCCCGAGCATGGCGGCCTTCGCGGCACTCTGGCGCGCCGGCCGGGTCGCCCCGGGCTTCCCGGCGGACTTCGACCAGAAGGGCATCCTCGAGTGCCTCACCTCGGAGGAGTTCTCCCCCCTCTTCACGAGGGCTGAGAGCCGCCTGCTCTCCCGGCACGTGCCCTGGACCAGGGTGCTCTCGAAGCGGAAGACGGACTCGGCGGAAGGCCGGCTGGTGGATCTCCCCTCCCATGTCCTGGCC
>JBAZSR010000222.1:0-5760 GCA_041662295.1 Elusimicrobiota bacterium | reverse complement strand
GCCGGCTCCTGCCCGGGGGCGCGGGCTTCTTCCTCATCGCGAGCGCCTTCTTCTTCGTGATGTTCAAGCTCGTGCCCAACCGGCACGTGCACTGGCAGGCCGCGTTCATCGCGGGCATCCTGACCGGGGCGGGCTGGTCCGTGGCCCGCGGGAGTTACGCCATCTACACGCGCGAGGTCGTCACCTACAGCAAGATCTACGGATCCCTGGGCGCCATCCCGATTCTCCTGATTTGGATATACATCATCTGGGTCATCGTGCTCTCCGGGGCCGCGGTGGCCGCCGTGCTCCAGAGGATGATCGAGGAGTCTGCCGCGCCGGCCCCGAGGCACTGAACAGCATGATCAGATTCCTCCCAGCAGTGCTCAGCGGCCTCCTGGCCTCGGGCTGCGTCGGGGCGCCCGTGTCCGGCGGGGCGCCCGATCCCGGGCCGGGCCTGGTCGCGGCGACGGCGTCTCCGGCGGGGCCGTCCGTGGACGCGGGGCCCGTGAGGGTTGACCCGGTCATCAGCACCACCCTGCTGGCCGCGCTGGAGAAGAAGGACGACCTCCGCGTGGACTGGTCCGAGTGCAATAAGAACATGCCGCCCGTGGTCTGCGAGATCGTCAAGGTCGGCTCGCCCATCGGCTACAGCCTCAAGAACCGGTACCTCAACCTCGGTGTCCCCATCGCTGAGGGCCTCGCGAAGAACGAGGACCCCGTGTTCCGGGAGCAGCTCGTGACCCTGGCCCGATGGGATTCCAACCCCGAGGTGCGCTCGGCAGCGCTCGTCGCGGTCGCCGGGTTCGGCGACGTGAAGCACCTCGGCATCTTCCAGGAGGCCCTGGTGCACTTGAACGCCGCCGTGCGCTTCGGCGCCATGGAGGGGCTCCTGCTCTGGGGGCACCCAGAGATGTCGGGGCCCCTCCTGGCCGCGGCCGCGGAGCGCGACTACGAGCCCATCCTGCGGGTCTACGCCGCCGCCGGGCTGGCCCGGATGGCCGACCCGCGGGGCCTGCCCAAGCTCCGGTCGTACCTCGACAGCCCGAGCTGGCTGGTCAAGGCCATGGCAGCGCGGTACCTCGGCGAGTACGGCGCGTCCGAGGACTACTACACACTGGTCTCCCGGATCGGCCGCGAGCAGAACAACGATTTCGTGGTCGCCGAATACTGCGTCTCGGCGCTCAAGCTTTTCGGAAGGAAGAAGAAATGAGGCTGAACGCGAAGGCGGCGCTTTGGACGGTCTCGGGCGCCGCGTTGGCCTGCGTCCTCCTCTCCCTGCCCCGGCCCGTCGCCGCGGCGCCGGCGGCCATCCCCGAGTTTGAGCCCCTGGTCATCACGGCCCCGCGCGACCGGCTCCCCAAGGACCAGGTCATCGATCCCCAGATCAACATGCACCTGCTGAGGCTCCTCCAGTCTCGGCAGGACGCCCGGGCGTCCACCGAGGAGGAGCTCATGGCCTCGGTGGGCAACCTCGCGAACCTCACCACGGCCACGGGCTTCAAGCTCAAGACCCGCTACACCGAGCTCGGCTTCCTGCTCACGGAGGGCCTGGCCGGGGTCAAGGATCTCCAACTCGCCAGCGAACTCGAGCGCACGGTCAAGCTGGGCACGAACGTGCAGATCCGGGCCGCGGCCATGGTCGCCCTGGCCTACACGAAGGATCAGCGCTACCTCCCTCTGTTCCAGAACGGCCTTCAGGACACGAAGGTCACGATCCGGCTGGCGAGCGTCGAATCCCTGCTTCTCCTGGGCGGTCCGTCCGCCCAGTTCCCGCTCATGAACGCCAGCCGCGACGACCTCTCCCCCGCGGTGCGCGTCTTCGCGGCCCAAGGCCTCTGGCGCGGCGGTGACCGCTACGGCCGCGAGGTGCTGCTGAGGTACTGCGAGGATCAGGACTGGCTGGTCCGGGCCATGGCGGTCCGGTATCTCGGGGAGCTGGGCGCGGGCGAGGACTACCGGAGGCTCATGATCCAGCTCGGCCGGGAGATGCACCCCGTGGTCAAGGTGGAGCTGGCGTCGGCGCTGCTGAATCTGCAGAAGTTCAAGGACCAATGACATGAACCAGACTTTCCTCAACACCCTGGCCCTCTCCGGCGGAGACTGGGTCATCTACGGCCTCTACCTCTGCTCCATCGTCGCGGTCGCCATCATGATCGAGCGCGGCTTGGTGCTCGTGCGGGAGATGCGCGACTTCCGGGCCCTCCGGACCGGCATCATGCGCTCCCTGATCGAGGACCTCCCCGGCCTCGAGAAGGCCGTGGCCCGCCACCACGGCGCGGCCAGCCGCATCCTCAAGGCCGGCCTCACCCAGGCCGGCCGGGGCGCCGCCGGGGTCGAGGACCTCCTGGCCTCCGCCACCCTTGAGGAGCGCCTGCGCCTGGAGAAGCGCCTGCTCGTGCTGGGCACGCTCGGCAACAACGCGCCCTTCATCGGCCTCTTTGGAACCGTGCTCGGCGTCATCAAGGCCTTCCACGACCTCTCCCAGCTCTCGGCCGGCCCCGAGGTCGTGATGAAGGGCCTCTCCGAGGCCCTCATCGCCACGGCCGTCGGGCTCTTCGTGGCCATCCCCTGCGTCGTGGGGTTCAACTACTTCCAGAAGAAGGTGCGCGACCTCCTGGCCGGGACCGAGGCGCTCTCCAGGCTCATGCTCGCGCAGCTGCGCGCCGGCGGGGGCGCGAAGGCCTGACCATGGCCGGGACCTCGAACGGGCACGACGAAGGCGCGATCACCGCGATCAACGTCACGCCCCTGGTGGACATCATCCTCGTGGTGCTCATCATCTTCATGGCCACCGCGCCGCTCATCCAGCGCCGGGCCATCAAGGTCGACGTTCCCAAGGCCACGCACCATGACCGCTCCGCCACGGAGGCGGTCCAGATCGTGATGAACGAGAAGCGCGAGCTCTTCCTCGCCGGCAAGAGGCTCGACTCCGGCGAGCTCACGGCCGCGCTCCAGCGCCACGTCATGGCCTCGCCCGGTGTGCACGTGACCCTGTCCGCGGACAAGGCCCTGGCCTACGGCGAGATCGTGGGCCTGCTCGACCTCGTGCGCGGGTCGGGCGTCAAGAAGATCGGTCTCGAAGTCAGGAACAAATGAATCCGGGGGGTGCCTAAGTGGGCGTGGGAGCGCTCGCTGCTTGGTGGGCCGGCGACGGCGAACCGCCCAAGCTCTTCGAGGCGGCGGTGGCAGCCTCCCTCATCCTGCACGCCGGGTTCTTCTATGCGGTGAGCCGCAAGCCCGGCGGGGAGGTGTTCCTTCCCGACCCCATCGAGATCGACCTTACCAAGCCCCTGATGGGCGGGCCGGCGCGGCTGGCCGCGCCCAAGAGGGCGGTCCCTGGAGCTCAGCCGGGCCCCAACATCCCTACCGAGGCCGTTGTCCCAACGCCTCCTGAGGAGAAGCCTGCTCCGGTCAAGGACTGGGTCTTGCCCGGGCCAGAGACCAAGGTCGTGGAGAAGCCTGCCGAGCCTGCTCCGACCGCGGGCGGAGCAGCCGAGGGCACGGGCACGGCCGCGACCCTGGGCGGGTCTGGCATCGGGGCGGACGACGGCGTTCCCGGCGGCACCGGCACAGGAGGCTCCGGTGACATCCTGAGCTATCCCAGGCTCCTCAACCGCGACGAGATCTTCGGCCTGCTCCAGCGCTACTACCCCGAGAGCGAGCGCCGGGCCGGCAGGGAGGGCACCGTGGTCCTGGCCCTGCACATCTCCGCTGAGGGCAAGGTGTCCTCCGCCGACGTCCTCCAGTCCGGCGGCGGCGCCTTCGACCGCGCGGCCGGCGAGGTGGCCAAGCTCATGCGCTTTGCCCCAGCCATGGGCCGCCGCGGCCCGGTTGCCGTCAAGCTTCCGCAGTCCGTCGTCTTCCAGCTCGAGGACTAGGCGGCCGCGGCGTTTCCGCGCAGAAAGATCCTCCCAGGATCCTGCCGAGAAGCAGCTGCCCTTCCTGGAGACCTGGAGTCCCGTCAGGGAGGGGGTCCCTGCGTCCCTGTACGAGTGGTGCACTTGAGCGCACCACTCGTACAGGGACGCAGGGACCCCCAAGCCCATCCCAGGGGGGATGGACCTCTTCACCGATCATGGGCGCGATGCTGTCGGAGCGGTCCCTGATGGAACTATTTCGCGCCTGACTCGTATATATTGGTATGGGGGCAAGGACCAGGGTTTCCATCGTTCATCAGCGGATATTGAATCAGGCCATCATCCATGCGGCCAGGCTTCCCGCGTCCATCGGTCTGCCGCCCGGAAAGCTGATCCGGGCCCTGCGGGCGGCCTGCCGCATGAGCCAGGCACAGCTTTCCAAGCGGGCGGGAGTGCCCAGGGCGCATATCACCCGTTTGGAGAAGGGCTCCATCGACGTCAGGCTGGGCACGCTCCAGCGGCTTCTGGACGCCATGTTCTGCGGGATGGTGATCCTCCCCTTGCCGCGCAAGCGGCCCAGCGACGCGGTGGCCGATGCCAGGCTGGAAAAGGAGGCCCGGTCCGGTGGACGCGAGGGAAGGACGGTCTGGAATGACTGAAGATGATGCGTTTGCGGGAGCGTCGGGGATGCTGGTCCGCCCGGCGGAAGGTCAGCGTCCGCGGATGAGCCGGAGGATCTCGGCGCCGTAGCGGCTGCGCTTGAGAAGGCTCAGGGGGCCCAGGATGTCGTTGCCGCCGGCGATGGCGACCCGGGCGATAGCCTTGAGGTCCGCGGTCGACATGAGGTCCACGGGGTCCACGCCGAGCTGCTGGCCCTTGGCTTTGCGCCACAGGCGCAGCTTCTCGAAGAGCCGGCCCTGCCGTGGGTCGCGCTTCTTCAGGGCTTTCTCCCGGCTATCCGGGTCGATGGGCGGGGCCGCGAGTCCCCTTTTGACCGCGGCGAGGACCGCGGAGCCGTAGTTGTCGAGCAGGTAGGGCGTCATCCCCCGCACCCCGCGCAGCGCCCCGAGGTCCCGGGGCAGGGCCATGGCCAGGCGGGGGAGCACCTCGTCGGGCATGACCCGGAAGGTGGCGCGGTTGCGGTTCTCGGCCTCGCGCTCCCGCAGGAGGTAGAGTTCCCGCAGGACCGCGAGCTGGCGGCCGTCCGGGGAGAGGCCGCGCGCGAGCCGCCAGAAGCCCTCGGGGTCGAAGATCCTTTCGACGGGAGTCGAGCGCGCGAGCTTGCCGAACGCTTCCGCGGCCTCGGCCTCGAGGCCCTTCTCGCGCAGCAGCGCGGTCTGGATGTCGGCCAGCTGCAGGAGGTAGTGCGTGTCGAGCTGGGCGTAGCGGATGTGCGCCTCGCTCAGGGGGCGGCGGCCCCAGTCCGCGCGCTGGAGCTTCTTTGAGAGCTTCACGCCGAAGTGCCGCTCGATGGCCGCGGCCAGACCCAGCTCCTTGAAGCCCAGCAGGCGGCTGGCGATCATGGTGTCGAAGAGGCTCGCGAAGGAGAATCGGTAGTCGCGCTTGAGGCAGACCACGTCGTACTCGCCCGCGTGGAAGACCTTCTGCGTCGCCGGGTCGGCGAACATGGGGCCGAGCGCCGAGAGGTCCTTGACCGCAAGGGGGTCCACGATGTAGTCCACGCCGCCTGCTGTGATCTGGATGAGGCAGGTCTTCTCCTTGTAGACGTAGAAGCTGTTGGACTCGATGTCCACGGCCACGCGTCCGGTCCGGTGGATCTCGGCCGCGACCTCCTCTAAATGCTCCCGCGCGGTGACGAGGATCGGGGGGCGGATGGCTTCCGGTTCGTTCATGGAATGAAAATAAAGCAGGACCGCCTTTCCTCGGCGGTCCTGATGGCGTGTCAAGTTATAACAGGTCA
>JBAZSR010000221.1:0-5781 GCA_041662295.1 Elusimicrobiota bacterium | reverse complement strand
GATCTCCTCCAGCAGAGCGTCCCGTTCGTCGAGATTGGCCGCGGCCTCGCGCTCGGAGGACATCCGGGCGGCCTTCCTGAGCTGCTCCCGGACCCCGGGGTAGGAGGGGTCCTCGAGCAGGACGTCCATGAAGCCCTCGAGCGCCCGCTCATGCTGGCCCGCCTCCATCAGGGCGAGACTTTGGTGGTAGGTCTTTTCAGCGCGGAAGGTGTAGGCCCCAGCCGCCGCCGGGACAGCGGCGGAAAGCAGCAGGAGAAGGCTGGCGGCCATCGATGGGCGGAGGTCGGACATCCCGCGCTTCATCGCGTCCTCTCGAGCGCGTCGCGTACCTCCCGCAGCAGCCGCAGGGCCTCCTTGTTGTTGGGGTCGAGGGCGAGGGCTTCGTTGAGGCTCAGCGCCGCTTCGTAGTGCCGGGCCTCCTTGATCTGGGCCTTGGCGCGGCGGATGAGCTGGAAGGCCTTCTCCTGGTCCGGGGTGCGGTGGGGAGTGACGTCGATGGGCTCCCCGAAGCGCACGGAGACGCCCATGAGGTGGCCGAGCCCCATCGCGCCGTACTCGGTCACGGCATAGTCGAGCTCGAGGACCTTCACCTTGATCCCCAGGCCGGCGCGCCAGCCGAGGCCGAGCGACTGGTGGGAGATGAACCCGCCGCGCACGAAGAGGATGCGCTTGACCCCGTACTCGAAGCCCGTCCCATAGCTGAAATCGTCGTAGACCGGCATCTTGATGTCCGCGGCGAGCGTGAACGGGTCGCCGTAGAAGAGCAGGCCGTAGCTCGCTCCGACCCCGTAGGTCGTGGCCGGCTTGTCCCGCTGCTCGTCGAAGGCCGGGCCCCGGCCCACGGACATGGCCGAGCCCCCGAGGCCGAGCGTGCCGGGCCCGAGCCTGCGCATGTAGAGGAGCCCGGCGTCGGCCATGACGGCCCCGGCCGAGAACGCGTCGAGCTGTTCCCGCGCGTACGTGACGGCCGCGCCGGCGAAGAGTCCGCGGCTCATGTCGTCCGCGGGGCCGCCGAGCCTCAGGCTGTACACGGGCTTGACCGCGAAGTCGACCGCGGAGACGTCCCCGGCCCGTACGCCCGAGTTGTCGTAGCCCTCGAACTTCGTGACCTGGAGCACGGTCCCGGAGATGCCGAAGGTCCCCTGCTTGCGGGTCGGGTGGGCGTAGGAGAGGTGCTGGAGCGAGATGCCCTCGTACCAGAGGTTGTAGCTGAAGGAAGCCTCGGGGTGGCGCAGGCGGGCCGTGCCGGCCGGGTTGAGGTACATCGCGGACATGGCGTCGTCCGAGAGGCCGATGCCGGTCTCTCCCATGGCCATGGACCTGGGGCTCGCGTTGATCTTGAGGAAGTTCATGGCCGCGCGTCCGGCCCCTGCGTGGACACCCGCTGGGGCCATGGAGGAGGCGAGGATAAGGAAAACGGGGATCCTCAGCATGACGGCGAAGGGATTCCCGCGGGTCATTTGACCACCATCAGCTTGCCGGTCTTGCGGTTCTGGCCCGACGTGATCTCCCAGATGTAGACCCCGCTGGCCACGACCTCGCCGGTCTGGTTCTTCACGTCCCAACGCTGGGGGTTGTCCCTGATGTCCATGTCGCGGACGAGCTCGCCGGAGACCGTGAAGATCTTGACCCTGCCGTAGGAGGGGAGGTTCGTGAACCGGATGCCGTCGGCCCAGCTCCCGTAGCGCCCCGGGTTGCCGCCTGCCGGTCGGAAGGGGACGGGGAAGGCGTAGGAGAGCGAGCAGTCCGTGTCCGCGGATCCGGCCAGGGCGTAGGTGGAGAAGTGTTCCGTGGGCAGGATGACCCTCTTGTTCGCGAGGTCGAGGAAGGTGCGCGGCTGGCGGACCCACAGCTCGGCGTCTTCGTCGAGCCTCCACATCCGCAGGGTCTTGCTGCGGATGATCGGGTACGTGTTGTCCACGTTGAGGTCGCCGTTGGTGTCGGCGAAGGGGATGATGATGGAGGCCTCGGCCAGGAGGTTGGTCTCCCAGCGCGCCATGCCGGGGCCGTAGGCGACGATGGAGGCGTTCTTGAAGGGCCGGCTGTCCGCGCCCATGTTGGCGGCCATGGCGGCGTCGGCGACGCGGATGGCCGGTGTGTCGACCCCGGTGCTGATGGTGACCGAATAGTCCCCGTCAAAGGCGCCCGCGGGGATCTCGACCTTGAGGCCTGGTTCGGCGGGGGAGACGACGACGTTCGGGGCCAGGAAGTCCCGCGCTGTGGCGAAATCGACCGTGGAGAAGGTCGTCAGGAACTGGCCGTTGATCTCCTTGGCGTCGGTGGAAACCGTAAGGCGGAACTGCGTGCCCTTGGGCCACCCGGCCCCAAGGGAGACGTAGGCCGCCTGCTCCGTGGCGGAATAGATGAGGTTGTAGGCCTGGCTCGCCGAGAGGGTGTTGCCCTGGCTGTCGACGACGGCCGTGACCGTGACCGCGCTGGGCAGGGTGGTGGAGGTCATCTCGTTGTTGAAGAAGACCCGCACGGAGTCCTCGGGCTTGAACCCGTACAGGATGCCGTCCGTGACGACCGTGGTGGAGGAGCCGTCCGCTTCGCTGATGGAGGCTCCCGAGGTGGAGACCGAGGGGACCTGGGAGAGGTAGCCGCCGAAGCTGTTGGTCGTGCCGTTGGCCAGGGGGCTCAGGGCGATGAAGGGCTCGCCCATGGAGTGGGTGACCGTGTAGTCCGAGCCGGTCAGGGTCTGGCCGATCTCGCCGTGGACGGACTTGATGAGGTCCCAGTCCCCGCCATTGGAAACATAGGCGCTGCAAGGTCCGGGATTCAGGAACAAGAAGCCTAGCAGGGCCCAAGGCAAGGTCTTGCGGAGCACGATATAAGCATAATAGGAGGAAATATAAGAATCAATATCGTAATTATGAATAAATAATGAATGCTTGATTAGTGAAGCCTAGTCCAACCTTAATCCAAGGCCCCAGACAGTCTTGAGTCTTTCCTTGAGAGGAGGGACTTTGCAGCGGAGGTGGGCGATGAACTGGGCTAGGGTGACTTCATTGGCCCGTGACATCCGAGCGGCTTCGGGCCAGAGGGCGCGCATGAGTTCTTCTTTCCGGACGAGTTCCCCGAACCTTCCCATGAGAACAGCCAGGAGGGAGAACTCCTTCGGGGAAAGGAGCGCCTCGGTCTCCCTGTTCCCCGGCAGGCGCAGGACGCACTTATGGGCCTTGAGGTCCAGGATGATGCGGTCGTCCGGGGTGCGCAGGAGCCAGGCGCCGCCGGATCTGCGCCGCCGTTCCATGGCGGAGACCAGGGCCGGGACCCTGGCGGCGAGGTCCCGCGGGTCCACGGGTTTCAGGAGGTATTCGACGGCTCCTGCTTTCAGGCCCTCGATGACGAAGCCTGGGTTCGTGTAGAGGCCCGTGACCGCCACGATCGGGATCTTCGCGGTCTGAGGGTGGAGCCGGGCCTGGCCGAGCATCTCCCACGGAGGCTTGGGGCTCAGGTCGAGGTCCAGGACAGCGGCGAGGACCGGTCCGGCCGCGATGAGGCCCGCGAGATCGGGCAGGTGATCCAGGACGGCCAGAACCGTGCCGTCCTCTCTGAACTGCCTGCGCACGCTGTCGAGGAACACCGGGTCCGCGGAGGCGACGAGGATATCGCCGGCCATCTCAGGCCTCAGGGAAGGCCTTGCGGAAGCCTTCGCCCCCGCGCTCAGGGTCCGCGGCCTTGAGTCCATGGCGGATGGCATGGAAGGTCAGGAGGCCTGCTGAGAGGGCCAGGCTCCCGAGCCTCCGCGCCGAGGAGAACAGGGCCGGGGCCGATTGCCGGCCGCGGGGCCGAGAGGGCAGGACCATGTCGAGCTTGGAGAGGACCGCTGACAGGGACTCCTCGGCCATGGGCCGGTGGGAGGTGAGCTTGCCGCCCACGACCGTGACGAGGTTGTCGCAGCCCTCCGAGGCGTGGTCGATGACCCTGTAGTCCCGGGAGAGCATGGACGCGGCCATGAACTGCTTGAAGATGGGCCGGAGTCCGACCACGACCCTTCCCGAGGCCGCGGGGTAGCCGGGCAGGACCGCGGCGAGGCTCTCGCGCAGGCGGAGGGATTCGGACCGGGTGGCTTCCAGCCGGTCCGGGGCCTCTTCATGGGGGTCGTCCGTGGGACCGACCCAGAACTCTCCCTCGCGAGGGTAGAGCCCGATGTAGCGGCCGGAAGGCTCCGGGAAGATGAGGCCGCAGGCCGGAGGTCCGTGGGGGACCACGAGATGGGCGCCCCGCCGAAGGCTCAGCTTCACCCTGCCTGACCCGGCCAGGGCAGCCACTTCCCCGGCCCAGGGGCCGGCGGCGTTGAGGAAGACCCGGCCGTGGAACTCCACGGTCGCGCCCCCTGCGGTGCGGACCTTCGCGCTGACGAGTCCTCCGTGGCCGGCCGTGAAGCCCGTGACCCGCCGCCCCTCCAGGACCTGGCCGCCGGCGGACCGTCCCTGTTCCAGAAGGCGCCGGACGAGGCCAGGGACGTCCACGCGCCATTCGTCGAACGCGAGGCTCCCGTCCAGGCCCCGGCCTTCGAGCGCAGGGACCCGCTGGAGGGTCTCCGTCGCGGAGAGACGGAAGTGCCCCGGGCTCGAGCGCAAGGCCGCGAAGCGGTCGTAGTACTCGAGCAGGCTTTCCACGAGCCCGAAGCCCAGGCGGTGGTGCCTGTAGACCGGCCAGAGGAAGACCTGCCGGGTGAGGAGCTCCGGCGCCTCGACGAGCAGTGCCGCGATCTCGCGGCACATCTCGCGGGAGGTGGCGACGTCGTGGGGCAGGTAGCGCAGGCCTCCGTGGAAGAGGCCGCTCGTCACCGCGGTGGTGGCACCCCCTGCCAGGCCGCGCTCGAGCAGCGCGACCGAGAGGCCTTCCCGGGCCGCGGCCCGGAAGACCGCGGCTCCCGCGATGCCGCCGCCGATGATGACCAGGTCGTGCATCAGCGGCCCCTTGCGAGCAGGTGCTCGGCCAGCCTGAGGCCGAAGGCGTAGATCGTCATCTGCGGGTTGACGCCCAGGCTCTCCGGGACCACGGAGCCGTCGCAGACATGGATGCCCGGGGCGAGCCTCAGATCCTCGTCCACGACCCGGCCCATGCCGCAGGTCCCCATGGGATGGAAGGCCATGGTGTAGAGCCGGGAGGGGCTCGGCCGCGACAGGGCTGGGGCGTCGAGCCCGCTGGGGTTGTCGAGCTCGTTGCCGTCCACATTGAACGGCATCAGCACTGACTCGGCCCCGGCCGCGAAGAAGACCCTTGCCAGCAGGCGGCTGGCTGACGCCATCCTCGCCAGGTCCCCGCGAGCCAGGTCGTAGCGGATGAAGGGCAAGCCCGGGCCGAAAGGGTATCGGACCTTGCCCCGGTTCGTGTCGCGGACCATGAAGCCGAAGGTGGCGACGCGGTCGTGGCGCGCCATCCATCGGGCCAGCCCGCGGCCGTCGAGCGGCATGGTGAGGCCCGAGGCCTCGGGAGGCGTCGCCACGCCCTCGTAGCGCACGGCCGGGTCGTTGGGGTCGTCGAACCCCAATCCCTGCGGGACGCCGAAGGAGCCGACCGGCTCGGGGAACAGGGCGGAGACCTTGGCAGCAGGGTGCAGGGAGAGTCCGTCTCCCGCGCGCCGCCATTCAGGCCCCAGCTTGAAGGCGCGCGCGAAATAGGGCGTGGCCAGGGCTCCGGTTGCGAGCACGAGGAGTCCGGCCTCGATGGTCTCGTCCTGTCCGGTCTCAAGGTCCTGGACCTTCAGGGACACGGGCTCCCCGGCTTTCCTGGGGGGGCGGATGCTGGCCAGGCTCGTCCGGTCCGCCA
>JBAZSR010000220.1:0-5781 GCA_041662295.1 Elusimicrobiota bacterium | reverse complement strand
CGCGATCTCGGGGAGCCTTCCGCCGGGGGTGAGCATCAAGCCCTTCTACGACCGCAGCACCCTCATCGGGCGGGCCATCGCCACGCTCAAGACGACGCTCCTGGAGGAGATCGTGCTGGTGGTGCTCGCGCACATCCTCTTCCTCTGGCATTTCCGCAGCATCCTGATCGTCACCCTGCCCCTGCCCATCGCCATCCTCCTCTCCTTCATCCTCATGCGCTGGTTCGGCATCACCTCCAACATCATGTCCTTGAGCGGCATCGCCATCGCCATCGGCGTGCTCGTGGACTCAGGCATCGTCATGACCGAGAACGTCATCCGCCATTGCGAGAGGCTCGAGGCCGGGCGGGGCGGCCGGACGCGTCTGACTCCGGCCGAGACCTGGGCCGCGGCCAGGGAGGCGGCCCTGCAGGTCGGCCGGCCCATCTGGTTCGCCATGGCCATCATCATCCTCGCCTTCCTCCCGGTCTTCTTGCTGACCGGCGAGGAGGGCAAGCTCTTCCACCCGCTCGCCTACACCAAGACCTTCGCCATGCTGGGCGCCTCCCTGCTCGCCGTCACCATGGTGCCGGTCCTCTGCACCCTCCTGGTCCGGGGTCCCTTCCTCCCCGAGGACGGCAACTGGGTCATGAAGCGCCTGCTCGCCCATTACACCCGGGCGCTGGATTGGGCCCTGCCGCGGCAGCGCCTTTTGCTCGGGGGAGCCGCTTCCATCCTGGCCGCGGCCCTCGTGCTTGCCCTGGGACTGCCCCGTTCCGTGGGCAACGGCTTTGAGAAGCTCGGCCTCGAGACCGCGGCCAGGCTAGCACGCGGCATGGGCAGCGAGTTCATGCCCACCCTCAACGAGGGCAGTCTCCTCTTCATGCCCGTGCTCCTGCCGAGCACCTCGCTCACCGAGGTCAAGCGCCTCATCGCATGGCAGGACGCGGCCCTCAAGGAGGTGCCGGAGGTGCTCTCCGCTGCGGGCAAGCTCGGCCGCTCCGAGACCGCCACGGACCCGGCGCCGGTCGAGATGATCGAGACCACCATCGAGCTCAAGCCCGAGTCCCAGTGGCGGCCGGGCCTGACGCAGGACAAGCTCATCGCCGAGCTGACCGACAAGCTCAGCCGGGCCCCCGGGTGCGTGCCGGGCTTCCTCCACCCCATCGAGGGCCGCATCCTCATGCTGAGCACCGGGATCCGCGCCCAGGTGGGAGTCAAGCTCCTGGGCTCCGACCTCGAGGCCCTGCAGAGGAAGGCCTTCGAGGCAGAGAAGATCGTAGCCTCCATCCCGGGCGCGGCCGGGGTGGCGCCCTCGCGCGTCCAGGGCAAACCCTACCTCAACATCGAGGTGGACCGCCCGGCCATGGCCCGCTACGGCCTGAGGCCCCAAGACGTGCTGGACGCGGTCGAGACCGGCATCGGCGGCGCGAACGTCACCACCGTCATCGATGGCCGCGAGCGCTTCCCGGTGCAGGTGCGCTACCAGGCCGACGAGCGCGATGACATCGGGCGCCTGGGCGACGTCCTCGTGTTCACCGCAGCGGGCAAAGCCGTGCCCCTGGGCCAGGTCGCGCGCATCAAGCGTGTGACGGGCCCCAGCGAGATCTCCAGCGAGAACGGCCGCCTCCGGGCCTTCGTGCAGGCCAACGTCCAGGGCCGGGACCTCGGCGGCTTCGTCCAAGAGGCGCGCGAGAGGATCGCCCGGGAGCTCAAGCTCGAACCGGGCATGACCGTGGAGTGGAGCGGCCAGTACGAGAGCCAACTGCGCGCCCAGCGGTCCCTGCAGATCATCCTGCCGACCGTGCTGGGCGTCATCTTCCTGCTTCTGTACATGGTCTACGGCTCGGCCAAGGAGGCCGCCCACGTCATCTTCGCGGTCCCCTTCGCCCTGACCGGAGGCATCTTCCTTCAGATGCTGGCCGGCTACAACTTCAGCGTGGCCGCCTGGGTGGGCTACATCGCGCTCTTTGGCATCGCCATCGAGACCGGGATCGTGATGGTGGTCTACCTCCGGGAGGCGGTGGAGAAGAAGCAGGCCGAGCGAGGAGAGGCGTTCGACCATGCGGACCTGGTCCAGGCGGTCAAGGATGGGGCCAGGCTGAGGCTTCGGCCCAAGGTCATGACCGTGGGCACCACGGTGGCGGGTCTCCTCCCCATCCTATGGAGTTCCAGCACGGGCTCGGAGATCATGCGGCCCCTGGCCGTGCCGGTCATCGGGGGCATGCTCAGCAGCTTCGTCCACATCATGTTCATCACTCCCATGCTCTTCCTGTACCTTCGGGAGCGCGAGCTGGGGCTGGTCCCGGCGCCGCAGGGCGAGGCGCAAGAGGAGCCTGTCCGGCAGAATCGGGAGCCGAAGTCGGAGCCAGAGGGATCGTTCGCGTAGCTCCAGCCTCATGGTCGCCGCCGGTCTCGGCAACGGGCATGCTGGACAGGTACTTGGCGCCCGCGGTCAAGGACGCCAGGTCGTCGGGGTACTGCCCAGCCATGTCGCCATAGTAGATGGCGAGGGCTGACCTGATGGAGCCGATCCTGCCCTTGGTGTCGAAGTCCTCGGACCCCCGCCATTGACCCCCTTCCCGCCGACTAGCCGCTCAGGAGCGGCTGTCCCTGAAGGGCTGGTGTTTTCCTTTCCCGGAAGGGGCTGAACCAGCCGGCGCAGCCGGGCTTCGCTCGGCTTCCAGGCCTGCCTCGAAAATACGACCTTTCCTGCCCCGACCAGCGCGTCTCGAGGACATCGGACTCATGATACCCTAGGGGATCACGGGTCACTTGGCTTTAATAGGCAGGCCAGAGCGTGCCCTGGAGGTCGGTGTGGGTGCAGTTCGCCTGGCTCAAGGGCGAGTTTCGCTGGTTTTAGCCATCTTCGCGAAGGCCGCGTTCACGACAGCCATGTCCTCTTGCACCTGCGGGTCGGGATAGTCCAGAGACTTGGCCAACCCCCGGAGGCGCTCGCTGACCCGCTTGAACTGCCGGTCCTGTTCCGAGACCGCATGGGCCCAGTATTCGGCGTCTCCGTGGCCGCTCTGCCGGGCTCCCAGGAGGTCCTTTCCGGCTTCCTCTAATTGCATGGCGAGGAGCCGGTGGGCGGCCGTCTTCGCGAGGCTGATGAGGACCCGGGCGATGGCGTTGCCCGCTTCTCGGCGCACCTCGAAATGGTGCAGCCAGTATTGGGTGTCTCCGCGTCCCGGGGTCTCCCTTTCCAAGACGAAGGCGGCGGCGGAGAGCCCTGACGTGAGCCCTGAGTCGAAACTCCGCTCAGGCGCAGCGTCCGGCATGCCGTTGATTGTTTTCAGGATCTCGGAGATGCGGCGGCTGACTCGCATGAAGAGTCCCTGCTGCCCTTCGGAGACTCCGGCCCAATACTGCGCGTAGCCTCGGCCGTCTTGCGGGGCGACTCGGAGGTCGTTGGCGAGTTCATGCAGTTGGTCTGCCAGGAAGGGATTTTCGGTCTTCACTGCCGCGCTGTCGAGTGCCATCATGACCGCGTTGCCCAGGTCCCTGCGCACCTCGAAATGGTGGAACAGGTAGGCGGCGTCTCCTTGGCCGTCGCTCGTGGAGTCCAGCACGGCCTGTGCGGCCGCGAGGCCGGCCACCAGGCCGACTTCGTAGAAGGGCTTGAGCACGAGCGGCGGCGGGGCCGGAGCGGTTTTTTGGGGTTCCACGGGGGCTGGCGGGGGCCTGTGAAAGAGCGCCATGATCCAGTCGAAAGCGCGCCGAAGCAGCGCAGGCCTCACGGCAGGCGGCGTTGGAGTCGGGGTGCCCTCGGCCAAGGCGGGGACGGGCGGCGTGAGCCGGTCAATGCGCGCCTGAAGGTCGCCGCCCCGCCGCTTCATCTCGGAGCCGAAAAGCGCCGCTGCCTCGGCTTTGACCGCCTCACCGCCTTCCAGGGCGATGCGCATGACCGCGTCGCAGAGCGCGTCGCGGAGGATGATCCCCTGCATGTCCAGGCCCCTCATGAGGGCGCGGGCCGCCATGGAACGCAAGACATCGTCGCCGCTGGCGTGGCTCGCCACCTCGATGGTGGCCAGCACTTTCTCGGCATGTGCGGCGTCCGCCGTGGTCTGCATGCTGCGGACCATGCGCCGCAGTATCTCAGGCCTCATCTCGTGTGTGTCCGGCCCCTCCAGGTACCGGCCCAGCCTCATGACGGGGTCCCCGCCTAGAGGAGCCGCCGCTCCATCGAGCTCGGTAAGCAATGCGTCAGGGGTCGCCATGAGGCCAGCGGCTTGCTCGCGGGCGCGGTCCAAGGCCTGCTGACCGGCCGTTGCCAGCCTGGACGTTTCCGGGGCCGTGGGGGGCTGATCTTCAGGGATGATGGCCGGGAGGTTCTGGTCCGGCGCCGGTTGGGGGGCCGGGTCCTGGGCCGGCTGCGCCGTCGGAGGTGCGACCGGTTCCGCGGGCTCGGCATGCCAGGCCTGAGCCGCGGCCGGTGGAGGCAGCGCCGGGATCGGCGCCGAGACCTGGATGGGCTCGATGCTGGGCAGGCCCGGCATGGCGCCCGGTCCCGCGATTGGGGCGAGGGCCAAGGTCCTGGGTCCGGAGAAGGCCGGCTGGAAGCCTCTGCGGCCTGCGGCTGCTGGGGCGGTCCCGGGGGAAAAGCCCGCGCCCTTGGACGGGCCCATGCGCAGCGTCTGGGACGCGGCCGGAGGGCTTTCGATCATGGAGAGGGCGGCGAAGGCGAGTCCGACGAAGAGCTTGGTGAAGCGCGTGCTCGGGTTATGGCAGTGCATGCGGATATTATCGCAGGAACCTCAAGGGGCTCTTAGGACCATGAGCCCTGATGCGGCCGGAATTGGACCCCTTCCTTTCTGGGTCCAGAGGTCCTGGGGTTCAGCAGCTTGTCAGTAGCTGTTCCAGGCCGTGCCCTTGGAGTCCGTGTGGCTGCAGTTCACCCATATGGAGCCGAAGTCGGCGCCTGAGGGATCGTTCGCGTAGCCCCAGCCGCCCTCGTCGGCGCCCGAGGCCTGGCTCCTGCTCGGGTAGGCCCGGACCCGGTTGGAGTCCGGATGGATGTCGCCGGTCTCGGCAACGGGCATGCTGGACAGGTACTTGGCGCCCGCGGTCAAGGACGCCAGGTCGTCGGGGTACTGCCCCTCCATGTCGCCATAGTAGATGGAGAGGGCTGACCTGATGGAGCCGAGCCTGCCCCTGGTGTTGAAGTCCTCGGACCCCCGCTGGATCCGCGTGAGGAATGGGATGGCGACGGCCGCGATGAGGACGATGGCCGCGGCGAAGAGCAGGCCGAGCGCGCAGAGCACGGCGATGGCGATCTTCCCGGGCTTGTCGTCTTCAGGGGTGTAGACCTCGCCCCGGGCCGCGGCCTCGGGGCTCGCGTAGACCACCTTGGTCCCTGCCAGGAGGTCGTGCCAGGCCCTCTTGCCCTTGGTGAGCCCGACCCAGAGGTAGCCCAGGCAGAGCGGCAGGGTGCTCAGGATGTACCCGAACCAGCGCCGGACCGACTTGCCCCAGGTCACCCCTGAACCGTCCAGCATGACGACCTTGATGCCCAGGGCCTTCTTGCCCAGGGTCTGGCCGCCCTTGACGGTCAGGATGACGTAGTAAAGGACGTTGATGACGAGCTCGATGAGAGAGATCGCCAGCGGCACCTCCATGGCGAGCATGGGGGGGGTCAGGGGCCGGACAGCGGCCTCGAGGATGCGGCCCAGCGCGATGAGGATGAGAGCGTCGATGATGTGGGCCGCGACCCGGATCCAGAACCCGGCCCGCAGCTCTCTGCCGTCCTCTGCGCAGGACATCATGGCCGTGGACTCCTTTTCCGGGGCTTGGGCTGCGGCC
>JBAZSR010000219.1:0-5800 GCA_041662295.1 Elusimicrobiota bacterium | reverse complement strand
GGTCCATGGGTTTGGTATGATGTTACCGACGGAGGATTATACAAAATGGGCGTTGACCTGAGATTCGTGTTGACGGGCGCCAAGAGGGTCGTGGACTCGCGGCCCTTCTACGTGCAGATGATGGTGACGGACGACTGCAACCTGCGCTGTGCCTATTGCGACGAGTACAACGCCGGCGCTCCCCTGCCGCCCCTTCCGGAGCTCAAGGCCAGGGTCGACCGCCTCGACGACCTCGGCGCCTTGGTCTACGACCTGCTTGGCGGCGAGCCCCTCCTTCACCCCGGGACCCCGGACCTTGTGGCTCACGTCAAGGCCAAGCGGGGCGGCTCGAACCTGTGCACGATCATCACCAACGGGTTCCTGCTCACGCGTGAGAACATCCGGGCCCTCAACGCGGCAGGCCTCGACTTCATGCAGGTCTCCGTGGACTCGGTGTCCCCGACCCCGGTCTCTCAGAAGTGCCTCAAGACTGTCCTGCCGCGTTTGCGCCTTCTAGCCGAGGAGGCGAAGTTCACGGTCGAGGTCCAGACCGTGCTCTGCGAATCCACCGCGGACTCCTACGGCGAGTTCCGTGAGACCCTCAAGGACCTGCCCTTCTCCTTCGGCTTCTCTGTCCAGCACGGGCCAGGGGGCCGCATCGCCATCCAGGGGGAGAAGTACCTCTCGCTCCTGCGGCGCTATGGCGTGTTCGAGGGCGTCAACTTCTACGGCCGGCACATCGAGGAGATGCTGAAAGGAGACTTCTCACGTCCCTGGAAATGCCTCGCAGGGTTCAAGTTCCTCTATGTCAATGCTGCCGGAGAGGCCCAGTGGTGCGGCCAGCAGAGGGCCGAGCGCAGGCCGCTCGCGTCCCTGACGCCCGCGGACCTCAGGGCCAACGACCGGCACAAGCCCTGCGAGCCCGGGTGCTCCCTGGGGTGCGTGCGCCTGGTCTCCCATACCCTGGGCCAGCCCGTCCGCACCTTCGGCGCGAGCGTGCGCCTCATGCTGGCCGCGGCCCTGCCGAAGAAGAAGGGCTGAACTCCTTCGTCCCTCCCCTTGTCGAGATCGGGCCGGGCTGTGATACAATAGACCTAGTCGTCACTAGGCCCAACGGCCCAGGAGGTAGCTCTCGATGAGAAAGATCGCACTCGTCATCCCGGCGGCAGTCCTCGCGCTCGCTCTGTCGTCCCAGGTCCGCGCCGAAGCCCCCGGGCTCGATTTCGACCAGGGCATCGACGCGTCCGATGTCCTCAAGGCGGCCAAACAGGCCGCGGCGCAGTCCACGATCGCCAAGGACGCTCCGGTCAGCGCGATGTACCGCCGCTACGACCGCGACTGCGTCAACTTCACGATCCGCGCCGCTGACGCGCCCCAGACCGAGGCCGTCTGGCTGCGCAGCACCGAGTGGGTGCAGGAGTGCCATCCCTCCGGGCCCAACGGCTCTCAGACCTGCTACGACCGGCCGGGCTACACCTACCGGGAGCGCGCCTCCATCGCGATCCGCGACCGGGGAGAGATGTTCCCCTGGGAGTTCGACAGCTTCGACGTCTGCCTCGAGGGCCCGTGGCTCAACATCTGGGCCCGCGAGACCTCCTACGAGTACAAGACCGTGCAGGGCGGGACCTATGACGGCGGCTACGTGCTCGCCCCGGTCAAGAAGATCAAGATGAGGCCGGACCCTGTGGGGATCGTGGCGCAGTCCTTCACCCCGCGGATGGTTGTCTCCTTCAAGGACAAGTGGGCCTCCTACTACGCGGGCGAGACCACCGTGCTCGTGCTCAAGCTCCGCAAGTCCGTGCCGGGCTGGTTCGACGCGACCCTGCTCGAGCGTGAGCTGAGCTTCACGGCGGCCGAGACCTACGCCGTGGACTTCATGGCCTATGCCGGCGAGTTCAGCCAGAAGCTCGAGGCAGGCAAGCCCTACTACGTGGAGTACTCCTTCAAGAGGCTCAGCAAGATCTCCACGGACAAGCTCCAGAAGGTGGGCGAGACCGACAAGGTCTCCTACCAACCGGCTCCGGCCGCGCTCGGCCGCTAAGACGGTCGTTGGGAAGCGGAAGGCCCCTCCGGGCTCAAGCCCGGAGGGGCCTTCCGCTTCCCGGCCTGCTCACATCAGATTGTTGAAGAAATTCCCCAGCCTGAGGTCCATGATGAGGGCCTGCTCGAAGAGGTTCATGCCGTAGACCATGCTGACCTCGCTCGGGACCTTTCCAGCGCAGGTATAGTCCCCGGGGCGGCAGGTCATCACGTGGCGCAGGTACTGGCGGGTGACAAGACAGTTCGTCTGGACCGTGGTCTTGTCCTGCGCCTTGGCCTTGGCGACCTTGCCTTCACAGAATGCCACTTCAGGCTGAGTGAGGCCTTGCGTGCTCGCTTCGAGCGCGAACGCCATCGGGACGGCCAAGAGGGATCCGCATAGGAACGCCAACAGGAATCTGGTCATACCGCACCTCCGTCTTTCATCAGGAGTATAACAGGGGTTTCTTGACATTTCAAGGGTGAGGGGCTACACTTGATTTGGAGGCCTTCCCCCATGAACGCTGTCATCGGTCTGATACTCTCCATCATCCTTCCGCTGGGCCTCTGCTGGGCGATTCCGGACGACGGCAATCAGGGCGCGTCGCCCGAGGTCGTGGCCGGGGAGGCCCCGGCTACTGCTCCAGGCGCTCAGACCGAGACAGCCGTGATCAGCGGGACGGCCGCCTCTCCGGAGGGGGGCGTTTCCGAAGGCGCCGGGGAGGAGGTCGACGAGAGCGAGGTCATCCAGAGGGCTGAACAGGTCGTGCAGGCCTATATGGAAAGGGCGGGAAAGGTTCTAAAAAAATTCATTGACGGCCAGGCGACAGAGGAGGAGGAGCGCAATCTCATACAGGTCCAGCAGGATATGGAATTGCTTCTCAGCGATGCCCCTGTGGTCAGGGATGCCTTCAAGAGGAAGCTCGCGGAGCTCAGGCCCAAGCCCAGGCCTGAGGCAAAGCCCCCGGGAACCACTCCCCCAGGGACAATACCTTCGGGGGCCGTGCCCGCTCCCCCAGGCAGCATCGCAGTCGGAGCGCAGGGAGTGCCTGGGGGCATCGACCGGGCGCGCCAGATCCTTTATGAGAGCCGCATGAACTTCTCCAGGGGCGACATCCGGAGGCGGCCCAATGACCCCAAGGGCTATACGGATTACGGCAGCGACCTGGTGGCGGACCAAAGGTACAAGGAGGCGGTCCCGGTCCTTGAGCGCGCCGTGCGCCTCGGCTCCCGGGATTCCCGGACCTACTCGTCCTACGGCACGGCCGCCTTCCACCTCGGCGACTTCGCCTTGGCCCGGAGCGCGGCGTCCCGGGCCCTCAAGCTCGATCCGAAGAACGACGCTGCCTTCGCGGTGCTGAAGCTCTCCGAAGGGAAGAATCCGGCCGTGTCCCTGCCTTCGGCCCTGACAGGCGGCAGCGGGGGGGATGGGGCGTTCGCGATTCCCTCTGAGAAGCCGGCGGTGTCCGCGGGCCCTGCTGTCTTGGCCGGCGGCGTCTCCCCGGCTCCAGTGCCCCGTACCGCGGTCCGCAGCGCCGAGACTCAGAAGTCCGCTGAGTCCGCCAAGGAGGCTGCCTCGGCCTTGACGGTCAAGGACTATCTCAGGGCTGTCGAGGCAGCGACCCGCGCCATCGAGCTCAACGATGGGAACGCCCAGGCGTGGAACTACCGCGCCATCGCCCACAGCAAACTGGGGAACTACGAGTCCGCGGTCAGGGACTCCAGCTACGCTTTGGGGCTCGTGCCCAACAACACCGCGACCCTTCATACGCGGTCCTGGGCCCTTAATAAGGTGGGCCGCTTCAAGGAAGGGCTCGCGGACGCTGATTTCGTGCTTGCCCGCGAGCTGGACAACGCCTTCGCCCTCCAAAACCGCGCTTTCGCCCTCGCCGGGCTGGGAGACCGCAAGGGCATGGTGGAGGCGCTCAAGCGCTCGGCCGATGCTGACCCGAGGTTCGAGAAGCGCTACGCCCAGGCTGTGCAGGTTCCTGAGAACGCGGACGTGCTCTTCCTCTTTGACCAGGACCCGGGGCTCAAGCCCGCGGATGCGGAGCCGGCGTCCTCCGGGGGCGGGCACAAGGTCCTTTTCGGTTCGCTCGCTGCAGCGGCCTTCCTTGTCCTGCTGGCCCTCGCGTGGACTGTCGCCGTGCCCAGGCTGAAGGCGGCCGCCGCTGCCGGGGCCTCCGGCGCCGGCCCTGTGGTGAACGCCAGGGGCGAGTCCGGGTCCTTCTGGAAGAAGTACCGCCTGGTCCAGGAGGTGGGCATCGGCGGCATGGGCGTGGTGTACGAGGCCCAGGACAACTCCTTGGGACGGCGGGTGGCTGTCAAGAAGATGCGCGACGAGATCCGGCTCGACCGGCGGGAGCGGGAGCGCTTCCTCCAAGAGGCCAGGACCGTGGCCTCACTCAAGCACCCGAACATCGTGGAGATCTACTCCATCGTGGAGGACGGGGGCGAGGTCTATCTCGTCTTTGAGTTCGCGGAGGGCAAGACCCTCTACGCGGTCCTCTCCGAGGGCAAGCCCCTCTCGTTCGAGGCGGCCAAAAAGGTTCTGGCGGACGCTGTGGCGGCCGTGGACTGCGCCCACCAGCACAAGATCGTGCACCGGGACATCAAGCCCTCGAACATCATGCTGGCCGCTGACGGCTCGGCCAAGGTGATGGATTTCGGGGTGGCGCGTCAGGCCAAGGAGGCAGCCACCAAGGTCATGACGAATACGGTGGTGGGCACCCCGCCGTACATGGCGCCCGAGACCGAGCAGGGCGCTGTGGGGCCGCAGGCCGACGTTTACGGGCTCGGGGTGGTCTTCTACGAGATGCTCAGCGGCAGGCTTCCCTTCGCCGGGACCGGGGCCGGCATGCTCCTCAACAAGATGAACCGCAAGTTCGACCCGCTCTCCAAGGCGGTTCCGGGCCTGCCTGCCGGCGTCGACGACGTGGTGGCCCGCGTCCTTGCCCCGGACCCGGCCCAGAGGTTCAAGACCGCGGGAGAGTTCCTCGCCGCGGTCTCGGCGCTCAGACCCTCCTGAGCCTCGGGCAGGACAAAAAGCGGAGCCCCCGGCGTGAAGCCGGGGGCTCCGCGTGCAGCGCGGGGAGGGAGGTCATTCCTCCACGACGATCTTCATCAGGGCCTTGCGCGCTTTGGCCCGCTCATCCGCGTCCTGACAGTACTGCCACTTGAAGCCTTTGGGGAGCGGTCCCTTCTCCGCCATGAATGCCTGGGTGTTCATGCAGGCCGCGATCAGCTTCATGTTGTTCTCAGGCTTGGCATCGCGGCCTTCCCGTTTCGCGTCCTCCCGTTCGACTGCTTCGGCCGCTTTTGCGCAGAAGGTCTCGGGAGTTTCCTTCTGAGCCTGGGCATAGGCGATGCCGACGGCGGCCGTCATCAAGGCAAGAGCGATGAGCTTCTTCATGATCCCTCCCTGCTTGGAGAGTCGGCTTTCAACCTCAGTATAACAGGGGCTCCTTGACAAATCAAGGGGGGGACATTACACTAGGGATGAGGTTCCCATGAAACGGCTGGCCTTCGCGGCCCTCTCTTCCGTTGCCCTGGCATGGTCCTCCCTGCCGGCTCTTGCCAAGGACCCGCCTCAAGGCGCTCCCTCCGGTCAGCCCCTGGGCGCGGCATCAGCCGCCGACGAGGAAGGCGACGTCGAGCGCGCCCAGAAGATCCATGACCTGATCTGGGGCAAGGTCGAGATCCCGGGCGACACGGGCCAGTTCGTGGGGATGGTCAGGACGGAGATCGGGAGGCTCTCCGACAAGGAACTCCAGGAGGAGCTTCTTGTCGAGCTCGGCAAGAA
>JBAZSR010000218.1:0-5806 GCA_041662295.1 Elusimicrobiota bacterium | reverse complement strand
GCACCATCAAGGAACTCCTTCCCCTCGGAGGCTACGTGCCATGAAGAGACCGGTCAGAATCGCCGCCATCGGCGGCAGCGGCTTCTACGCATGGGACCGCCTGACGAACAAGCGAGAGACCCGCGTGAAGACCCCGTTCGGGCCCCACTCCGGCCCGATCGTGGTCGGCGAGCTCGACGGCATCCCCTGCGCCTTCCTGCCCAGGCACGGCAAGGGGCACGTGTTCCTCCCCACCGAGGTCAACAGCCGGGCCAACATCTTCGCCCTGAAGACCCTCGGCGTCGAGCGCATCATCGGGCTGGGCGCGGTGGGCTCGCTCAGGGAAGAGATCGCGCCGCGGCACTTCTTCTTCGCGGACCAGGTGGTCGACGAGACCAAGCTCCGCAAGGGCACCTTCTTCGGAGACGGCATCGTGGCGCACGTGGCCTTCGCCCACCCCTTCTGCCAGGAGCAGACGGACCTGCTCCACCGGGAGACCGTCGGGCTCGGCATCAAGGCCCACAAGGGCGGGGTGTACGCCTGCATGGAGGGCCCCCTGTTCTCGACGCTCGCCGAGTCCGAGTACCACCGCAGGATGGGCTACTCCATCATCGGCATGACGGTCATGCCCGAGGCCAAGCTCGCGCGCGAGGCCGAGATCTGCTACACCAGCGTCGCCATGATCACGGACTACGACTGCTGGAAGCCCGAGGAGGAGGTGTCGACCTCCATGGTGGTCGAGAACCTCTCGGCCAACATCGGCAACGCCCGGCGCCTGCTCGAGGCCGCCATCCCGCGCCTGGCGGTCCTGCCGCGGCGCTGCCCCTGCAGCCGCGCCCTCGAAGGCGCCATCTTCACCGCTCCGAAGGCCATCGACCGCAAAACCGCGGCCAAGCTCAAGCCCATCGTGGGGAGATACCTGAAATGAAGCCCAACAAAGTGGTCGCACGGCTCATCGAAGCCGCCCTGTCCGCCCGCAAGAACGCCTACTGCCCGTACTCCAAGTACCGGGTGGGCGCCTCGGTCCTGACCGCGTCGGGCAGGATCTTCGCCGGGTGCAACGTGGAGAACGCCTCCTACGGGCTCTCCATGTGCGCCGAGCGGGCCGCGGTCTTCGCCGCGGTGAGCCGCAACCAGACCCAGTTCCAGGCCGTCTGCGTCGTGGGCAGTTCCGCCAAGCCCTGCGGCGCCTGCCGGCAGGTCATGCTCGAGTTCTCGACCAAGGACACGATCCTCTACCTGGTCAACGTCAGCGGGGACTCCCGCCGCCACACGATCACCCGGACCAAGGTCTACTCGATGCTGCCGTCGCCGTTCGACCCGTACGCTTCCGGCCTGCTCTCCCGGCCGGCCAGCACCCAGAACCTCCTGCGCCGCCGCGCCGCGTCCCGCAAGGCCGGTTCCAGACGCTCCCACCGCAAGAGCCCTGCCAGGAAAGGATGACCTCCATGGACAAGAAAGAGCTGAAAGACGTGATGGACTGGGCCAGGACGACCGACCTCGTGGAGCTGGAGTTCAGGCGCGACGGACATGGGTTCTCGTTCTCGAAGCGCCCCAAGCCGCAGACCGCGGTCTGCGGCTTCCCGGGCAGGAACCTCGCCGCGGTCCCGAGCCCCGGCGTGGGCGTCTTTCAGTGGAACACGCCCGGCTCTCCCCGGCTCGCGGCCGAAGGCGCGCAGGTCTCCGCGGGCACGACGCTGGGCATCGTGGAGGGCGCCGGGACCCCCAAGAAGGTCGAAGCCCCCTGCGGCGGAATCCTCCAGAACGTCTGCGTCGACGCGGGACAGACGGTCCAGTACGGACAGCCCCTCTTCTTCATCGACCGGAAGGACTGATGTTCACCAAGATCCTCATCGCCAACAGGAGCGAGATCGCGGTCCGGGTCATCCGGGCCTGCCGGGAAATGGGCATCCGCTCCGTCGCCGTCTTCTCCGAGGCCGACCGGGAGTCGCTCCACGTCCGCCTCGCCGACGAGGCCGTCTGCATCGGCCCTGGTCCGGCGGCAGCGAGCTACCTGAACGTCGACACTGTCCTCAGCGCCGCGAAGGTCACGGGGGCCGAGGCGGTCCACCCCGGCTACGGGTTCCTGGCCGAGAACGCCGCCTTCTGCAAGGCCTGCGGGGAGGCTGGGCTCGTCTTCATCGGTCCCAAGCCCGAGGCCATCCGGCGTCTGGGCTTCAAGAGCGAGGCCCGGGACCTCGCCCGCAAGGCGGGCGTGCCCATCGTGCCGGGCAGCGCGGGCCTGCTGGCCGCGGACTACGCCGCCGAGGCCGCCAAAGTGGGCTTCCCGGTCATGGTCAAGGCCGCGGCCGGCGGCGGAGGCAAGGGCCTGCGGCTCGTGCGCGACCCCAAGGAACTCGACGCCCAGGTCCGCATGGCCAAGGCCGAGGCCGCGGCCGCGTTCAAGGATGACTCCATCTACCTCGAGAAGTTCATCGAGCACCCCCGCCACGTCGAGATCCAAGTCGCAGCTGATGGAGTCGGCGGCATCGCTGCCTTTCCCGAACGGGACTGCACTGTCCAGAGACGTCACCAAAAACTCATCGAAGAATCCCCTTCTCCCGCCGTGACCCCTGAGATCCGGCGCCGCATGCAGGACGCGGCACGGAGCCTCGTGAAGGCCGCAGGCTACACGAACGTGGGGACTGTCGAGTTCCTGCTCGACACGGACGGCAGCTTCTACTTCATGGAGGTCAACACCCGCCTGCAGGTCGAGCACCCCGTGACCGAACTAGTGACGGGCCTGGACCTCGTCCACCTCCAGATACGGCTCGCGGCCGGCGAGAAGCTGACCTTCGGCCAGGAGCGGGCCTCCGAGATCCGCTGCCACGCCGTCGAGCACCGCATCAACGCGGAGGACCCGGCGCACGGCTTCGCCCCCTGTCCGGGCACCATCGAGAGCCTCGCGCTCCCGGGAGGCCCCGGGGTGAGGGTGGACACCCACGTCTACGCGGGATACACCGTCCCGAGCTACTACGACAGCCTCATCGCCAAGCTCATCGTCTCGGCCCCGGACCGCGACGCCGCCATCAGCCGGGGCCTGCGCGCCCTCGGCGAGTTCGCGATCACGGGGATCAAGACCACGATCCCCTTCCACCGGGAGGTCCTCGGCCACCCGCTCTTCCGCGGAGGCAGGTTCGACACCCGGTTCATCGAGGCCATGTCCGCCCCGAAACAGCCATGCGCGATCTGAAACGGAACATCACGACGCAGTTGAAGGAGAGCTCCAGGGTCCTGGCCGCGGCCGCGGACCTGGCCCCGGAGTCGGCGCGCGCCGCGGCGATCATGATCGCGTCGCTCAAGAAGAAGGGCCGGATCATCACCTGCGGCAACGGAGGGTCCGCCTGCGACGCCCTGAACTTCGCGTCCGAGCTCGTGGGCCGATACGCCCGCAACCGCCCGCCTCTCGACGCCCTGGCCCTGACGGTCAACCCCGCCAACATCACGGCCATCGCCAACGACTTCGGCTACGAGGAGGTCTTCAGCCGCCAGCTCGAAGCCCACGGCCGGCCCGGGGACACCCTCATCGCCATCTCGACCTCCGGCAATTCGCCCAATGTGCTCAAGGCCGCCGCTGCCGCGCGCCGCATGAGGATCGCCGTGATCGGCCTGACCGGCGAGAGCGGGGGCCGGCTCAAGGACGTCTCCGACATCTGCGTGAGGATCCCCTCCCGCACGATCGCCCGCATCCAGGAGGCCCACATCGCCATCCTGCAGATCTGGGCCTCCATCATCGAGGACGCGTTCTTTCCTCCGTCATGAAGGGCAAGCTCATCACCCTCTCGCGCTCCGAGGCCGGCCGCGCCGCGGCCGCGTGGCGGCGGCGCGGACTGAAGGTCGTGTTCACCAACGGCGTCTTCGACATCCTCCACGCCGGCCACGTCATGCTCCTCAGGAAGGCCCGGGCTCTCGGCGACGTCCTGGTCCTGGGGCTCAACACGGACGCCTCGGTGCGGCGGCTCAAGGGCCCCAGCCGTCCGGTCAACCGCTGGGCCGACCGCGCCGCGGTCCTCACCGCGCTCGAGTGCGTGGACGCCGTGGTCGGGTTCGGGGAGGACACCCCGGCCCTGCTCCTCTCGGTCCTCAGGCCCGACGTCCTCGTCAAGGGCGCAGATTACGCCCTGTCCGAGATCGCGGGCTCCGAGCACGCGGCCAGGACCGTGAGGATCGCCCTGAAGAAGGGCTACTCCACCACGAGCCTCATCCGGAAGCTCGGGACGCGTTGAAGGTCTTCGGCGTCGTCGGCTGGTCGGGCAGCGGAAAGACGACCTTCATCGAGCAGCTCCTCCCCTTCTTCGCCTCGCGGGGCCTGAGGGTCTCCGTGGTCAAGCACTGCCACCACCCCGTCGGGCCCGAGGGGCCCGGCAAGGACTCCCAGAGGCACCGAGACGCCGGCGCGGCTCAAGTCCTCCTTGCCTCCGGGCCGTCCCTCGAGCCCGCGCTGGAACGCCTGTCCGCCTGCGACCTGGTGATCGTGGAAGGCTTCAAAACTGAGCCCATCCCGAAGCTGGAGGTCTGGAGGCCTGACCCCGGCGGGCCGCTCCTGCACCCTTCGGACCCCGCCATCATCGCGGTCGTCAGCGACGCACGCGTCGCGACGGACCTGCCTGTGTTCCGCCCGGACGAGGCGCAAGCCGTGGGGACATTCGTGCTCGGCCGGCTCGGCCTCTGAGCCCAAGCCTGAATCCTTCAGTCCCCTGCACAAGCATGGCGACCCATTTCATGGATTATTCTTTAAAATCAACGACAATTATTGAAAGACTTTCAGCGCGTGAGTTCAACTTCGAAGTGCAACACCCTTGAGGGAGTAGGTATCCGCTATGATGAGGCAGGATGCCAAGGACATATAGGCAGTTGAAGCAGGAAGATCGTGACTATATGGCGTTGTTGAAGGCCCAAGGGAAGTCTTTGCGCGACATCGCAAAGGCTCTTGGGCGTGATGTGAGTACGGTGTCGCGAGAGCTCAGACGCAACACCTCGCCTCTTCAGCCGAGCGAGTATATGGCTCACCAAGCCCAACGATTCGCTGATGGGCGCAAGGCATTGGGGCATGAGCGCAAGCGTCTGCGCGCGCCTGGACTGCGGACTTATGTGACGACGATGCTCAAGCTGGGCTGGTCACCTGAGCGCATCGCGGGGCGCTGGAAGTTCCTAGGCCACGAATCCATCAGTCATGAAGCCATCTACCAGTGGATCTACGCTGAATGCAGGAACATGGTTCCCTGGCTGCTTCGGGCGCACCGGCGCAGACGCCGGAGTGCCAAGCAAAGTCCGCATAGGACCTGGGCTGTCCCGTCGAGGACACCCATTTCGCAGCGCCCCGAATCCGTCCAGCTTCGCCAGGAAGCGGGGCATTGGGAAGGCGATACCATCATCAGTTCCAAGAGCAAGGCGGCGCTGCAAGTTCTGGTGGAGCGCAAGACGCGCTATACGCGCCTCAAGAAGCTGCCGGCCAAGAGCGCTGCCTGTGTGGAGAGGTCGATCTGCACCGCCCTTCGGGTCTATCCAGAGCACCTGCGCCGCACCATCACCTATGACAACGGTAGCGAGAACATGCGGCACCTGCAGATCAACAAACGGCTTGGTACCGCATCGTATTTCTGTGAGCCCATGCACAGTTGGGAGAAGGGCTCTGTTGAGAACGTGGCTGGACTAGTTCGGCGTCGCTTGCCGAAGAAGACGGACTTCGGGGAAGTGTCGGCGAAACGGATCAAATACACAGAACATTGGCTGAATAGCTTGCCCAGGAAGTGCCTGGGATTTCAAACACCTGCGGAAGCCTTTCGACAGAGTGTTGCACTTAATGGTTGAATGTGGCCGCTGAAAG
>JBAZSR010000217.1:0-5830 GCA_041662295.1 Elusimicrobiota bacterium | reverse complement strand
TCGACCCAATGACAGGCATCCCGGCGGACCACCTCGAGACCATCTTCGACACCTTCAACCAGTCGGTGTCCAACGGCAAGCAGTCCGACGGCACGGGCCTGGGCCTGACCCTGGCGCGCTCCATGGTCCAGCTGCACGGCGGCCGGATCTGGGCAGAGAGCTGGAAGGGCCTCGGCGCGACCTTTTGCTTCACCATCCCGATCGCGGCCGAGGACATGGCCGAGCCCATCGAGATCTACGCGAAGCCCGTCGAGTACCATGGCCTGCTCGTCGACGCCTTCCGCAAGCTCAACGCCTTCGTGGCCGCCTTCTTCTGAGGCCCGGCCTACCTCTTAAAGCGAGAGGCCCCGACGATCCCCGGGGCCTCTTTCTTTTCTGAGCTGAAAAGGGCTATCTCTTCGTCAGGACGTAGGCCGAGGCATGCCCCATGCCCTTGAGCTTGTCCGAGGCCTGCTGGGCCGCGGGGCGGCCGTCGAAGGGGCCCACCCGGACCTGGTAGAAGGCCTTGCCCGCGACATCCACCTTGAGGACCTCCACCGGGGAGACCGAGCCTTCGATGGTCTTCTTGAGGGCAAGGGCCTTGGCCTCGTCGCCGAAGGAGCCCACCTGGACGAGGAACTGGCTGGCCGTTTTCTGGGCCTTGGCAGGCTGAGAGGGCTTGGGAGCCTCCGCCTTCGCGACAACCGGGGCAGCGGCCTCGGGAGCCGCGGCCGGAGCCGCCGGCGCCTTCTCGAACGACGAGGGAGGGGCCTCCTGGCCAGGCTGGGCCTTCACGAGCTCGGCCTGGGTCTTGGGCTTGACCGGAGCAGCGGGAACCGGAGCGGAACCACCCAAGGAGGGGGGAGGGAGCTCGGGGGAGGGGGCTGCCGCGGGCTTTGGGGTGAGCGTCACCGCGGGGGAGGACTTCCTGCGCACGGCCGCGGCCGGCCTGGCCGGAGCGGCGGATTCCTCTTGGATGGCCCGCGGCCGCATGGCCGCGTCCCCCATGGCCAAGTGCATGATGCTGCCGTCCCAATCGATGCTGTAGATCGAGTACCCGGACATCTCCACCACGACGCGGGCGATGGGCTCCGGGTCGGTGGCGAGCTGAGTGGCCTTGACGGACTTGACCGTGCTGCCCTTGCCCTCGAAGGTCCGGGCCGCTACGTTGAGGGAAGCTCCCTCCCAATCGATGAGGAGCCGGGGAGGGTCCTTCTCGAATCGGACCTTCTCCCGGATCGGGGCGCTGAAGTGGAACTCCACCCTGTCCTCTTCCGTGACGATGGCCGCCAACGAGACCGGCTCCGCCGTCCAGGCCGAAGGGACCGCGAGACCGACGCACCCGATGAGCGCGAATATCGTCCTTTTCATGCACCAGCCTCCACCTGACGGAAGACTCGCCCGCCGACGGACCCGCGGGCGTGTTTTATCAAAGCATTTTGGCGGGCCGCTTTGACAGACGGAATGCGGTATAATCTCGGCTCCACTCACCGGGCATGGCCGACAAGGACAAGAGCAAGCGGTTCGATTTCCTGGAGGGCAAGAAGGCCGCCGGACCCTCCGGCGCCTCGGAACTCCCCCAGGTCGGCCGCTTCGAGCACCTCGAGATCGGCGGGGAACGCCGGCCGACCCCGGGGCCCAAGACCGAGGCCCAGCCTCAGCGGGTCCTCTGCGGCCGCTGCGGCCAGCCCAACGAGGCCGAGCGCGAGACCTGCTGGGCCTGCTACAAGCCCCTCGCCCTCAAGGCCGGAGCGCGGTCCGCTCCCGCGCCGGACCCGGCCAAGCCCGGCCAGGGCCAGGACATCACCCTGGTCATCGACGGCCTGACCTACCGCTCCAACGACCCTAACCTGCCGCCCGACATCCGGGGCCTCATGGACCGGATCTCCAGCGAGGGCTTCAGCCAGAGCCTCCTCGACGCCTGGCGCTCGGAGCGCGAGCAGCGCTCCGACCCCGGCCATACGAGGGAGATCGAGGGCCGGGCCTCCGGGGATGAGAGGGTCTCGGCATTCAAGGGCGCCCGGGTCTCGGTCATCAGGCTCGACGGCAAGGTCTATCTCTCCGACGCGCCGGACCTCCCGCCGAGGATCCGCGAGCTCTTCGGCTACATCGACCGCAACGGCGTGACTCCCCAGCTCATGGAGAACCTGCGGGCCATGGGGACCGACGCCCGGGTCCGTCCCTCCACCACGGCCGCCCCATCGGACGGGGACCTGGCGTTCTGGCGCGAGGTCGAGGAGAGCCGCAGGCGCGAGCGCAGGGCGCGGACGGCCGGCGAAGGCGGCGTCGACGCAGTGCTGAGGTCCTTCTACTATCTGGCCCCCGCCTGGTTCTTCGTCGAGACCGCCCTGTGGCCGTTCTTCCGGGCAGGTCTCGTGACCGGAGGAGGGGTCCTCGGCAGCCTGCTGTTCTACACCGTGGAAGCGGCCATCGGAGCCGGCTACTGGTGGGGCCTGCCCTGGATCCGGCACGCCGCCCTCGCCGAGAACCTCTTCTATATCGGGGCCGCCATGGACATCGCGGTGCTGGGACCCCTGACCCTTGTCTCCCGCCTGGAGTCGGGCGGCGCGGCCTCGAACCTCGCGGCCGGCAACTTCCACCGCTCCATCCCCGGCTTCCTGTTCTCCGTCTTCTTCGTCATCTTCACCGTCCGCCGCCTCATCGCGGAACGCTCCCGCCGCTAGGAGTGGGCCGGTCTTCCCACTCCCTGCTGGGCCGAATGCCGGCCCGGAAAGGACCTTTCAGCCCAAGGCAATCCCCGTGGGCACGATGTATGATACATGCGTGCAGGACACGACAGGGAGAAGCTCCATGCCCCGGACCAGCAAGACGCTGCTCTCCGCCCTCGGCTGCCTCGCCGCTCTCCTTGCGCCCGCGCTCCTCACAGGGCAGACGATCGTCCAGACGGCCCGCCCGGCAGCGCCGTCCGCTATCGCCGGGGTCCCGATCCGCGCCATGGGCCTTGTCAGCCAGCCCTTTGCCGGCGTCCTTGGCGCGGGCCTGCCCGCGCTCTCCCTGACGCCCTCCATCGCGCTGCCCGCGCCCGGCGTTCTTGGCGAGGGCGTGCCGCTTCCAAATGCACGGGAAAGCGGCCTGCCCGCGCCCGGCGTTCTTGGCGAGGGCGTGCCGCTTCGGGCCGCCGCCCCGGAAGCCGCCCCCGAGCCTCCTGCCGCGACGACCGCGGAGAAGGTCGGCCGGATGGCGGAGGAGGTGGACGCGGAACTCTCCGCCGCCGCTGCCGCGGGATCCCGGAGCTCCGAGGACGACGCCGGGACCGCGCGTTCCGTGTTCCGGTCCCTGACCGCGGAGGCGGCCGGGGCCTGGTCCGGCGTACCCCTGGAAGGCCAGGGCTTCCAGCCCGAGGCCGCCGGCGGCCTCTTCGGCCTGGGGGAGGACGGGGCCAACCTGACCCAGCGCAAGATGGTGGGGACGCTCTACAAGGTCGCTTCGATCTTCTCCGAGCACTACGCGCCGGTGGAGTGGAAGCGGCAGCAGTTCCAGCTCGACTTGAAGCGCGAGTTCGAAAAGGCCGTGGCCGTCATCCTCGCCGAGCCGAACATCGGCACGCGCCGCTTCCAGTCCCTGCTCGTGGACTTCACGGCCGCCATGAAGGACTACCACGTGGGGATCACCTTCCACTCCACGGAGAAGGCGAAGCTGCCGCTCCTCATCATGGGCGCAGAGGGCCGGTACTTCATCGCCTACATCGACCGGGAGAAGCTCCCCCTGGAGTCCTTCCCTCTCAAGGAAGGCGACGAGGTCGTCGAGTTCGACGGGGTGCCCACGGCCAAGGCCGTCAGTGCCCTGGCGCGCGGCCGGACGGGCAACACCGCGGAGACGGACCTGCGCCTGGCCGAGATCACCCTGACCCACCGCAGCCGCAGGATGGGGGAGGAGGTCCCCCAGGGCAAGGTCGTCATGAAGGTGCGCGACCGCGCCGGCAAGGTCTTCGAAGTCACGATGGATTGGGACTACACCCCGGAGCAGGTGCCCATCGACGTGCCGGTCCGGGACGGGGGGCTCGACTTCCACGCCGTCTCCGGCCGGACGGCTGAGTCCTGGGACAGCGCCGGCTCCGGCCCCGGCGGCCGCTCGCGGCTCAGGGATCTCCTGGCCCGGGTCATGAGCTGGACCAGCCATCCCCTGACGAGCCTGTTCGCGCAATGGCGCGCCGCGGCCCCGGCCAACCCCTTCGCCATGGGCAGCCCCCGCGGCTTCCTGCCGACCCTCGGCCCCGTGGCCTGGAAGGCCAAGGGGGACAACCCCTTCGACGCCTACATCTATACGGACCGGCAGGGCCGCAAGTTCGCCCATGTCCGCATCCCGGACTACAACGGAGGAGAGGAGGAGGCGCACGCCTTCGGCCTGCTCATGAACCGGTTCCAGAAGGACCCGGAGGTCCAGGGCTTGGTCATCGACCAGACCAACAACCCGGGCGGCAACCTCTTCTACGTCTACGCGCTGGCATCGCGTCTGACGGACAAGCCGCTCTCCGCGCCGAAGCACCGGATCATCGTGGATGAGAGCGACGCGGCCTGGGCCCTGGAGACCCTCGACAAATTCTCGGACCCGGCGAAGCTCGAAGACGAGATCGAGGAGATGGCCGAGTCCGACGAGTGGTCCGGCTACCCGGTCACGCCGAGCTTCGTCGACCTCATCGCCAAGTTCGCACGCTTCATCCTCAGCGAGCTCGGCGCCGGCCGCCGTCTGACCGGCCCCACCCACATGTGGGGCGTCGACGACATCCAGCCCGCGCCGGCCAAGGAGCGCTTCACGAAGCCCATCCTCATCCTCGTCAACGAGCTCGACTTCTCCGGGGGGGACTTCTTCCCGGCCATCATGCAGGACAACGGCCGCGCAGCCATCATGGGAGTGCGCACCTCCGGCGCGGGAGGCGCGGTCAAGCCCTTCGAGATCGCCAACCAGTTCGGCATCGCAAGCCTCGCCGCGACCTGGACCATCGCGCTCCGCAAGGACGGCCGGCCCATCGAGAACCTCGGGGTCACGCCCGACATCCCCTACGCCCTGACTGCGAAAGACTTCCAGACGGGCTTCGGCCCCTACCGCCTCGCGGTCAACGAGGCCATGGCGAAGCTCGCCGGCCGCGGAAGCGCGGCCCCATGAGCGACCCCCTGGAGCGCTCCCTCGCCGAGAACCGGCGCCTCAAGGAGGCCATCGCGGCCCTGCGCGAGTCCCTGGAGAACGGGCGCTACGAGCGGGCCGCCGCGGTCCGCGCGGCCGAGGCGGCCGGCGAGGCCTCCGGCGCGCACCTCCGGAAGACGGTGACGGCGATGCGCTCGGAGTTGGAGAAGGCCCGGCACGAGATGTCCGAGCGCGTCCAGGAGGCCCGGAACCAGAAGGAGACGGAACTGCGGCACCTGAAAGCCACGATCGCGGAGCTCCGCTCGGAGCTCGAGCGCCTGGCCTTCGCCTACGAGGACCGCCTGGAGCGCGAGCGGTCCGAGCGCCGCGACGAACGCCGACACCTGCAGGACACCATCACGGCCCTGCGCGAGTCTCTGGAGGAGAAGTCCTCGGCCGCCCTGCGGCCATGAGGCAGCGACCATGACCCTACGCCCCCTGACGGCCCGTCCGCCCAAACCCGCCGGAGTCTCCGCGGCCCTGACCCACGCCCACGAGCGCAGGCTCCAGCAGGCCGAGATGCTGCTCGCCATCCCCCGGAAGCTCGCGGCCATCGATTCCCTCGACGAGATCCTTGAGACCCTGGTCAAGATGACCACCCTCGAGCTCGGTTCCGAGCGGGGCTCGCTCTTCCTCAACGACGCCGAGACCAACGAGCTGTTCTCCCTCGTGGACCAGGGGACCTCGCGCCGCCGGCTCCGCATCGCCC
>JBAZSR010000216.1:1816-5844 GCA_041662295.1 Elusimicrobiota bacterium | reverse complement strand
CTGCGCCAGACGCGAGGTCTCAGGTCACCGAAAGCACTAAAACTTTGGGCAACTCAGCACATCAGGATGCACCCTCATATCGCCTGCAGGGCTACCCAATTATCAACCAATTAAATTTGTCAGACCCGCGCAAGATATGTCTGGGGATAATTCCTCCCGCCAAAGACTCAGGGTTGTTTTAGGACTAGGATGGTGAGCTTGCCCGGAAACATCATGCGGTGCGCCTCGGACTCGGCCTTGGCCCCGCGGCCCCAGAACACGTCGAGCCGGACCGGGCCGCGGATGGCCGAGCCCACGTCGTGGGTGAACACGAAGCGCGTGAAGTCCTGGAAGCCCTGGAAGGTCCCGTCATCCGCGGCCACAGGCTTGCGCGAAACGAGGATCCCGGCCAGGCCGAGACGCACCTGTTTGGGGTCCGAAGCCACGGAACGGCCGGCCACGAGCTCCACGCCGGTCGCGCCCCAGGGCCCACCCGTGGAGGCGACCTCCTTGAAGTAGACGTACCGGGGGTTGGACTGCACGAGCTCCATCTCGCGCTCAAGGGTCTGGGACTTGAGGTAGTCGAGGATGGCGAAGGACCCGGTGCCGGGAGGGATGAGCCCGCAGTCCATGAGGGTCTTGCCCACGGAACGGAAGGTGTGCCCGTTGGCGCCGTTGAAGGCGAGCCTCACCCGCAGGCCGTCCGGCAGCACTCCCCAGCCCGAGCCCTCGGTCTGGAGATTGAGGAGGTCCGTGGGATGGCGGGTGGAGTAGAGCTCCAGGCCCTGGCCAGCGAGCGCGCCGGCATCGACCTCCTTGCGGCTGTAGTGAGGGACGAGCTTCCCGTCAGGACCGACCCGTCCCCAGTCGAAGGAGAGACCGCTGGAAGGGTCCACCCTGACAAGGTCCAGCGGCTTGGCGTGGATCGGGACCCCGGAGGCCGCCGCGGCTGCCGAGTCCGCCAGGGCTGTTGCGCCGCCGCGGGCCGAGGCAGGGCTGGCCAGCGCGGTCAAGGGAGACACGGGGATCTCCGGGTCGTAGTAGGCGGTCATGGTGCCCTCGAGCGTGCCGTCGGGTTTGACCGCCTGGAACACGTCGAAGGACTTCTCCAGCTCGGCCTTGAGCGCCTCAGGCGCCAGGCCCCGGCCCAGGAGGCCGGCTAAGACCGCGAAACTCTTGGCCATGTGCCCCGCGGTGTAGGTCCGGTTGCCGATGACCACGGCTTCAGCAGCGGGCTTGGCAGCCCAGTAGGCCCGGGTCTTTCCCGCGGCCTCCACGGCTGAGGCAGGGGTCAGGTCGTCCTTGGGAAGCGGGACCTCGGCCCAGGGCTTGAGCTCCTTGACCTCGAAGGACGGCTCGGATGAGAGGCTCTCCACCGGATGGCGGCGCGGGGAGCCCGACGGGCATCCCGGAGCGGAGGCCGGCGTTTCCGCGGACGGCGCTGCCTTAGACCGCGGCGCGGCCTTCCCTTGGAACCGCGACCACTCAGGAACCTCGGGAGGCCAGTCAGCGGCCCAAGCTCCGGCCGCGATCGACGCGAGGAGGAAGATGACCCAATGCATGGCGGACCTTCTTCAATTCTACCACAGGATGGGGGCCTCCGAGCGTCTCGGCACCTTCCCGCAACTTGAGGCTTGTCAGGAGAGGGCTTTGAAGGCCGCGCTGAACTCGGCCGCGGTGCGGAACCGCTTCTCCGGCTCGGGCTCCAAGGCCTTGGCGAAGAACGCGTCCACGGACTTGGGCAGGGTCCCGTTCACCGACGTGGCCGGAGGATACTCCTTCTTGAGCTTCTTCTCCAAAAAGTACGGCCCGGGAAACGGCCGGCTCCCGGTCACCATCTCGTAGCTCATCACCGCCAAAGCGTAGAGGTCCGACTCGCGCCCCACCCGGCCCCCCTCCTGCTCCGGCGCCATGTACGGGGGCGTGCCCCACGCCGCCGTCTTCGTCATGTCCGCCGTCCCGCGCGCCTCGTGCGCGATCCCGAAGTCCATCACCTTCACCCGCCCCTCCCCGTCGAACATCACGTTCGATGGCTTCAAGTCCCGGTGGATCACCCGCTCGCCGTGCGCGTACTCAAGAGCCTCGCACACCTCCCCCACCACCTTCTTCGCCTCCTCCAGCCCCAGCCGCCCGCGCTTGGCGAGCGTCTTGTCCAGAGCCTCGCCCTGCACCAGCTCGAACACGAGATACAGGTCCTCCTCCCCGGCCACCGCGAAGATCTCGGCTAAGTGCGGGTGCCGGAGCTTCGCCACCAGCCGCGCCTCCTTCAAGAACCGCTCCCGCATCTCGGGAGATCCGTACGCGGACCGGCTCAACTGCTTGAGCGCCACCGGACGCTGGAGCTTCTCGTCCATGGCCTCGTACACCACCCCCATCCCCCCGCGCCCCAGCTCCCGCGTGACGCGATACGTCCCCCCAAGCAGGCTCCCCGGCCCCACTGGCCCGCTCCCCTGCGCCAGCGTGGCCGCCGAGGTCTGCAAGACAGTCGCGCCAGGGACCGTCGATGCCGGCACGGCCGCGTCTCCGCCGGCCCCCGCGGCAGGGGACCCGGACCCCGAGGTTCTCCACCAGGCGCCCACGATCACGAGGGCCAGGGCCAGGACGATGGGCCCGGCCCAGCGGAGGACTTTCCGCCAATCCCACCCCCTGCCCGCAGGCTCGTCGAGCATGCGGCTTCGGGCGTCCTCGAGGAGCCGGCCCATGGACGGGTCGAGGGACGCGGCCTTCTCGTAAGCGCCCAGCGACTCCTCCTTGCGGTTCATCTTCTCGAGGATCATGCCCAGGTAGACCAGGGCCAAGGCGTTGGAAGGGTCGAGCTTGAGCGCGGCCTGCGCGTCGCCCAGGGCCGCGGCGTACTGGAGCAGGCCGAACTCCGCCATGGCCTTTTCCAGGCGCGCGGGCACGCTCTTGGGATCGAGCTTGAGGATCTCCCCGGCCTCCCAGACCGCTCCCTCGAAGTTCTTCTGCCGGTTGGCGACCGACGCCCTGATGGTCCTGGCCCTGAGGTCCGTCTTGTCCATCTGGAGCGCGCGGGTCGCGTCGAGCATGGCGCCGTTGAGATCGCCCACGCGGAACTTCTCCATGGCGCTCTGCAGGAGCGCCCCGCCAGGGCTCGGGGCCGCGGCCCCGACCTCGGCTTGCCGGGCCGGGCCGCTGCCCGCGGTCCCGCCCCACATCCACTCGCCTCCGCTCGGACCTCCGGCCTTCACCCAGGAAGGCGCGTCCTCCCCGCCGCCGGAGAGCCCGGAGAAGGCCGGCCGCTTGAGGTCGATGGCCTTGCCCTTCAGGCGCCCTCCGGACTCGATCATGGCCTTGAGGTCCAGGGCGGTCTCGTTCTTGGGGTCGCGCGAGAGCACCTCCAGGATGTCCTGGAGCGCCTCCTCGTTTTTGCCCTGCTCGAGCCTCAGGGTCGCCCTGAGCTCCCGGGCGGGCAGGTTCCCTGGATCGAGCTTGATGACCTCGTCGACCTTCTGCTCCGCTTCCGCGGGCTTGCCCTCCGTCACGAGGCGCTCGACAGCGGTCAGTTCCTGAGTGAGCACCTGCGCCTGCTCGGGCGTGAGCTTCTTGTCCGCTCCCGGCATGCCGCTTTGGACGGCGATGACCCCGTCCAGGATCTTCTTCTGCGTCCTGCCCACCATGTCGCTGATGCCCGCGAAAGGCCCCGAGCCGCCTCCGCCAGGCTTGTTCTTGGCCTCGAGGGCGCGGGCATTGGCCAGCGCTGTCGCGAATTCCCCTTGAGACGCCCCCTCCTGCTCGACGACATCCGGCGCCAAAGAGCGCTGGATGGCATGCCACGGCCGCACGCCTGGAGCTCCATCGCTGCCGTATTGGGATTCTCCAGCCACGTCCAATATCTGCCGGACCCTGCGCTGATGCTCCAGGACCTCCTTCTCGGTCTGAGCCGACACCATGGCGTCGCGCGCAGCCGCGTATTCGTCCCTGCAGGAGACCGTCAGGCTCTCCTGTCGCTGGATGCACTCGGAGCAATCAGGCGCGGGGACGGAGGGCACGCACGCGCAATCCTGCACCGATGAGAGCGCCTCCCGTGT
>JBAZSR010000216.1:0-1806 GCA_041662295.1 Elusimicrobiota bacterium | reverse complement strand
ACAGGTTCGGAAGGAGGCCGGCCAGGAGGAGCGGGAGGAAGGCACGGGAAAGAGAAGACAGCGGCAGCGTCGATGGCATCATAGGGCTCACGGACCTCCGGTCGGCTCCGAGGGAGTCGGGCCGGCCTCATCGTCGGCCCCCTCCCTGGCCGCATCAGCCTGCTCCCGGAGCCTCTTGCGGGCCATCCGGATGGCTGAGAATAAGAACAGAAGGGCAAGGCCGCCCCATACGGACCAGCGGATCAGACAGCCGCGGCCGGACCGGCCGGAGGCCTTTGCCGCCTTGGCCTTCCTGCCCAGCAGGCGCGCCTTGGCGTCCTCCCAGAACTGCCGCAGGGTCGGGTCGAGCTTGGCCGCGGTCTCGTAGTCCGCGAGCGCCTCGGTATAGCGCATCATCTTCTCGAAGACCATGCCCCGGTACAGGTAGGCCAGGGCGTTCATGGGCTCGATCTTGATGGCAGAGCCGATGTCCTCGAGCGCGGCCGAGAGGTTGCCCAGATTGTACTGCGCGTAGCCCCGCTCCAGGAGCGCCGGAACGTTCTTGGGCTCGAGCTTCAAAGCCTCGGTCGCGTCGCTGATGGCCGCGTCGTGGTTCTTGAGCCTGTTGGAGACGGCTGCGCGCGACAGCCAGGCCCCGGCGTTCCTAGCGTCGGCCTTGACGGCGCGCGTTGCCTCGAGAAAGGCGCCGCTCAAGTCCCCGAGCCGCAGCTTCTTGTCCGCCTCGCGCAGATGCACCTGGGAGGCGCTCAGGCCCTGGGAGAGGGGCAGGGTCCCCTGGGCCGACGGAGCAAAGGCCCCGGCCCCAGGTCCCCGGCCGGTCGCGGCCCAGCCCGAGCCGCCTGCGTCTACGGCATCGTAGCCGCCCCTGGCCTGGCTCGGCCGCTGGGCACGGCTCCCGAACCCGGACCCCTGCCCGCCTGTCCCGTCCCAGCCGGCGCCCCCTGCGCCCTCGAACCTGGCGCCCATGTTCTTGGACTCCCACTGCGGCCCCTTGAGCTTGAGGTCCGTGCCGGCGGCGCGGCCGGTGAGCTCGATGAAGTCCTTGACCTCCTGCGCGGTCTTGTTCTTCGGATCGGCCTCCAGCGCCGCGTCAGCGTCAGCGAGGGCGCCGGACTTCTCGTTCTGATTGAGGCGGGCCACGGACCGCATGGCGAGCAGGTCCGGGTTCTTCGGATCAGCCTCAAGCATCTTGTCGAGCATGCGCTCAGCCTCCGCGGGTTTGCCCCCTGCCATCAGCTGCTCGGCAGCCTCCTTCGAGTCTGGATGACCTCCCTCGCTTCCCCCCTCTCCTCCCTCTTCCCCGCCCTCTTCCTCCCCATCTCCATCCCCTGCCCTGGGCTCAGGCTTGCCCGACGGGGTCTTCTCGAAACCCGCCTTCTCGATGACATTGTTCATCCGCTCCCAGGATTGCTTGGCGAAGTCCACGAACGAGGACCCGCCGGAAGCGATGTCATTGCCGGTGGTGGTGATGAACCAGTACTCCTTGAAATCCCCCATGTCGTAGTAGATCCTGCGCTGGAGCTCCCGAAGATCCTCGACCGCCTTGGCCTTGTCAGGGCCCTGGGCCTTGTCCACGGCCTGGATCCCCTGCTCGACCTCGTTCTGGCACGCGGTCGTGATCGCACTGTAGAGCTCGGAGCACTCGGGCTTCTCCTCATCGCACGCTTGATAGGCGGCCTGGTAGCTCGGAGGGTCGCAGCCTCCGGCGGCGGCGGAAACCCGCGGAGCCAAGGCAGCCCCGAGCAGGGCGACGGCCAGGCAGGCGGGGAGGCGCTCAAGAAAGCGCATCGAACTCCTTGGAGAACT
>JBAZSR010000215.1:0-5895 GCA_041662295.1 Elusimicrobiota bacterium | reverse complement strand
TCGAAGGATTGGACATTGATGTTGACGAGCCTGCTGCGGCTTACGGGCACGATGGAGACCGCTTCGGAGAGGGCGTCCACGGAGCCGAATTCGGGGTGGTCGGCCAGGTTGAGGGACTCGCAGACCCGTTTGAGCATGCTCCTGCTCTTCAAGAGCCTGTACTGGGTCTGGTAGTAGTCGTCGGCCTTGGCTTCGGAGACCGTGGTCTCGCTGTAGACCCTGCCTTTCTCCTCTTTCTCGATGAGGATGAGGGAGGAGGCGAGGAAGACGGGCTTGGCCGTGAATACGAAGGCCCCGGTGCCGACCAGGCAGAGGACCAGGACGATGGTGACGGTCCAGACGCGGCGCAGGAGGGCTGCGATGATGGCCTGCAGGTCCAGGGCCTGGTCCTGGGAGTCGGGCTCGATCATGGCTTAGAAGAAGCTCTCAGGCACGAAGATGACGTCATTGGGCTCGAGCTTCATGTCGAGCTCCTTGTTGCCGGAGGTGATGGCGCGGACATTGACGTTGAAGGTCTGGGTCTTGCCGTCGAGCTCGCGGATGACGCGGGTGCGCTCCTGGGAGGCGTACTGGGTGAAGCCCCCTGCCTGGCTGATGGCTTCGAGCAGGGTCATGGCACGGTCGCCCGGGATGGGGAAGGAGCCGGGGCTCCTGACCTCGCCGAGGATGTGCACCAGGCTCGAGCTGTATTCTGAGACGAAGATGGAGACCTGGGGCTTGATGAGGTACTTCTCGAGGCTGGCCGCAAGCGCGGCTTCGGCAGCCGGCACGTCGAGTCCCCCCACCGTGACCTTGCCTGCCAGGGGGTAGGTGATGATCCCGTCAGGACCCACCCGGAGCTTGCGGTCAAGATCCTTCTCCTGGAACACGCTGATCTCGATGAGGTCGCCTGGCCGGACCTTGTAGCCTGCCTTGCCTGAGCGGACCTTGGCCAGGGCGGCCTGGATGGCCTGGTCTTCCTTCTGGCTGGCTGGGATGGGGGTCTTGTCGGTCTGGGCTTGTCTGGGCTGGACCGGCGTTTGGGCCTGCTCGGCCGTCTCGGAGGCGGCCGGGGTCAGGGCAGGCGACGGGCTTTGGGGCATGCCGGTCGGAGCCTTGGCTTCCATGCCCTTGAAGGACGGCCCTTCCTGGGACTTGTTTTCAGGCCTTGGGATGGTGACTGAGACGCCGGCGCAGGCGCAGAGGGAGGATGTGAGGAGCAGGAGAGAAAGGAGCCGCGGAACCCGCATTATCTGGAATTATAACAATATTGGAGGCTGAACGGACGCCGGGTTGGGAGCGGGGCATGACTTTCTATCATGTATACCAGTAAAAAGTCTTGACTATCTACCATGCTGACGGTAGAAAGTCATGTCAGGTTTCTGGCAGCGATTCCCTGACCAATCCGGGCCTGGCCCCTCCAGTATCGCAGAAATTGCGTTTCCATGAACTTCTCCTCCAACGTGAAAGTGAAATGCATGGAAACGCAATCGCGCCTCCGCGAGTTCAGCCCGAAGGGCCGATCTTTGGCGGGCAAATGAAGATTTCAGGCTAAGCGGTGCATGAGGCGATCAAAAATCAAGGTTTTATTGGCATGTCGGCGACCAAAAATCAAGGTTTCTTCGGGTGGTTGGACCGGTTCGCGCCATGGACCTTTTAAAAGGTCCATGCCATCACCGCTGGAAGTAATGACCCTTTAAAAGGTCTGTTGTAACATCCATCGCCTGTTGATCGGTCCGCTCTGCGTATTCTCACCTGATCAGACCGGCCCCAGCCCCTCCTGCATGATTTACCGGGATTCCCGGTAATTCAATGACAAAATAAGCGATTAATCAGCTTTTTGTCATGTGCCAGGGATTATTCGTAATGGGTCCACAGACGGAGGACTTTCACGGCCTTGATCTCGGGAAGGACCTGGTAGACCAGCCGGTGTTGGATGTTGATGCGGCGTGAATAGGCGCCTGCCAGGTCGCCGATCAGTTTTTCGAATGGAGGCGGGGTCTGGAATGGGTCTTTTTTGAGGATCCCGAGAAGGGATTCGGCTTTGTTCCTGAGGCCGGAAGCGCAGAGTTTCTTGGCGTCCCGCTGCGCCTGCCTGGTGAAGACGAGCCGCCAACTCACCAGGAGATTCTCGCGGAGCACTTCTTGACGGGCGTCTTGAGGCCCTTGCGGATGGACGCGCGCATCCCGGGGATGGACAGGAGGTGGAGGGTCTCTTGGATGGCCCGCCAGTCCTCCTCAGCGATGAGCACCGCGCTGGAGCGCTTCCCCGTGATCTGCACGGGCTCGTGCGAGGCCGCGGTCTGGTCAAGCAGGGTGTAGAGGTGCGCCCTGGCGGCGCTCGCGGTCATGGTGGTCATTTTCCCCTCCCACTGTAAGCGTACCATAAAGCGTACGCTTTGTCAAGGGCCCGAATCAACTCACGTAAGATGTTGCCGGACCAGGGGCGGTCAACTCATCTAAGCTCTTCTCATCGGAGGGCAGATGAGTCCATCGGCAAGGAGAGAATACGTGAGGCACGTGCAGGAGCGTTATCGTAGGGCGCAAGGGCGCAAAGAGAAGGGTCGTCTTATCACGGAAGTCGCCGATAATCTGGGCTGGCACCGCAAGCATGCCGCTCGTCGGCTCAAGGGCGAAATCGTAAGATTGGAGCGTCCATGGCGGCATCGAGAGCCGGTTTATCCCGAGCGGCTGATTCGCGTCCTGGAGAAGGTCTGGGAAGCGGCCCAGCAACCCTACGGCGTGCGGCTCAAAGAACTGCTGCCGTTATGGCTGCCGTGGGTGCGCAAGCGCTTCGTGCTCGATCGAGAGGGAGAGAAGCAGCTGCTGTCGATGAGCCCGGCGACGATCGACCGGCGGCTGGCAGCCTACAAGCGCCGGCAAAGCCGCAAAATCTACGGGAAGACCAAGCCTGGGCGTTGGCTGCGGCAGACGATTCCGATTCTGACCGAGTCATGGGATGTGCCCGAGCCGGGCTTGATGGAGATTGATGCCGTGAGCCATTCCGGACCTTCGGCAGAGGGCCTCTTCGCCTACACCGTCAACCAGACGGACTTGTTTTCGGGCTGGACGGAATGCCGGGCGATTCTCGGCAAGGGTGCCGCCGAGATAAGAGACGCGATCGAGGAGATGAGGCAGGACCTGCCCTTCGATTCGAAGGGGCTCGACAGCGACAATGGCGAGGAATTCGTCAACTGGATGCTGGACAAGTATTGTCGGGACAGCAACGTGGCGCGGTTCCGCAGCCGGCCGTACAAGAAGGACGACCAGGCGCACATCGAGCAGAAGAACTGGACGCACGTGCGCAAGCTCATCGGCTGGGACCGCTACGACACGCAGCAGGCGGTCGATGCCATGAATGACCTCTATCGCAACGAGTGGCGGCTGTTCTGCAACCTCTACTTGCCGCAGATGAAGCTCGACAAGAAGATCCGGATTGGAGCCAGGATCAAGCGGATCTACAAGCAGGCCAAGACGCCCTTGGACCGGCTGCTCGAGTCAGACAAGGGTGATCGGACGAAACTGGAGCTTCTGCGGCGGCTGAGAGAGAAGCTCGACCCCTTTGAGCTCTCGGCGGCTATCGATCGGAAGCTGGCTGCGATCTGGAAGCTGGCCTCTAAGGCCAACCTCCAGCGAGCAGAAAGGCCGCGCCGCGAGCCGTTCTGGCGTACGCCGGATGCTTACGAGATGCCGACTGAAGTCTTCCTGCCGCTGCGCAACATCACGCTGGACCGCATTCGCAAGCAGTGGGCACTGGAGAGACGATTGAACATCAACTGACTGCCGAAGGCCGTCCTATTCCTTCGGCAACATCCTTGCGTGAGTTGACACGTATCATTGGGAATCCTGGTAAATCTAGGACTCAGTCCCCGTACTTGCGGGTGCTGAAGCCCTCGCGCTTGAGGAGGAGCTCCTGCTCCGCGAGCTTGAGGTCCGAGGAGACCATCTCCTCGACGAGCTCCTGGAAAGTGGTCTTGGGCTTCCAGCCGAGCTTCTTGTGGGCGAGGCTGGAGTCGCCGAGCAGGGACTCGACCTCGGTGGGACGGAAGTATCTGGGGTCCACGGCCACGATGGTCTTGCCGGTCCTGGCGTGGAAGCCCTTCTCTTCGAGGCCCGTGCCCTTCCAGACGATGGGGATGCCGAGTTCGGAGGCCGCGGCCTTGACGAACTCGCGCACGGAGTGCTGGACGCCGGTGGCGATGACGTAGTCGTGGGGAGCTTTCTGCTGGAGCATGAGCCACTGCATCTCCACGAAGTCCCTGGCGTGGCCCCAGTCGCGCTTGGCGTCGAGGTTGCCAAGATAAAGCTTGTCCTGGAGCCCGAGCTTGATGCGGCTGAGGCCCATGGTGATCTTGCGCGTGACGAAGGTCTCGCCCCGGATCGGGGACTCGTGGTTGAAGAGGATGCCGTTGCAGGCGTAGATGCCGTAGGCCTCGCGGTAGTTGACCGTGATCCAGTAGGCGTAGATCTTGGCCACGCCGTAGGGCGAGCGGGGCCAGAAGGGCGTGGCCTCGCTCTGCGGGAATTGCTTGATGTTGCCGAAGAGCTCGGAGGTGGAGGCCTGGTAGAAGCGGGTCTTCTTCGCGAGGCCCAGGTTCCGGATGGCCTCGAGCAGGCGCAGGGTCCCCAGGGCGTCGGCGTTGGCCGTGTACTCGGGCTCCTCGAAGCTCACGGCCACGTGGCTCTGGGCTGCGAGGTTATAGACCTCGTCGGGCCGGATCTCTGCCATGAGGCGCTGGAGGCCCGTGGTGTCGGTCATGTCCCCGTAGTGGAGGTGGAAGCGCGCGCCTTTCTCGTGCGGGTCCTGGTAGAGGTGGTCGATGCGGCCGGTGTTGAAGGAAGAGGAGCGGCGCTTCAAGCCGTGGACCTCGTAGCCCTTATTAAGGAGAAGCTCGGCCAGGTACGCGCCGTCCTGGCCTGTCACGCCCGTGATGAATGCCCGCTTGCTCATGTTCCCCCCTCAGCAAGAAGGCGCCATGGCATCCCATGGCGCCTTCTCCCGGATGTCCGTCTCCGGCGTCAGAACGCGGCCTTGAGCCCGACGCTCGTGGTGTTGTCCTTGTAGTTGTACTCCCAGGTGAAGATGGAGTTCCGCCGGGTGTGCCGGTAGTCGGCCGAGGCGGAGAGCCACTTCGTGAGCGCGTAGTTGAGGCCGAAGCCCGCGGTGTAGGTGTCGTCGCGGCGGCTGGCGGTCCTGTTGGCGGTGGTCTGGTCGTCGGAGTACTTGTCGATGGTGACCCCGCCGTCGGCCTTGGCCGTGAGCTTGCCGATGTCCCGGGTGATGGCGAGGGCCACGTTGTTCGAGATGTACCAGCGCACGCCCGTGCCGTCGACCAGGGTGCGGGTGGCGGAGAGGTCGATGTTGGTGCGGGGGCAGGGCTTGTAGCTGAGGCCCGCGCCCACGGTCCAGTTCGTGGTGTTCGTGGACTGGCCGACCCGGACGTGGTCGTAGTTGTCGTAGTGGCGGTAGGAGAACCCGGTCTGGACGCGGCCCTTGAGCTTGGCCGTGAACTCTCCCTCGGCCCCGAAGTCCGCGAGCCAGTCCTTGTGGTTGGCGCCGGTGCGGCCGGCCGAGTAGTGGGTGATGCTGCGGTGCAGGGCGCCGAACATGCGGGTCTTGGGCAGGACCTTGTAGCCGGTCTTGAACCCGTAGGTCTGGACCGAGCTGTCGAGGGTGTTGGCGAGGTCGGGCCTGCGGTACTTGGTGCGCACGTCCACGGCGTCCGCGCCGAAGAAGAACTTGTCGCCCAGGGCGTATTCGACATAGGCCCCGGCTGTGTTGCCCCAGCGGTCCTGCCGGGTCGCGAGCTCGCCGCCGATGGTGGCGTTGCCGGAGAGGGAGCCGTTGGTGTTGGGGTTGTAGGGCGAGTCCTGGGTCTTGACGTAGTTGTCGTAGAGCCGGGCCGTGAGGACCGA
>JBAZSR010000214.1:0-5958 GCA_041662295.1 Elusimicrobiota bacterium | reverse complement strand
GTGCCGGCGGATGATGTGCGCCGCGAGGGTGAAGAGCTGGTTGAGGAACTCGACGACCTGGGCCGGGGGGTGGTGCTCCGAGAGATGGGTGAAGGACACGACGTCGACGAAGAGGACCGTCAGGTCCTTGGTGCCGGCGCTCCGGGCGCTCTCGCCGCAGACCGACTTCAGCACCGCGTCGTAGTCCCCGGCGTGCAGCTGGAGGGTCTTGTCGACCTGCTCCTGGAGCTCCCGGAAGCGCTCCTCGGCCGATTGGTCGCGGCAGATCTCAGCATCCTTGGACACCGCCTCGACCATGGAATCGTAGGTCGCCTTGGAGACGTACTGCTGGACGAGCCGGTCGAACTTCCGCTGGCGCTGGTAGAAGCGCTCCTCATCCGAGACGTCGCGGAAGACCTCCATGGCGCCGACGACCTTGCCGGAGGCGTCCTTGACCGGGATCACGTGCACACGGGCGGCGAAGCGGCGGCCGGACTTGTGCAGGGGGTAGATCCTCTTTCTGACGGGCCGGCCCGTGGTCAGCGCTTCGGTCAGCGGGCACGCGCCGCTGCAGAGGGCGTCCCCGTTCGCGTCGAGGTGGTCGAGGACGCCGTCGCTGCAGCGCTTGCCCACGGCTTCAGCCGAGGAATGGCCTGTGAGGGCTTCCGCGCCTTTGCTCCAGAACAGGATGCGGTGGTCGGGGTCCACGATGTAGACCCCGTCGAGCAGGTGGTCGAGCGCGGCGCGGGATTCCGGGGAGAGCAGTCCTTGGAGGGACCGGGCGCGCTCGGGCAGGGGGGGCATGGGCATCGAGGGGAAGTCTTTATCGCGGCTTTCTTTGCGGTCCCAGGATCTTCGAGAAGCACCAGACGGTCAGGAACGTCATGAGCGTCCAGCAGCAGGCAAGGAACAGCCAGCCGGTCGTGGTCATGGCTTCGCCTCCGTGAGCCTCTTGAGCCTCGTGGAGCGCGACACGAGCCAGCACAGGCCGAGGAAGACCCCGAGCATGGCCAGCCGCGCGCCCCAGCGCCAGGCCTGGTCCGCGGGCGCGACGCCCCGCATGGTGAGGACCGCCGGTCCTTGCTGCCAAGTCCAGGCCACGAACAGGACGAGGAGATAGAGAGGGGTGACGTACTTCATGACGTAGTAGAAGATCCTCGGGGCTGGGACCTGGGCGCCTTTTTCGATCTCGGCCCAGGCGTTGTCCGGGCCGAAGACCCAGACGAAGATGAGCGTCTCGGCCAGGGCGAAGAGCGCCACGCCGAAGGTCCCGCACCAGAAGTCGATCTCATCGAGCGTGCCATGGTGCAGGCCGAGGATGACGACGTGCGCCATGACGAAGCACAGGCCCGCGGTCGCGGTCAGGGCCTTCTTGTGCGTGCAGCCCAACTCGTCCTTGAGGAAGGTGATGAGCGGCTGCATGAGCGCGACCGAGGAAGTGATGCCCGCGATGAAGAGGAGGAAGAACCACATGGTGCCCAGGAGCTTGCCGAACGCGAGCTTCTGGAAGATGATGGGCATGGCCGCGAACCCCAGGTTGAAGGAGCCTCCCTGCGCGATGGCCAGGGTCTCGGTCCTGCCGAAGAAGGCGAAGGCGATGGGGATGGCCAGCGACCCTCCGAGGATGACCTCCACGAACTCGTTGGCCGAGGCCGTGGAGAGGCCGGTCACCACCACGTCATCCTTCTCCCGGAGGTAGCTGGCGTAGCACTGGATGGCGCCGAAACCCACGGAGAGGGTGAAGAAGATCTGGCCGGCCGCGGCCAGCCAGACCTTGGAGTTGGCCAGCTGGGAGAAGTCCGGGTTCCAGATGAAGCCGAGGCCGTTGACCACGGAGTTCTCCGGCACGGCCGGGTCAGGCGTGCCGAGCGTGAAGACCCTCACGACCAGCAGGATGGCGAAGAGGAAGAGGATCGGCATGCCGATCGTGGCCAGCCGCTCGATGCCCTTGGCGATGCCGCCGGAGAGGATCCAGACGTTCAAGCTGAAGGTGATGAGGAAGAAGAAATAGCCCAGCATCGAGACGCCCAGAGGAGCGCCGGCCCCCTGGAAGGTCGAGAGGAACCCCTTCATGCCCGCCACGTCCGTGATGCCGAAGTATTTCCCCGTGGCGGAGAACACGGCGTAGGCCAGGGTCCATGCTTCCACGTAGTTGTAGTAGAAGACCACGCCCAGGGGGAAGACAATGCCCATGAGGCCGATGTACTTCGCCAGGGGGTGCTTCCACAGGATGGTGAAGATGCCGGGTGTGGTGCCGTGGCCCTTGCTTCCGCCGAGCCGTCCCATGGCCCACTCGCACCACATCAGGGGGATTCCCAGACAGAGGAGCGCGCAGAAGTAGGGGATCATGAACGCCCCGCCCCCGTTCTGAGTGGCCTGCACCGGGAACCGCAGGAAGTTGCCCAGACCGATGGCATTGCCCGCCATGGCCAGCACCAGGCCGATCCTGGTGCCCCAATGCTCCCTCGATGGTGTCCGTTCGCTCACCGCTGCCTCCTGGTCCGGATGCGTGGCCGGATTATATCACTATTGCGCCGGAGGGGTGGCGGGCTCCTTGCGGGCCGCGCTCAGCGCCAACGCCATGTAGGCGGTCGTGATGGCGAAGCCGGCTAGGAGCACGGTCCCTGCCCCCAAGCCCCCAGGCATGAACATCATGATGATGAAGAGCACGGCAGGCAGGGTCTGGCTGTAGACCGCGACCGAGGCCAGGGGCTGGGGGGAGAGCCCTGCGTTCATGCTCGTGTTGAGCAGGGAGGCGACCAGCCAGTAGAGGAGGGTCGAGAAGGTCTTCCAGATCAGGAAGCCGATGAAGGCGAAGACGGCGGAGAGAGCGTAGAGCACGATGGGGAAGATCCTGGCGAACTCGCGGAAGAACTGCGGCCCGATCTCCACCGGCGGGCCCTTGGATTTCGAGAGGTCGTTGACCTCCACCCGCCCTGGCCGGTTGATCATGTACATGGCGTTGCCGGTGAGGTAGATGCGGACCTTGTTCTCCTCCATCATCTGCGGCGTCACGGGTTCGGTCCGCGTGGTGTCGATCATGAATCCGAGGTCGGGGTGGCTGGGGTGACGGACGACGTAGGGGGTGTCGGTCGCGGAGGTCACCTTGCCGTCGCTGAAGGTGATGGGAGGGACGGTCTTGGCCAGCCAGCCCATGAACTCGACGAAGGGGGGGGTGATCCTGGCCCAGGCAAAGACGACGGAGGCCAGCGTGAACAGCGCGGCCAGGTACAGGAGGTAGCCTGCGGAGCGCTGGAAGGATTGGGCGGCCACCTTCTTGTAGAACTGGATGCTGGTGACGGCATTGACCGGGTCCAGGATGAACATGTGCCCTCCGAGTCCCAGATTTTATAAAATAGCTCCCAGGTAAGCCATGACGCCATCCCAAGAAGCGGTCCAGGAGCGCCTCGAGGTCCTCGAGCGCCGGTTCCTCGAGTCGGCCGAGGAGGTCCGGTCCCTGCGCTCGCGCCTCCTGGACGAGACCAAGGCCGAGCTCACCGAGATCAAGGACCAGTGGCACGGGGTCCACACGAAGTGGTGGGTGGTCACTCTCTCGGGCGTGCTTGTCTTCTTCGTCCTCTGCTATGCCTTCTACACCCAGCTCGGCTGGGTGGCGGATCAGCGGCGCCTGCCCACGGGGTCGGATTGGCTGCTCAAGCACCTTCCCCTGGTCAACACCCTGCCGGTGCTCTCCTGGGGCTGGTTCGGGCTGCACCTCGTGCTCGGGGCCGCGGCCGTCGCCTACTACCCCCGCCGCATCCCGTTCCTCATGTTCCTCCTCGGGGTCTACGTCTTCATCCGCACCCTCTTTGTGTTCCTCTCGCCCATCGGCCCGCCCGTGGGCATGCTCGACATGCGCAAGCTCGACTTCGTGTTCTCCCGCATCATGGGGACATGGACCTTCAACAACGAGTTCGTGTTCTCGGGGCACACGGGCATCCCGTTCCTGTTCTTCCTGTTCTTCGAGACGAGGGGCTTGAAGACGCTCTGCCTCGTCGGCTCCCTCACCATGGCTGTCTGCGTCCTGCTCTCCCGCAACCACTACACGGTCGATGTCCTCGGGGCCTACCTCGTCTCCTACTCCATCTTCAAGCTCTCCGAACACCTCTTCTACCGCTGGATCCGGCCCCTGTTCCTCACCAAGCCCTCCTCCGACAGGTATTAAATCCCGCTGGCCTCGCCTGCGCTTTCAGCAGGAGGAGGATCCGTGTTCCCCCGTAGGTCTTTCGGCTGTTTTTTCAGTGGGTCCCATGCTTCCTGAGCCTGGGTCCGAGGATCCTGGAGGGATCTCGGAAAAACCGTCATATCTATAAGATGATGAGACTCTCCCGCGTCCTCGTATTCCCTTTGGCGCTTTCCATCTCCCAGGGCGCCTGGGCCGCGAGCCAAGGGACGGCGTCCGAAGCCTGGACGCCCGAACGCCTCAGCGCGTTTTTCGACGGAGCCAAAGCCTCGCCTGCGGCGGTCGTCTCTCCCGACGGCGTGCCTGCCGTGCCCGTGAGCACGGGCCCTGCCGGCACCCTGGACGGAGGTCCCGGGAACGGGACTGCCGGGGCCGGCCCGCAGGAAGGGGCGGCGGGCAGCCAGGGCGCGGGAGCGGTCCCGCCCGGACAGCGGCTCAACCTCGCGGATCCTGACAGCGGGACCAAGGCCTCCCAGGTCTCGCCCATGGGCAAAGTGCCCCCTCTCGATGAGATCGCGGGCAGCGATTGGCGCACCGTAGGGCATATCGAGGACGCGGTCTCGGACGGGAACCTCTCCTCGCGCGAGAAGCAGGACTTCTGGGACAAGCTGCGCAACGGCGCTTTCTGGAACGACATCGGAGACCAGCTCTGTCGGCAGGCCAAGATCCCCCTGAAATACGATCTCAACCTCGGCGACGTCTTCCACACGAAGCCGGGATTCGAGCGCTACCTGCGCACGGGCGTGGACGGCAGGATGGTGCTGGTGGACCGCGCGGAGCTGGGCATCAGCCTCGGCAAGGGCGTGCCGGTCCTGGCATCCGGGGCCTTGGGCGTGTCCGTGTCCGCGGGCGCGGAGATCAAGGGCATGTCCTGGGTCATGCGGCCTCTGAAGGGCGCCAAGGCCTGCAAGGAACTCGACGAGCTCGTCGATTTTCGCGAGGTCAAGACCGTCTATCCCCTCCGCGCGGACCGGTTTTCGGCCATGCAGGTGGGAGAGCTCTGGGCCATGCCGCTGACCCTGCGCGCGACCTTCGGCGCGGGCGTCGGCTACCCGGTGGCCGGCGTGACCCCGGTGACCGTGTCCTGGGGCTATTCGCGGGAGGGCGGCGTGAACGTCACGGTGCGGCGCCTGGACCCCGACGCGATCAGGGTGCGCATCCGCATCGATCATGCGCGGGTCACCGGCCCCGCCATCGGCCTCGACTATTCCATCACGGGAGCCCATTTCTACGACGAGTACAAGACCTTCGGCGAGGAGGCGGCGCGGGACTCCATGGGCGACCTCGTGGGCAAGAACGTCTTCAAGCTCGTGGAGCGGCCCATCCGCAAGGAGCTCGAGAAGTACCTCGCTCTGCGCCTGCAGTGGCTGACCCAGTACGTCAAGGAGGACCACGCGGTCATCGAGTTCGTGCTCAACCCCAACGACGCCAAGCAGATGAAGGGGCTCGAGGACCTCCTCTCGGGCGGCAAGTTCGAGGTCATCGACAGCCTCTACCAGAGGCTCAAGGTCGCGGGGGTGGCGTGGCTCAACCTCGACACGCTCAAGGACCAGATGCCCCAGCTCCAGGAGACCTACGACGCGGCCTTGAAGGAGCTCGGGGCAGGCGCCCGCACCTTCCTGGGCACGGACCGGGCGGAGAGCGTGCTCAAGGGCTTCCGCCTGAAGTTTCCGTTCCTCTTCGACTACAAGCGCAATTCGGGCGTGCGGGACGACAAGATCACCATCCTCGACGATGCGGGGGGCGAGTACGGCATCTACAAGGGGCACAAGGAGTCCGAGCGCGGGTGCATCGGC
>JBAZSR010000213.1:0-5988 GCA_041662295.1 Elusimicrobiota bacterium | reverse complement strand
GAGGTCCAGTCCCGGTCCGCTGGTGCAGGTGACCCCGAGCCCTCCGGCGAACGAGGCGCCCAGGGCCATGCCCGTTGCCGCGATCTCGTCTTCGACCTGCACGGGCCGCACGCCGTAGGCCCGGAGCTTGTTGACCTCGTGGAGGACCTCGGAGGCGGGGGTGATGGGATAGGCGCAGTACACGACCTTCAAGCCCGTCCGTTTGCTGACAGCCGCCAATCCCCACGCCACAGCCGTATTGCCGGTCACGGCCGTGTAGTCCCCTGGCTCGAGCTCCGCGGGCCGCAGCTGGAACCTGCTCTCGAAGAGCTCCGCGGTCTCGCCGTAGGCGTAGCCCGCGGCCAGGGCCCTGAGGTTCATGTCCACGACCTGTGGGTCCCTGGCGAACTTCTTGCGGACGAAGCCCTCGGTCGAGCCTGTGGGGAGTTGGAAGAGCCAAGAGATAAGCCCCACGGCAAAGAGGTTGCGCGCCTGGCTCTTCTCAGCAGGCGAAAGATCGAGGTCAGCGCCAGCCTCAGCCACCAGCCTAGCCATGGGCACCTTGTGCAGGACCCACGCCGCGGCGATGGACCCGTCCGCAAGCGGGTCCGCGGCATAGCCGGCCTTCTTCCAGGCCTTCTCCTCGAAGGCGTCCTCGTTGACGATGAGGATCCCCCCGCACCGGAGGTCCGGCAGGTGCACCTTGAGGCTGGCCGGGTTCATGGCCACCAGCACGTCGAGGACGTCGCCGGCGGAGAGGATCTCAGCGCCTCCGAAGCGCACCTGGAAGCTCGAGACCCCGTAGGTCGTGCCCGCGGGCGCGCGGATCTCGGCCGGATAGTCGGGCAGGGTCGCCAAGTCCTCCCCGGACCAGGCCACCTCGTCTGAGAAGCGCAGGCCGGCGAGCTGCATGCCGTCGCCGGAGTCGCCGGCGAAGCGCACCACGGCTTCTTCGGCCTGCACTGGCTTGGCCGGCTGGCTTCCGCTCATTTTGGAAATGATACGATAAAGTGTTGGTGTCAGACATTGACCAATTTGACTAATTGGCTGTTTGCATTTGTTATTTAGTCAAATTGGTCAATGTCTGACACCAGTATATGACCTACGATCTTGTCGTAATCGGAGGAGGCCCTGGAGGCGAGCGCGCCGCCATCCTCGCCAGCCGCCATGGCAAGAGAGTGGCTCTGGTCGAGGAGTTCAGCGTGGTCGGGGGCGCCCGCGTCAACTGGGGCACCATCCCGAGCAAGACCCTGCGCGAGAGCGCCCTCTTCGTCCATGGCCTGACCCTCCGGAGGCTCGACGCCATCCGGGCCAGGCTCCCCGGGCACATCACCATCCCCGAATTCATGCACCGCGAGCGGCTGGTGGTCCGGCGCGAGCTCGAGAGCAGCCAGAAGTCCCTGGCCTCCCACGGGGTGGAAGTCATCCGCGGCAGAGGGCGGCTTGCCGGCCCAGGCAGGGTCGCTGTCTCCGACCGCAAGGGCCGCGTCACCCGGAGCCTCACGGCCCCTGTCATCATCATCGCTGTCGGCGCGGTCCCCAGCCACCCCCAGGGCATCCCCTTCGACGCCAGCAGGGTCTTCGACAGCAACACCATCCTGCGCTTGAAGGCCATGCCCCGTTCCATGACCGTGATCGGAGCCGGGGTCATCGGCGTCGAGTACGCCAGCATCTTCGCGGCCATGGGCATCAAGGTGGCCCTGCTCGATACCCGGGACTCCTTCCTGCCTTACCTCGACAGGGAGGTCGCGGCCATCCTGCTCTCAGAGCTCGAGCGCATGGGCATCCGCTTCATCCCCTCGGCCCGCGCCGAGGACATCTCCCCCTTCGCCAAGTCCGTGACCTGCAGGCTTCAGGACGGCAGGAGGATCTCCTCCGACATCCTCCTCTACTGCGTGGGCAGGGACGGCAACACAGCGGACCTGGGCCTTGAGACCGTGGGCATCCGTCCCACGGACCGCGGCCTCATCAAGGTGGACAAGGACTACCGCACGACCGCGCCCGGGGTCTACGCTGTTGGAGACGTCATCGGCTACCCGGCGCTCGCCAACACCTCCATGGAGCAGGGCCGCCTGGCCGTGCGCCACGCCTTCGGCATCCCCGGCCCCCACGCCAGGACCGACCAGTTCCCCCTGGCCCTCTATGCCATCCCCGAGGTGAGCACCATCGGCCCGACCGAGGAGGACTTGAAGCGCGAAGGCACGGCTTTCGTCGTGGGAAGGGGACTGTTCGGCCACAACTCGCGCGGCCGCATCATGGGCGCGGAAGGCGGCCTGCTCAAGCTCCTCTTCGACGCCAAGACCCTCAGGCTCCTCGGAGTCCACATCGTGGGACCTGGGGCCAGCGAGCTCATCCACATCGGCCAGGCCTTCCTCGCCTCAAGGACCGACGCCAAAGCCATCGCGGAGACCATCTTCAACTACCCGACCTTGGGCGACCTCTACCGCCACGCCGCGCTCGAGGCCTTGGGCTCCTCGGGCAGGGCCTGAGCCGACACTACTTCCTCAGGAAGAAGCGTCCCTTGGCCTGCTCCAGGCCCGGGATGAGCTCCGGAGTCTGCTCCGTGTTGAGCGCCTTGGCCTCGTCCTCCACGGCAGGCATCGCCTCCGCGAAAACATCGGAGAGGCTCTTCTTGCCCTCGCTCAGGGCTCGAAGGAAGTGATAGGTCAGGAGCCCATGCTTCCTGTCAGGCGACGAGGTCGAGATCTGGCCCGCCCTGGTCGCTGTCAGGACCGCCATGGACATCGGGACCTTGACCGGCTCGACCTTGGGAACAAGCGGCCGCGCTCCCTTGGCCAGGAGCCCCCGCGAGCCCGCGCCAGAGAAGCAGGAGTCCATCACCACCATGACCTCGCGGGCCGGCAAGGCTCCCAGGATCTCGTAGAGCCTCTTGAGCGGGTAGGCCGTGTCCGGCAGGTAGTTCGGGTCCCCGTCCGAAGGCACCCAGTACGCGTCTCCCGTGGCAGGCTCAGGAGCGCCGTGACCCGAGTAGTACACAAAAACCCTGGAGCCTTTCTTGACCCTGTTCGGCAGCCAGGACTCGATCGTCTTGCGGATGCCGCCGAAGCTCGCCTTGGAATCCGTCAAAAGCTGAAGATTGGCCTGCCTGATCCCGAGGGCCAGGAGGTACTTCGAGACCATCTGGGCGTCCGACCCTGAGAAATCCGACACCGGGAGGTCCGGGTACTTCTCGATGCCGATGACCACGGCCACATCATCAGCCGTGAACGTCTTCTCCTCCGCTGTCAGGCTCGGCGGCTCGAGCTCCCCCTCTCCCGTGACGATGGCGCCGTCCACATCCATGCTTGGCCAGAGCTTCCTGTCCGGGTTCTCCACAGACAGCACGACCTCGTAAACAGGCTTGCCGTCCTTGATGACAGGCCCCGCAGCCAACTCGGAGACCGATGCATTGAAGACCCGTCCCTTGAGGACATCGGTCTTGACCCACGCCTTCTGCCCTGTCTTGATCCTGGCAGCGCTGTCCGGCCCGAAGCGCAAGACCAGCTTGAGCCTGGAGAGGTCCTTGGCGACCCGGAACGGCGGCGTCTTGCCTGTCGGCGCGAGCAGCTCTCCGATGGAGATGTTCCGCTCATAGACCATGCCTGCGATGGGGGCGAGGATGTCCCCTTGCCCGGGAGGGGGTCCGCTGGCCTTGGCCCGTATCGCCTTCTTCATGTTCCGACCCGCCAAAGCTTCCTCAGCCTGCGCGACCTTCAATGCTCCTTCCGCCTCATCGTACTCGGCCGAGGAGATGACATTCTGCTTCCTGAGCTCGCTCTTCCTGTCGAAATCCTTTTGCGCTGCCGCGAGCTTGGCCGCCTTGGTCTGCCACTCGAGCTCGGTCTGGTAAGCGTCATCCTCCATGGCTCCGGTCGAGCCGTCCGCCGAGACCTCCACCTTGGCCAAAACCTGGTTTCTCTTCACTGCCGCGCCAGCCCCGACTTCCAGGGAGGTCACGGTCCCGGCCTTGCGCACCACCGCGTCCGCCGAGATCTCCGGCTCGAGCACCGCTCCCGCGAAAGGCTCCTCTCCGGCAAAGGAAAAGCCCGCGGAAAGCAAAAGGGCCGCTGTCAGCCCTGCCATGGGCATCCTCGGGAATCTGCAGGTCACACGCTCAACATTGTCCATGGATCCACCTCGCTTCAAGTCTACGAATCCCCGGCCAGACGGGCAAGGGGAACTTTTTCAGGCCTCGCTCGTACTATGGTGGTGGACCGGCCACCCAAGGATGCCTGGCATCCCTTGAAAATCAGTAGCTTATGGGCTACACTAATAGGAAGCTTCTTGGACATCAGTCCTATTGAAGTCTACTTCTATTGTCGAGATTCTGGTTCATGCCCCTTCAAAGAGTGGCTCAACACCTTGGATCGACGCATGCAGAAGATCGTCGACACGCGGTTGACCCGTTTACAGCGCGGCCTCTTTGGGGACGCGAAGCACCTCGGGGACGTCTGGGAATTGAGATTCCACATCGGTCCTGGTTTCAGAATCTATTTCGGCAGGGAAGGACGAACGATCGTGATTCTGCTTCACGCGGGAGACAAGAAGGACCAGACAAGGGATATCGAGACAGCCAGAAGATACTGGGCTGACTTGCTTGGGAGGACCATGCGATGAAAAACCTTATCAGCTACCACGATGATCTGATTGAACGGCTTAAGGACCCGGAATACGCTTTAGGCTATCTGAACCTCTGCCTTGAGGACGGGGATGACGGTGTCTTCCTCCTGGCCCTCCACAACGTCGCAGAAGCGCACGGCGGGCTCCGCAAGCTCGCCAAGAAGACCGGCCTCAACCGGGAGCACCTCTTCCGCATGCTCTCCAAGAAAGGCAACCCGCGCCTTTGCAGCCTCCGCCAGCTCGTCGCGGCCCTCGGGCTCAAGCTGACCCTTCAGCCTGCCTGACCGGATCATGAGGGAACTTTTTCAGGCCTCGCTCGTATATAGTTGTAGGGGATGGCTGGGTCTTTGGACCCTTACGCCCCGCAAGGAGGAAGGTGTAAAATGGAACCGATGAATGCCGACGCCAGCACGGCCGCCACCAAAGGGGACGTTCGGGATGCGGTTGTTCTGTTCCGTAGCGAACTCCAGGAAGGCATGGCCGCTGTCCGCAGCGAGCTCCGGGAAGGCCTGACCGCTGTCCGCGGTGAGCTCCAGGAAGGCCTGACCGCTGTCCGCGGTGAGCTCCAGGAAGGCCTGACCGCTGTCCGCGGTGAGCTCCAGGAAGGCCTGACCGCTGTCCGCGGTGAGCTTGCCTCCGCTGTCGATAGGCTCGCCAAGCGGATCCTCGAATCAGAGTCCAACATCCAGCGCACCCTCGAGGCCCATCTGGCTGAGGCGCGCGAGATGCGGGAGAAGCTGCTGGACGCCTACGCAGACACCACCTTCAAGGGAAAGCTGTACTACGAGAAGGCGATCTCGCAAGAGCGAACGATCATCGACCATGAGTTCCAACTCGCAGACCATGAAAAGCGCCTGAACACGCTCGAGGACGTCCCTCCGCATCGGAAAGAAGGTTAGCCATGAAGGCACTGATATCCGATCGAGAGAACCAATCCCCAGAGGTAAAAGCTGCGCTCCGCAGATCCAATCTCCACTCCTATCGATTCCTCTACGAAACCCTGATCAATGGACGGGAGGAGCATCTTGCCACCTGCAACAAGCCGAACTGCCAGGAGTGCGCGGATGCCAAAGTCCTGATACCCAACTACAGGGCTGAGATGCGCCGGGACCTCGAGCGGATCGCCTCGGAATAGCCCCGCGGGCTAGCGCTTCCTGAGCCCTTCCAACAGAGCCGCGCTCCGCTGACGCGCCTGTCCCGCCCCCGGGACGTCTCCCAGCCGCTCCATGGCCAAGGAAGCGTTGCGCAATTGGATGGCGTAGTGCTTGAGGGCCTTGGTCTCCATGGTGCCGCGCTTGACCGTGGACGCGTCCTCCAGGCTGTTGCGGCTGAGCTCCCAGAACCCTCGCGTCCCGGCCGCCAGCTCCCCAGCGTCCGTAGGCGGGGTCC
>JBAZSR010000212.1:0-6027 GCA_041662295.1 Elusimicrobiota bacterium | reverse complement strand
GAGGGAGGGCCGGCCCTCTTCCTCTTCCCGGACGAGGCCCACCCCGGGTTTCGCCTCCCAAACAAGACGCTGCATCGCCTCTGCGACGGGTACAGCGTCCTCTATGCGGCCCTCGTGGAGGCCGCTGTCAGCCCGTTCCGGACCCGCCTCGGCCTGCCGGAAGCGGCCGGCCGGGTCCTCGGCCGCGAGGCCCTCGTTCCGATCGCGCATTTCTACCTCGACCGGCTGGTCCGGCTGGCGGGCATCGCCGCCTCCTTCCCCGGCCTCTCCGTGTTCTCCGCCTCCGAGCCTGTCCCCAACGACCTTTCGCGCTTCCGTGCCCTGACCCGTTCGTCCCTGCAGTTCAACCAGGCCGTCCTGGTCCGGCACGCCCGGACCCTGGGATTGGCCGTGGTGGAGCCTCCCGCGCCGCTCATTGACCCTCCGGCCGTGCCTGCCCGGAGCGGGGCGAATTTCAACATCGGCGCGGCCAGGACCGCGGAGCGGATCAGGCGCAGGCTGTTCTCGGCCGGGAAGAAGGGCTTGGCGGCCTTGGGCCTAGCCCCAGGACCCGTCCCTGTCCTCTCCATGGCATACAACACCGAAGCCCTCAAGTCCGCCGGCTTCTACGGCGGGCTCCTGGAGAGCGTGCAGAACAGGGCGCGCCTGGTCGACGCCCCCATGGATCCAGCGCTGAGAGCGGAGCTTGCCGGAGCCCTAGCCTCCGCCGCCGGGGCCGTGGCCGCCTTCCTCGAGACCGCCGGCTTCGACGATCCCGCAGCCGGCCTCAAGGCGGCCCGCGGCCTGGCCGATTTCGCGGCGGTCCATTTCCCGACCCTGATGCTGGAGGCCGGACCGGCCAATGTCCGGACCTGCGCCGCGGTCCTCGCCCCCTTCGCCCCGAAGCCGCTCCTCCTCAGCGAGACGAACACGCCCGAGCCCACCTTCATGATGGCCGCGGCCCGAACCCTGGGCATGGAGGTGGTCGGCGTCCAGTACGGCGGACACCAGGGCTACATCGAGCACCACTCTCCCGCCGCGGACGGGCATCTGCCTTTCATGGACCGCTACGTCACCTGGGGCTGGGAGCGGATGCCCAAACCCTGCGCCAGTGTCCGGGCAGTGCCTCTGCCCAGTCCCTGGCTCAGCGAACGCCGACGCTGCTGGAGCGCGGCCCTCTCCGGCCCACGGGCCCGTACCCACGACGTCCTCCTCATGACCAACAGGCTCTACCGCTTCCCGCCCGCGCCAAGCGGAGTGTCCACGGTCCTGCCGGACCAGGCCGAGGAGGCCCTGGCCTCGATCGTGGAGCTTGTTCGGGCCTGCGCCAGGGAGGGGCTCTCGGTCCTCCACAAGCCTTACGCAGGCACCCCGGCCTGGACCGGACGCTGCATCCGAGAGGCGCAGGCGGCCGGAGGGTCCTTCTATCACAAGCTCGATTCCCCGGACAAAGGCATGGACCCCGAGACCCTCCGCTCGGTCTCCTGCGTGCTCTGGGACGTGCCCGGCACGGGCCTCGTTGAATGCCTGGCCTCGGACATCCCCAGCATCGCCTATTGGCCCAGGATCCACAGCAGGGAGGAAGCGGCCGCTGAGGACCTGTTCCGGGAGCTGGAGTCCTCGGGACTGGTCCCCCGGACGCTCCCTGCCCTGATGGCAGGTCTCATGGCGGTCAAGGCTTCCCCGGAGGCCTGGCTCGCGGACAGGGCCAGGAAGGCCGCCGCGGCCCGGTTCCTGCGCGCCTACGCCTGGGCCGACCCGGATTGGGCCGTGCTTTGGCGCGGGTTCCTCAAGAGCCTTTGAGCGGCGCCTCCCCTTCCAAGCGATAAAGCAGCATCTGGCGGAACTTCTCGTGCGAATGGCGGGTGAAAGCGCGGTAGACCCGCAGTGAGAGCGGTAGAGCAGGGTCCATCCCTCCGAGGAGCTCCTGGTAGGTCGAGCAGGAAACCCGTTGCCGGAGCCTTCCGGTCCTCACGGAATGCGAACCGGCCAGCGTCCAGCAGGAGCTCGGCTCGCCGCGAGGTCGAGCCGTCGAAGGGATAGACCGAGGCCTCGATGTAGGCCAGCACCGCGTCGATCTCCCGCTCCCCTGCCCGCCCCACTGCGGCGACGCGCTCTTTAAGGAAGGCGTGGAACGCCCCCCGCGCCCCCGGGTCGTGCAGGATGCGGATCAGGTAGTAGTTGTTGAGCTTGCTGGGCGCGTCTGAGGCCGCGTCCACCTCCGAGTCCGTGGGCTCGGCCGGCGGCTCGGCCCTCAGTTCTGCCTTGGAATCAGCGATGAACGCCTCGATCACGCTCCGGAAGGCCGCCGGAGCCCGGGGGTAGTTCGCGATGACGTCCTGGATGAAGTCGAACATGGGAACCTCCCCGAGCAGGGTCTCCACGTCCTTGTAGATGCGGCTGTCCAGGAAGAGGGCCTGCAGGAGGTGGAAGAGCCGGATCTCGAGGTAGTCCTCGCGGCCGAGAACCGCGGTCCGCGTGATGATCTCCTCGTATTCCGCGGCCTTGACCGGACCGAACCGGCCGATGCAGCCCTCGATCCTGCGCCATTCGCCCTTGATGCCGTAGCGTTCCCGGGTAGCGGCGCGCCCCATCTCCGAGCCGTCGAGGAGCATGGCCGGGAAGAGGTGGATCCCGTCGTGCTCGCGGCCCATGATGTCCCTCATCCCCGCGTAGAAGCTCTCCTTCGACTCCCCGGGCAGGGCGTAGATCAGCTCCACCTTGCTCTCGACTCCGAGCTTCCGGGCCAGCGCCGCCAGGGCGCTGAAGGTGCCGGAGGAGATGTTCGAGCGCTTGATGAAGCGGAGGACCTCCTCGTTCTGGGTCTGCCGCGAGAGCGAGATCGGGGTCATGTCCTTGAGCATCTCCGCGATCCTCACCACGCGCTCCGAGGCGTTCTTGGCGTAATACATGTAGACCTTGGACGGGAAGCCGCGCTCGTCCTTCATCCTCCGGATCATCCCCGCGATCTCCACGTCGCGCGGGAACAGCCCGAAGTTGGCGTCACCCACGTAGAGGTACGGAGAGCGGCTCACGTTCTTGGACGCGATGTAGTCCAGCTCGGCCTGCACGCGCTCCACGCTGAAGACGGCGGACTTGGACTTGCCCATGTCGCCCCAGTTGCAGTAGATGCAGGAGAACGGACAGCCCCGGTTGGTCTCGATGATGGGGCAGAAATCCGGGTCCGCGAGGAACTCGTCGAGCACCCCGGAACAATAGGGGGAGGGCACCTCGTCGAGCGACTTCAGGCGGCCGGAGCGCGGATCGAGATCCAGGCCCTCCAGGCGGCTCCAGGAACCGGGCGCCGGGGGGACCAGAGGGTTGACCACGAGACCACCCTTGTCAAGGTACGCCGTCCCGGCCGGCCGGCTGGCCTTGACCGCGGCGAGATCGAAACCGTGCTCGGCGCAGCAGGCCGCGAGGTTCGCCAGCCGGACCTCGCCCTCGCCTTCGATGTGGAAGTCGATCTCCGGGTGCTTCCGCACGAAAGCCTCGAGCCCGTTGCGCTCCGCGAAGTTGCAGTTGGGCCCGCCCATGACGGTCACGCAGCCCGGGCGCAAGGCCTTCACGTGCCGCGCGATGGCCAGAGAGAGGTTCCGGTTCCAGATGTAGTTGGAGAACGCCGCCATGTCCGGCCGTTCCCCGGCAAGGGCGTCGAGGAGCTTGAGAGGATGCTTGAAGAGCCGGGTCTGGCAGGAGTCGCCGAGCCTCTTGCGCAGGAAGGCCGCCAGGAACCCGATGTTGAGGGGGACCGGGATGATGGACCACCGCCGCTCCGGAGAGATGTAGTTGACGTCGGCGAGGAATACGCTGAACCGCTTCATTGCCGAGGACATTCTACCATCCCATACCCCATTCTGCTAGAATCATCTCCCATGAGAGCGCGCTTCGAGACGCGCCTGCGCGTCGGCCGCCGCACGATCTCCCAGGACCAGCCGGCCTTCATCGTGGCCGAGGCCGCCTGCAACCACATGTGCCGCATGGACCTGGCCCGGCGCATGGTCGACCGGGCCGCCGCGGCCGGAGCCGACGCAATCAAGTTCCAGTCCTACAAGGCCGAGCGCCTCGTGCGCGGCAGCGCGGTCTCCTTCTGGCAGGACCAGAAGGTCTCCCAGCTCGAGTACTACCGGAGGCTCGACAAGTTCGGGCCGGAGGAGTACCGGGAACTCTTCGACCGCGCCCGGAAGCGCGGGATCGTCGGATTCTCCACGCCCTTCGACTGCGGCACGGCCACGATGCTCGACCGGCTCGGGATGCCGGTGTTCAAGATCGCCTCCTGCGACCTGCCCGACCACCGGTTCCTGCGCCACGTGGCGCGCTTCGGCAAGCCCGTCTTCCTCTCGCTCGGGGCGTCGACCCCGGACGAGATCGACGCCGCGGTCTCTGCCGTCCTCGGGACCGGCAACCGCAAGCTGGCGCTCCTGGCCTGCACCCTGAGCTATCCCACGAAGGACGCCGACGCCCATCTGCGGCGCATCGAGACCCTCCGACAGCGCTACCCCGGGGCCGTGATCGGGCTCTCGGACCACACCGAGCCCGACGAGCGCATGGTCATCCCGGCCCTGGCCGTGGCCTTGGGCGCGCGGATCGTCGAGAAGCACTACACCCTGGACCGGTCCATGAAGGGCTCGGGCCACGCCTTCGCCGTGGACCCGCCGTGCCTGGCGGCCATGACGGCCAACATCAGGCTGGCGGAGACGGTGCTCGGCTCGGGCGAGCTCAGGGTCCACCAGGCGGAGCGGCTGGCCCGGCAGAGGGCGCGGCGCAGCATCGTGGCCGAGAGGTCCATTCGGAAGGGCGAGGTCCTCACCGGGGACATGCTCGGGGTCAAGAGGCCGGCCGACGGCCTGCCGCCGAGCCGCATGGATTCGGTCGTAGGCCGGACCGCAATGCGCGACATCCCGGCCGACGCCCCCATCCGGCTCGAGTGGCTCGGCCCGCGCCGTGCCGCGAGCAGGCGGCCATGACCCCAAAGAAGGTCCTGCTCCTCACGGCCCCGCGGCCATCCGCTGACGAGACACCCCTCCACTTCGGCGACAACCGGCCGCCCATCGGCCTGGGCTACGTAGCGGCCGCCCTCGAGGCCCGCAAGCACCAGGTCCGCATCGTGGACCTCTATCACTTCGGGAGGCCGGCCTCCAGCCGCAACAGCCGCGTCAACCAGGAGGTCGAGTTCCAGCACGTGCCCATCGACCTCGAAGCCGAGATCCGGTCCTTCGCCCCGGACTTCATCGGGATGTACGTCCACACCCTCTCCTTCTACCAGGCCTGCGACCTCGGCAGGACCCTCAAGGCCTCCCACCCCGGGATCCCGCTCCTCTGCGGGGGTCCTCATCCGACCGTGCTCCCGGAGACCCTGCCGGACTGCTTCGACCGCGTTGTGATCGGCGAGGGCGAGGCCGCGGCGGTCGAGATCGTGGAGGGGCGCGCCCAGGGAAGGATCGTCCAGGGAACGCGCGTCCAGGACATGGACGCCCTGCCCTGGCCCGACTACGGGCACTTCATCAAGCGCCCCTACAACTGGAAGCTCCAGCTCTTCGGCGCCGACGCCATCGAGCCCGTGCTCTCCCTCAACACGACGCGCGGCTGCCCCTTTGACTGCACCTTCTGCGGGGTGCGCAACATCGCCGGCCCCGGCTACCGCGCCGTGTCCGCGGACCGGCTGGTCGCCAAGCTCGCGGAGTACAAGGCGGCCTACGGCCTGGCCGGGGTCTACTTCCGCGAGGACAACTTCACCCTGGACCGGCCGCGCCTGGAGCGCTTCTGCGACCTCATGGTCGAGCGGAAGCTCGGCCTCCGCTGGGCCTGCGAGAGCCGCGTGGCCAACCTCACGGGCCAAACCATCGAGAAGATGGCGGGGGCCGGGTGCGCGGGCCTCTACATCGGGGTCGAAAGCGGAAGCCCCCGGATGCTCTCCGCCATGAAGAAGGGCGAGACCGTGGAGGACTTCCGCCGCGTCTTCCCGCTCCTGAAGGGCGCGGGCATCGGGACCTACTCCACCTGGGTCATCGGCCTGCCCGGCGAAACAGAGGCTGACCGCCGCATGAG
>JBAZSR010000211.1:3666-6108 GCA_041662295.1 Elusimicrobiota bacterium | reverse complement strand
CTGCGCCTGCACCCGGACCTGCCGATCACCGCGCTGGCCTCCAAAGAGGGCCTCCTGCGCCGGACCTCCGACCCCGCCCTCGTGATGGGCAGGCGCCGTCTGGAGAGGTCGGAGCGGAGCTGGCGCTTCCGCGATCCCCGCATGGAGCCGGTCGCCAGGCTCGCCTCCAGGCTCGAGCGCAAACCGTCCCTCTCGCAGGACCGGCTCTTCCAGGCCGTGCGGGCAGGGCTGGCCGGGACGGAGGAGGACCGGGGCCAGCTGGCGTCCATCCTGCTCGAAGCCTCCGAGCTTGCCGAAGCCTCCCCGAAGCCCATCCCGGTCCAGGACCTCTTCCACGCCGCCCTGTCCCGATGGCGTTCAGGTCCCGGGCCGCGGCTCGACGGACGGCGCCTCGGCCTCGAGCTCCTCTCCCCCGGCGAGATCCTAGACCGGCATCTGCCCCTGCTCCGCCGCGGCCTCAAACCGGCCCTGTCCCTGGAGGGGCTCGGGCCCGGCGCGGACCTCGGCGGCCGGCCGCTGGCCGGGCACGGCTGGTGCGCCTCCTTCTCCAGGGGCGGGGCGCCGGCCGCCCTCATCGCGGCCCGCGACCGCAGGACCCTCGAGCGCCTCCTGCGGGTCGAGGATGCGCTCGCCCGGACAACGCGGACCGGCGCAGGAGACATCCTTGAGGCGGGAAGGCTCTACGGCTATCCTCCCTGCTGCGTCCGCGCTTGGGCGAAGAGCGCGTGGAGACGCTCGACAGCCGGCGGCTGGGCCGCGCTCATGAACCGCGCCGCTTCCCCGGGCCCCGTCCTCCCGGAGATCCTTCCCCTGCTGGCGCCGGACCTCGGCTTCGTCCCCTGCTCGCCGCGCTGCCGTGCCGCGGCGGCCGCGTACCGCTCCTGGTTCTGCGCTCTCGGGGGCTCCCTCGCGGGGCCGGCGCTCGCCGGACGCGTCTTCGTCCATTCGCTGGAGGATCCCGCGGACGCGGCGTCCCTCATCCCCGCTTCGCGCACCGAGATGTCCCTCCGCTACGATGCCTCCAGAGTGGAAGGCACGTCGGGCCGCGTCGCGGCCAGGCTCCGCCAAGGGGACCGGATCGAGGAGGATGCCGGCCGGGTCTCGGTCTTGAAGGGGACCCGGGTCCTGGTCCGCTGGGTGGCGCAGACCCTGGTCTGGGACCGTTCCAGGATCGTGGACCCGGGATTCTGGGCCGAGCTCGCCGCGGCGGCCTTGCGGCGCTCGGACCCCTCCTGGCGCCGCCGGGCCGCGGCCTCCACGCGGGTCGGCCTTTCCCTGGTCCAGGACTCCGGAGCGCTGAAAACCGCCAGGGGCTAGGAGTCTGTCCGACTAATAGAGGGCCCGGGACCGCAGACAATCCTCCAAGGCCCGCGCGAGCCGGCGCAAGCGGTCTTTCCCCCCGTCGAGCCATACCGGGGTCTGCGGGAGGTTGACAGCCTTGAAGCGCCGCGTTTCAAAGAGGCAGGGCCCAGGAGTCCGGCGGTCCTTGAGGTCCAGGACCACCTCGCGGCCGTCGAGGATGAGGCTCAGCCTGACCGCCGGGCAAGGGTCGCCGCGGAAAATCGCCAGGACCGCTGAAGAAACGACGATCCCTTTGAGGCCCGCCGAGGTCCTCAGGAGGCGCCGGACCGCCGCGACGGCCCCGCGGCCGGCAGCGGGGAGGGGCGCCAGCGCCGGGGGATCGACCTCGCCGGCCGTCGGCGCAGGAGCCCCTGTCCGGGACCGCCTCACCCGCGCCACAGCCTCCCGCAGGAGAGCGGTCCTCGACCGCGGCTCCCTGGCCCGGCAGATGAGCTCCAGCAGCTCCCGGCCGACCTGGAGGATGGTCCAGGGCGGCCGCGGCCCCTGCGCGGGCTCCTGCGCGCCCCGGAAGATCCGCTCCAGCTCCGCGAACTCCGGGTCGTCCCGGAACAGGGGGCGCGCCTCGGGGCGCTCGAGCGCGACAAAGAGCCTGACGATGACGCGGAAGAAGTCGGCGACTCGGCGGTCCTTGAACCGCCATGGGATCGAGCTCCACAGAACCTGGAGGCCGAAAGACGGGTAGAAGAGCAGGCCGGGATCCTCGAACCTCCGGACGATGACCCCCCCATCGTGCTCCGCCAAAGCGGCCAGGGCGGTGCCCTTGCGCAGCATCAGGCTGGTGCAGATCCAGACCCCGTTGCCGTCGAAGCTCCGGCGTTGCGCCTCCCGGAGGTTCACGCGCAGTTGGGCCGGCGTCGTCCACGGGGTGAAGAGGAGCATCAGCCAGTCATTCCGCTCTCCGGCCGAGGGGAACGCGCTCGGCCACCTCCGTGCCCAACGCGCCATGAGCCGGAAGACCTCGTCCGCTTGAGAGACGGTGACGGCCTTGTTGTAGAGTTTCATGGCCGCGGGAGAGAAGTTCTCCAGGCCCATCACCTCGAAGCTCAGCCGGTGACCTGCGGCCGCGGCCTTCGGCAGGAC
>JBAZSR010000211.1:0-3656 GCA_041662295.1 Elusimicrobiota bacterium | reverse complement strand
TGAGGCCGGCGGAAGCGAGGAGATCGTCGATGCGCGGGCAGAAGACGAAGCGGCTCGGCGGCATGCGCGAGGAGAGGACCATCGCGAAGAAGCGGTCCATACAGCGGAAGAGGCCCAGGTCGTAGACGATGTAGGAGCCCCTGCTCCGGGAGGACCGCGGGTCGGCCGCCGCGGAGGCCCGGAGCTGCCGCTCGGCCAGCTCCAAGGAGCCGGCCGCGTGGCCGCCGAGCGGCCCATGGTCGATGGACCCGCCGCAGAAGCTGCATCCGGAAGGCAGGGAACGGGGGTCCTTCAGCCCGCGGAAGAAAGGGTTGCGGGCAGGGGAAGGCCGCCCCATGCAGCTCCGGCCTCCCAGCACGACCACGGGCGGGCCTTCGGCCGACTGCGCGGCCTTGCCCACGGCCGAAGCCTCGTAGTCCGGCTCCACGACGTCCAAGATCGGGTCCCGGCCCCTGGGATGGCGCTTCGCGCCGAGCCACCGGAGGAACCACCCGGCCTGGTGGAGGGACTCGCGGCCCTTGCCGGAGCCCCGGACCAGCCGCAGGTAGGGGTCCATCGCGGGGTCATGCTCCCCCCACACGAACGCCTCCATGTCGAACTCGCAGGGAAGGACCATGAAGCGGCGCAGGGCCGAGGCCCGGAGCTCGCGCCGGACCTTGGGCCCGAGGATCTCGTTGGAGACGACATGGGTCGGGCGGAACCGCTCAAGGACCGACCGGAGGGCTCCGAGGTCCTCGTCTCCGAGGTCGGCGCGGAAGAGCCGGCCGGTGGTCCGGCCCCACGCGATGGAGGGCTCGCACATGAAGTAAAGCCACCGGGCCGGGACACCGCCTTGCCCGGCGGCCCCCTTGAAGAAGGGGAAGAACATGGAGGTCTCGCGCCGGTCGTCGGGATGGCTGAGGAACTCCAGGAACAGGAGGCGGGCGCGCTTTGGACCCGGGGTCATGGGATCAGTCCGGCATCGCCTCAGGGAAAAGGGCCCTCATGCGGTTGAAAAAGGCGGCGCAGAGCCTGCCCATCCTCAGCTGGCTCTCGAAGATGGCGGCGGCCTCGGGCCGCGACGAAGCGGCCTTCCTCATGCGGCCGATGTGGACGTCCCGGTCATGCTGGAGGTCCCGGAAATCGGAGATCTGCGCAAGCCGCCCCATCCTGTTGACCCGCTTCATCTCAGGCAGGGCCTTCTCGACCGGCAGGGTACAGCCGATGTAGACCGTCCCGTCGGTATCCACGGTGAGCCCGCGGGACGCGAGAAGAGGCTCGTCCGCGGTGTTGGTGAGGTTGGCCAGCCCGATGCGGCGGCCGGAGGCCTTGAGCCGGCCGAGCAGACGGTAGACCTCGCGGAGGTAGCGGCGGCTGGAATCCTCGGTCCAGAGGCCGCCGACCTCGTAGAGGAGGTCGAGCTCCGAGGCCCCGAGCTCCGAAAGGAACATCCCGTTGTCGCTGAGGCGGTCCACGCTCGCGGGCCGGACGACCATGCTGGTCTGCACGTGCCAGCCCGAGCGCAGGGCCGCCCGCAGGTTGCGGACGAGGTCCCGGAAAGGGTAAGGGCGGCCGCGGTCGAGGAGCGGCCGGTGCGCCCCCTGGGTCAGGGCGTCCCCGTCGAGGCTGAAGATGACGCGCACATCGTTGCTCCTGAGGAAGTCCAAGCGCTCGGAGTCCAGGAGGAGGCCGTTGGTGGCCACGGAGCAGAAGGCCCGGCGGCCGAACTCAAGGGAGCGCCGCCGCACCCGCTCGGCCGCCAAGGCGACGAGGTCGCACCGGAGCAGTGGCTCGCCCCCGAAGAGCTGGATGTCCACGCTCGGGCCCGGGCCGTCGATCATCAGGTCGATGGCCCGCTCCAGCACGGCCTTGGGCATGTCTGGCCCCCGCCGCTCGAGGTTGCAGTACCGGCACCCCATCTGACAGCGGCGGGTGAGCATAGGCATGAGGACGCGCAGGGACGGGAAATCGCGCCCCGCGTCCGCGTGCCTGGACTCCGGCGTCCGCACGGTCCCTGCCGCGCTTTTCGGACGGGAGTCCTTCCGGAAGCGGGCCTTCGGGACGTCGTCGCGCTCATGGCCGAAGCAGACCCCGTACCGCTCGCACGGCGCGCAGGCCCGCTCCAGCGTCCGGAACGATGGACGGCGCCCTGCGCGCAGGGCCGCGGACAGCTTGAGGAGGAACCGCGACGGCGGCCGGGTGCAGGCGTTCTCGGCGCGGCCGAGACGCATGAGCGCCGAAAGCTCGGCACCCGAGAGGTGCCGGGAGGAGGTCAGGACCGGCCGGCCCTCCCCGCAGGCGCGGACATAGTCGCGGAAGGACCGGACCGGGCTCACGATCCCCAGGGACTCGCGGCTCAGGTGCCAGGCGGAGCCGGGGTCCAGGGGGATCCTCTCCATGCCGAAATCGGCGCCGGGGAACCGGTCGGCGAGCGCGCGGATGAGGAAGAGGGTTTGGGCGGCATCCCGGGCCGTCTCCCCGGGCAGGCCTGCGGTGAAGTTGATCTGGGGCTTGATCCCGGCCCCGACGATGAGCTTGACTGCGCGGACGAGCTCCACGTTGGTGAAGGACTGCCCCTTGTTGCGGCGCCGGACCTCCTCGGACCCGCATTCCGGCGCGAGGGCCAGCGTCCCCCTCCCCGGGAATGTCTTGCCGAACTCCGCGATGAACTCGTCGGTGGGAAGGCCGAAGCACTCGAACGCCGCGGTCAGGGACAGCCCCTTGCGGCGAATGGCCCTGAAGAGCTCCGGATAGTAGGGCCCCTCGGGGACGGGGTCGAAGTTGAAGTGGACCGTGCGTATCCCGTAGCCGGCGAGAGACGAGAGGTCCGCGAGGACCGACCGGGGGGAGGCGAAAAGCACGCCGGACCTCTTGAAAAGGCGCCGCTGCTGGGCGGCCCCGCCCCCGCAGTAGGTGCAGCCTTGGACGCAGCCCCGGCCGGGCACGCAGAAATAGACGGGCGTCCGCTCCGCGCCAGGGTCGAAGTCCGTGGACACCAGCGCGAGGTAGCGCGCGGAGTGACGGATGAGCTTGAAGTTGGAGAACCGGAGACTGTCGAGGATCCACTGCGTCGCGGCATAGGACTGGGTGTTGTGGACGACCCTCGTCCCGTCCCGCCACGAGAGGTTCGGGATCGAGCCGAACGCTGCCTCCCGCCGATCCAGCGCGGACAGGAGGGCGGCCAAGGGGAGCTCGGGGTCCCCCCGCACGATGAAGTCGACCCCCCGGAAGGAGCGCATGATCTCGTCGGCGAAGAAGGTGGCGGTGAACCCCCCCAGCACCGAGCGGCAGCCTGGCGCCGCGGCCTTCAAGGCCCGGACCGCGTCCATGACGTCGCGGCTCTGGGGATGCCAGTGCAGGTCGAAGAGGGCCGCCCGGAGGCCTCTCGACGCCGCGAACGCCCCGAGGTCGAAGGAGGGATCGAGGGTCTTCTCCAGCCCCGTGTGGACCACGGAGACGTCGCGTCCGAGCCTGGAGAGGAAGTCCGCGATCGCAGGCACGCCGACCGGGAGCAGCTTGGTCGCTCCGCCGATCCCGCCGCCCGAGGGGACATGGATGAACGCCGCCCTGCCCGCTTCGCGCGTCAAGGCGGCCCTCATCCCGCGCCTAGCCGGACCTGGAGGCAGCGGCCCGCGACAGAGGCGCAGTAGCCGCAGGACTCGCAGAGGCCCGAGCAG
>JBAZSR010000210.1:0-6170 GCA_041662295.1 Elusimicrobiota bacterium | reverse complement strand
CACTCCGTCGAGGAGGGCCTGGTTGAGCGTGACCCCGGCCTTGGTGGGGCCGGTGTAGTTCTTGCGCCGGACGAAGGTCCGGATGGAGCCGTAGCGGTGCCCGCGGTACTCGTCGATGTAGTACTTGAGCTCGGAGTCGTCCGTGAGCGGGACGGAGCCTATCTCTTTGAGGGGCTTGAACTGCGGGGCATCGGCCATGGTTCCTCCGGGAGCGCCGTTCCTTTAGTTTACCATATAAACATATAATGTATAACATGGGCGCGGCGGAATGATCCTCCTCTTGTTGGCCGTCTCGTTGCTGCTCATCCTCGTCAACGGGGTTTTTGTCCTTGTCGAGTTCGGTCTTGTCCGGGTGCGGCCCTCCCGCATCGAGATGCTGGCCCGGCACGGGGGCAAGCGGGCCCTGGCCGCGCAGGATATCCTCTCCCGCCTGGATGTCTATCTTGCCGCCATCCAGCTCGGCATCACGGTGTGCTCCCTGGCCCTGGGCTGGATCGGCGAGCCCGCTATCGCCAAGCTCCTGACCGCGGGCTTCCACCGGCTTCCCTTCGAGATCAGCCCCAAGGCCATCCACGTCGTCTCCTTCGGGCTGGCCCTGGCCCTGCTCTCCTTCGGCCACATCGTGCTCGGGGAACTGGTTCCCCGTTCCATCGGCATCCAGCTGGCCGAGGCCACCACGCTCTGGGCGGCCATCCCTCTGAAGTTCTTCAACATGGTCATCCGCGCGCCGATCGCGTTCATGGCGCATTGCTCGGTGTCCATCCTGCGGCTCATGGGCTTCAAGCCCGCGGCCGAGTCCGAGTCCATCGTGACCGAGGAGGAGATGCGCATCCTGCTCGGCGAGACCCAGGAGAAGGGAACGCTTCCGTTCGAGAGGCTCATGCTCCTGGAGAACCTCTTCGACTTCGGCGGCACCAGGGCCGGCGAGGTGATGACCCCGCTGGAGAGGGCCGCCTTCCTGTCCCTGGACAAGTCCTGGCCTGAGAACCTCGAGGCCATCCGCTCCCGGAGGCTCTCGCGCTACCTGCTCTGCGAGTCGGGGGTCGAGACCATCGTCGGCATGGTCCACGTCAAGGACCTCGTGCTCAAGACCGAACCCGGCGCGGTCCCGGACCTCCGGGCCCTGCGCCGCGACCTCGTGGAGATCAAGGACTCCGACCCCATCGAGAAGCTCCTCAAGGTCTTCCCGGACAAGGGCGTGCACCTGGCCCTTGTCAAGGATGGGGCGGGCAAGGCTGTGGGGCTCCTCTCCCTCGAGGACATCCTGGAGGAGCTCGTGGGCGAGGTGCATGATGAGCACGACCTCCCCCAGGCGTGGTCGCTCTCCGGGCTGGTGGTCCCGGGAGCCGTGGCGATTGCGATGCTGTCGCTCGACCGGCAGTCCGCCATCACCCAGCTCCTCGACAAGCTCCACGCCGCAGTCCCGGAGCTCGACGTCAAGGAGACCTTCAGGCTCATCTGGGACCGCGAGACCAAGTTCTCGAGCGGCGTGGGCCGCGGCATCGCGGTGCCCCACGCGCGCCTGCCGAGCCTCTCCAGGCCCATCGTGGCGCTGGGGCGCTTCGCCAAGGCCGTGCCGTTCCCGGCTCCGGACGCGGTCCCGGTGCGCCTGGTGTTCCTCATCCTGACGCCCGCGTCCACGCCCATCCTCCAGCTCAAGATCCTTCAGCGCATCGCCTCCCTGGGGACCAACGAGAACCTCCGCCGCAAGCTCCTGCGCGCCAAGAGCGCGGAGCACATGCTCGAGCTTCTGCGCACCGCGGACACGATGCTCGCCGTGTGAGCCATGGATTGGGAAAAGGCGTTGGCGGTCCTCAAGGCCCACAAGGCGGATCCTTACCGGGGCCGACAGCTGGCGCGCGCCGTGTTCCAGGAGGCGGTCTCCTCCTACGCCGAGGTGAAGGTCCTTCCCGCCGAGCTTAGGAGCGCGCTCGAATCCGCGGCGCCGATTTTGAGCGCCCGAGAGGCCGCGGTCAGCCGGTCCAAGGACGGCACGGTCAAGGTCCTCCTCGACCTGGCCGCCGGCGGGCGCGTCGAGACCGTGCTTATGCGGCCCTCGCCCCTGCGCTGGACCGCGTGCATCTCGACCCAGACAGGCTGCCCCATCGGGTGCTCCTTCTGCGCCACGGGCAAGGCCGGCCCGGGCCGGAGCCTCAAGCCTTCGGAGATCACGGACCAGGTGCTCTACTGGCGGCAGTTCCTCAAGCGTTCGGCGGCCGAAGAAAGGCTGGGCAACATCGTCTACATGGGCATGGGAGAGCCCTTCCTCGACTACGAGGGCTTCAGCGCCAGCCTCAGGTCCCTCCTCGACCAGGGGCTCTTCGGCATCGGGGCCAGGCACATCTCGGTCTCGACCGCCGGGCTGGTCCCGGAGATGGAGCGCTTCGCCGCGGATTTCCCGCAGGTGAACCTCGCCGTGTCCCTGCACGCGGCCAACGACGTCCTCCGCGACCGGCTCGTGCCCATCAACAGGAAGTATCCCCTGGCGGCCCTGGCCGCGACGCTCAAGAACGTGTTCACCCGGCACCAGCGCAAGGTCTTCCTGGAGTACGTGGTCTTGCAGGGGGAGAACGATTCCCAGAAGGACGCGGCGGAGCTGGCGGTCTTCGTCCGGTCCGTGGACGCCAAGCTCCTGCACGTCAACCTGATTCCGCACAACCCGGTCGCAAGAGGAGCGGTTCCGACCGACCAAGAGGCCCGGCGCTTCCAGGACTATCTCAAGGAGGCGGGGCTCATCTGCACGGTCCGGCAGAGCTTCGGCCGGGACATCGACGCGGCCTGCGGCCAGCTGGCCGCCCGGGGCCGCGGGACCGACAAGGAGAACGAATGATCGAATCCAGCCGCGACCAGGGAGAGCCGTGCAAGGACCTCAGGGACCGGCCCTCCCGGGCCCGCTACGAGAAGGTCCGGGCCGGGCTCGAACTCAAGGCCCGGCGCCGCACGCCCAGGGCCGATCGCCTGATGGCCGAGGTGGTCGAGGGCCTCTGGGACGACTTCGCGGAGAACCCCTACTCTGGCTGCGGCTTCCACATCCTCTCGGAGGATGCCTCTGCCGCGGCCCCTGGGTACCGCCGGGGGAGGCTTCCGGAGGCCTCGCTCGACCCGGCCGGGGTCCTGGGGCGCGCCGTGACCGGCCGCGCTCCGGCCCGGGGCGCGGAGGGGGGGCTCTCCAGGGTCGTGGTGCCGGTCTTTGACGGCGAGGACCGGCTCTGGGCCGTGCTGGAGGCGGTCAGCCCCAAGCCTGACGCTTTCGACGAGATGGACGTCCGCTGGCTGGAGAGGATCGTGAAGGTGTTCCGGCTCGCCCAAAGAGTTGGGGGCGGCTGATGTCAGCCGCCCCCTGGTTGTGTGTGCCTGTTGTCGTACGTTCTGGCGCCTTGAGCTGTTGTCCGCCTTGCATCAAGAGTGTAGCCCAAGCGTGTCACGGAATTATTGCATGAAAAGGCTTCCCAACCCCGTCCCCCGCGCTCCGGCCGTGGCCGGGCAGTTCTATCCCGGGTCCCCCAAGGAGCTCGACGGCCGGGTCGCGGGTCTCCTGGCCGCCGCGCCCCGGCGCGAGGCCGGCGACGTCGTGGCCCTGGTGAGTCCCCACGCCGGGTATGATTATTCGGGCGCCGTGGCGGCCGCGGCGTACCGCTGCCTGCCCAAGGACGCGTTCGATTCCGTGGTGGTCGTGGGCGCCGGGCACCGCAGGGCCGTGGCAGGGGCCGTCTTCTACGCGGGCGAGTACCGCTGTTCCACGGGCGGGCTCCCCTTCGACGCCGAGTTGGCCCAGCGTTTGATGGAGGCGTCAGACCTCATCGAGCCGGACAACCGGGCGCACGAGGGCGAGCATTCGGTGGAGGTCCAGGTCCCGTTCATCGTCCGGGTCCTGGGCCCGGTGAAGGCCGTGTGCCTGGTGATGAACACCCCGGACCTCGGCCGGGCCGAGGCCGTGGGCCGCGGCCTGGCCGCAGCCCTCAAGGGCTCCCGGACCCTCCTCGTGGCCTCGACCGACCTCTCGCATTTCCCCGGAGCCGGGGACGCGGACCTCGTGGACCCGACCACGCTGGAGGCCCTCTCCTCCATGGACCCCGCCGTGTTCTGGCGCTCGAACGAGCTCATGCTCGACCAGGGTCTCCACGGGCTGGACACGACCTGCTGCGGCGCGGCCGGGATCGCCGCTGTCCTGACCGCGGCCAAGGACCTGGGCGCGACCGGCCTGCGGGTCCTGGAGCGGACGCACTCGGGCCGGGTCATGGGCGAGGATGGTGCCAAGAGGGTGGTCGGCTACGCGGCCGCGGCTTTCGTCCGAGGAGGGCCTCCCCAGGCGCGGACCCTCACGGCCGCGGAACGTCAGGCCCTGCTCACCGCGGCCCGGCAGTCGATCGCCGACCGATTGGCCGGAGAGCGCGGCGGCAGGGCCGGCCTCTCGGCCATGCCGAGGCTCAATCTCCCGGGCTCGGCCTTCGTGACCCTCACGGACGAAGATGGCGAGCTGAGGGGCTGCATCGGGGATCTCGAGCCCCGGCAGACCCTGCTCGAGTCCGTGCGCCGCAACGCCGCGTCCGCCGCGTTCTCGGACCCGCGTTTTGAGGCCCTGACAGCGGAGGAGTTCGCGTCCGTCGGCATCGAGGTGTCCGTGCTCTCCCCCATGAGGAAAGCTCACTGGACCGAGGTGAAGCACGGGGACGGGGTGGTCGTCGAGCGCGGCGGCCGCGGAGGGGTGTTCCTGCCGCAGGTCTGGGAGAAGCTCGAATCGGTCGAGGACTTCCTCGGCGTGCTGTGCTCCCAGAAGGCGGGCCTGGCCAGGGACGCCTACCGGCAGCCCGGGACCACGCTCAGGATCTTCTCGGTCGAAAAGATGGCGGAGACGGGAAAAAAATAGGATAATAAACCGACATGCCGCTCAATCGAGAGACCCTGGCCGCGCTCGTCGCCCTGCAGGAGAAGGACTCCTCCCTCGACCGCCTGCAGGCCGAGATGGCTCAGGTCCCGGCTGCGATCAAGGCCCTGCGGGACGCCCTGGCCGCGGAGAAGGCCCTTCTCGACACAGTGAAGGGGAAGATCGCGGATTTCGAGAAGAAGAAGAAGGATGCCGAGCTCGACCTGGCCTCCAAGGAAGAGGCGGTCCGCAAGCATCAGAAGGATCTCAACCAGGTCAAGACGAATGAGGCTTTCAAGGCGCTCCAGCACGAGATCGACGGCGCCAAGGCCGAGGGCAACGCCATCGAGACCCGCATCCTCGAGCTCATGGAACAGCTCGACGCGGCCCGCGTCGAGGACAAGAAGGTGCAGGGAGAGCTCAAGGCTCTCGAGACCAAGGCCGGCGCCGGGATCGGGGTCCTTGAGGCCAAGCTCAAGGAGCTCACCGCCCGCCACGACAGGGAGAAGGCCGTGCGCGACGAGGCCGCGGCTGCCGTGGATCCGGAGATCCACAAGACCTACAGCCACATCCGGGCCTGCGGCAAGCCCGACGCACTCGTCGCGGTCCGCGGCGACTCCTGCGGCGCCTGTCAGATGAGGCTCTCGCCCCACATCATCGTTGAGGCGACCAAGATGAAGGCCGTCGTTTTCTGCGAGAGCTGCCAGCGCATGGTCTACCGGCCTGAGGCTCTAACCGCGCCCGGCGCTGCTGGCGCGGCCGTGCCGCCTCCGTCCGGATGGGAGGGCGGCCTGGCCGCCAAGCCCAAGGACGAGGCCGCACCGATTTCGGAGACGGCCGGGGGGCCGCTCCCTGAGGCTGAGGTCCGTGTCTCCTCTCAGCCGAAGGGGGAGGAACTTCCGAACTCCACAGAGCGCGGCGCCTGCTGAAAGGCAGGGACCTGGGGGCCCAAGCTCCCGGGGACGGAAAGTGCCACAGAGAACATACCGCCCGTGCGCGAGCATGGGTAAGGGTGAAAAGGCGAGGCAAGAGCTCACCGCCCCTGTCGTGAGGCAGGGGGCACGGAAAACCCCGCTGGGAGCAAGGCGATGCGACGGCCCGCGCTGCTCGCGCGGCCTCGGACCGAAAGGCTCGAGGACAGCCGTCCGGTAGCCGCAGGACCTGGTCGCTGACAGGCCCCCGGACCCGAAAGGGCGAGGGAGAGAAATGGTCCCCACTCCGCCGCAAGGCGGAGGACAGGATTCGGGGTACAGGCCGTGTCCGAGCATCATGGCGGGGGGGGGGGGCGAGCCCCCCCCCCCCCCCC
>JBAZSR010000209.1:5204-6181 GCA_041662295.1 Elusimicrobiota bacterium | reverse complement strand
GACTTCCACGTCTGGGAGTCCCTGCCGGAGAAGGTCTCGACCCCGGAGTTCAGCCTGAAGGTCGAGTTCGAGCACGCCCGCCAGCGCGTGTGGCTGAGGCTCGAGGGCCGGCTCCACGGCAGCCAGGCCGAGAGGTTCTGGAGTCAGGTGGGCGAGGCCATGGCCCAGCGCCGGACCAAGCTCGTCTTCGACCTCAAGAAGCTCCAGGTCTCCGAGGCCCGGTCCCTCAAGGCCATGCGCGAGAAGTTCGCCGGCTGCCGCGACACGGTCCGCGTGGTCCTGCCCAAGCTCGCCCACGCCCACCCCGAGGTCCTCATCCTCGCGAGGATCTTCGAGCAGTACCGCGCCTGACCAGGAGACGCCCGTGCCTAAGAACATCCTCATCGCGGACGACGACCCCGCCATCCTCGAGCTCCTCAAGGAGCATTTCGGCAAGCTCGGCTACGCGGTGCATGTCGCTCAGGACGGGCTGCAGCTGGCATCATGGCTCCGGGGCTCAAGCCGGACCTCGTCATCTCGGACCTCGTGATGCCCGCGGCCGGCGGGGACCGCGCCTACATCCGGCTGAGGCAGAACACCTTCACGCAGGCCACCCCGGTCATCTTCCTGACCGGCATGCCTGTCGAAGAGGCCAAGCAGGTGGCTCCCAAGGGCCAGAACGTGGTCCTCCTGAACAAGATGGACGCCATCTTCCAGAAGCTCGACGAGGCCGTCCTCGCCCTGATCGGGAAGCCCTGACCGGTCCTGGGCCCGTCAGAACGCCAGGCCCGCGCCCGCCGAGAGGTGGAGGCCGGCTCCGAGCGGCGTGGGGGCGAACACGAAGGCCTCGGGCACGTACCGGGCGTTGGCGCTCAGCACCACGTGCTTGACAGGGGTCAGGTACAGCCCGGCCGCCAGGGAGATGTAGGAGTAGGAGACGCTGCTTTTGGAGACTCGGTCGGCCGTCGCACCGTAGGACACGATGTTCGTCTTCTTGA
>JBAZSR010000209.1:0-5194 GCA_041662295.1 Elusimicrobiota bacterium | reverse complement strand
GTCCCGGTCCCTCCATAGAACCCCAGGAGGGGGCCCATGCGCCTGAACCCTGTGCCGACGTCGATCTGGGTCAGCTTGATGTCCTTGATGGTCTCGGTCAGGGCCCCTGAGGCCGCTTGTTCTGCGTCCGTGGCATTGAACGAGAAGGTCGTGTCCGTGGACAGGGATTCGTAGGCGGCCCAGAGATACATGCGCCTGCCTGCTGTGGAGACGCGGCCGTACGGGCCGCGCAGGGCGATGTTCCGGACGTCCTGACATCCGGCCGCCAGGCACGCGCTGACGGGCTGGGACCACTCGTGGAAGGCGTAGCCGCCCTCGACGAGGAGCTTCGGGTCCTCGGCCAAGGCAGGGGCGGCCCCGGCCAGCATGAGGCAGACGGCCAGTCCCGAGGCTGTGATCCGGAGCAAAGGCATCGGACTCATGATACCATAGGCTGCGGGGCCTCAGCGCAGGGCCCGGAAGATGTTCTTGTGGTCGTCGCTCCACGCGTCTTTGGCGTCGGCCTCCACCCGGACCCAGCCCGCGGCCGCCAATCTTTCCGCCAGGGCCTTGTCGCGGGTCCCTGCGAACCACTGGGATTCCCTCAATAGGCCGGCGTCGGGGCCCTCTGCCGCGGGAGAGGCGGCCTTGGTGAACCCTTCCATCCCGAGGCCGCTCATGCCGGCGGACAGCACTGGCGCCAGGTCGAGGCTGTTGTTCGAGCAGTGGACGACCAGCGCCCCTCCTGCCCTGAGCCGCGAGCCGTAGGTCTCCAGGGCTTGCCGGGTCAGCAGATGGAACGGGATGTTCGCGCCATTGAAGGCGTCGAGCACGATCATGTCCAGGCTCAGCGGCGGCTCGGCCTCGAGCGATTTTCGGCCGTCCCCGATCCGGAAGGCGAGCCGCGCCGCGCTGTCGGAGACGAAGGTGAAGAAGGTCCGCGCCAGCCAGACCACGTCCGGGTCGAGCTCGTAGACGGTCCACCGGCTTCCTGGGCGGGCGTAGGCAAGGAGGTTGCCCACGCCCAGGCCCACCAGGGCCACGTCGACCGCCGGCGCCAGCGCGAAAACTTCGGCCACGGGCGAGTTGGCGCCGTAGTAGAGGAGGGGTTCCCGGCTCAGGCCTCTGTCGAGGTTCTGCATGCCGTGGGGCGTGGCCCCGTGGCTCATGATCCGCACGCCGGCGGCCAGGTCGTCTCTGACATGGTAGGTGCCGTAGAAATTCCGAAGGGAGTGCAGATTCCTGAACCCCGGGACCGACCGGTTCGATATCGCGACCCCGGCCGCGAGCACGGCCGCGCCGACGGCCCACTTCCGCCAGCCCTCGAGCAGGCGGGGCGCGAACAGGAACAGGGCGCAGGCCGCGAACATCATGAGGACGGCATCAAGGTCGGCGTAGCGGGCGAAGACGTGGCGCGCCGCCACGGGAAGCCCCAGGGTGATCGCCGCGGTGCCGAGGAAGCCGCCGGCCGAGATCGCGAGGTAGTACCTGGGCAGGAGGCTGTGCGCCGGCCGCATCCCGTAGAGCTCCCTGTTCAGCAGGAGGCAGCCGAGCAATAACGCCAGATTCGACCCGACAAAGAGCATCACGCCCTGGGGGGCGCGGAGCAGTCCGGCCAGCAGGAGCGCCGCGAGAGCGGCTGCGAGCGCCCCCTTCAGGATATGCCTCGAGAAGCCTTCCCCGAAGTAGTACGCGGCGAAGGAAAACAGGTAGACCAGGAGCGGGACCATCCAGGTAAGCGGCATGGGCGGCAGCATCGTGGTCACGTAGTTGGTCACCGCGATCATGGCCGCCGTGGTGGCGGCCGGCAGAAGGACCCACATGAGGCCGGCGCGGGGCCGGTCCAAGCTCCCGGGCGGGGCCGCCTCGTCGGCGATCGTCGCGTAGCGCTGCCGGAGCAGGAGCGCGAAGGCGGTCACGTAGACGGCGAAAAGGGCTCGCCAGAGCAGGTAGCAAGTTCCCAGGCGCAGGCAGGGCTCGAAGACCAGGGGGTAGGACGCCAGCCCAAGGAACGCCCCGAGGTTCGACCACCCGTAGATGGCGAAGGGACTGCGGGTGCGGCTCTCCGGGGTCCGAGCGTGCATGGACTGGGCGATGGAGGAAGTCGCGGAGAGGAGCAGGAAGGGAAGGCCCAGGAAATAGAGCGACTTCAGGAGCATGTCGACCGATTGATGCCCGGCCCAGGGGCGCGAGGGGAAATGCCAGGGCATCGACACCGCGGCCAGGGCCAGCAGGCCCACATGCAGCTTGAGGGGATGGCCGGTACCGCTCCTTCCCGGGATGAAGAGGGCGTAGAAGTATCCTAGGAGCAGGAACCCCTGAAAGCAGAACATGGCCGCGGTCCACACCTGATAGCCGCCGCCGTAGAGCGGCAGCATGAACTGCCCGGCGATCAGCTCGATCTGAAACAGGAGGAAGGAGCCGAGGAACGCGACCACGGAGAACCTCGCCATCGGCTACGCCCGGAGGCCCGGCTCCTGTATGGCGGTCAACCTCAGTCCTGCCTCGCCCGGCGCAAGACTCCCGCGACCTTGACCCTGGTGTTGGTCGCGCCAGCGGACATCCTCCGGCCTTCCTTGCGGCGGCCGAGCCGGTCGAGTTCCGCGGCGGAGCAGTCCTGGGCCGCGGCGTAGAGGGCGAGCCTGTTCCTGCCGTAGTCGTAGCCCGCCATCTTGAGGAAGGTCTCCTCCGAGGCCGGCTTGGCCAGGCGCAGGGCCTCCTCGCACAGGCGCAGGGCCTCTGCGTGCCTGCCCTGGCTGGAGACGATGGCGGCCAGGCTCAGGCGCGGCTCGATGTAGGGGGGAAGGAGTCGGCTGGCCTGCCGGAAGTCCGCGGCCGCGGCCTCAGGGTCTCCCTGGAGGTAGCGTTGCACGCCCCGGTCGTTGTGGAAGACCGCGGCCTTCTGCGATGGGTTCATATCCCAGATGAAGACCGTGCTGTCGGGAGAGGGCATGGGAAAGACCACCTCAACGTTCATCCCGGTCCCGGTCGGAGTGCGCCAGCCCGTCTGCCGGACCTCGGCCGCGAGCTGGGCGAAGCAGACCGCTCCGCAGACGCAGAAGAAGACGAGGCAGGCAGCCACGGCCCGGCCGAGCACAGGGTCGGAGTCCGGGGCAGGGCCTTCCTCAAGAGGGGCAGGGATCGACAGGCCCGGGGCCAGACGCTCCCTCAGGGCGAGTCCCAGGCGGACCGCGGCCAGGGAGGCGAGCACGGATGTCACCGGCAGAAGGGGCGCGAGGTAGCGCTCCTCTACCCCGAGGCAGGAGTGGATGACGAGGAGATAGAGCGAGAGCGCCAGGAGGGGCATGACCAGGGGCGCGGACCTCCGGAACGCGGCAGAGGCCAGGACCAGGGCCCAGAGCAGGGGGTGGAAGCCGAGATAGCGGAGGAGCCTCCTGGCCGTGGACCTGAGGTAGGAGGCCGGCGCTGCCAGGATGCCTCCCAGCGCCGTGTCCCGGAGCGCTTTGTTCTTCTCCTCCATGGACATGGCCGCGACCGTGCGGTTCTCGAGCTGGAGCAGGGTGAAAGCCTCGCTCGGCAGCCAGGTCTCGATCATGCCCTGGGACGCGGTGTAGAGGTTGCAGACCCCGGCGTGCCGCTCCAAGGGGATGAACTGACGGAAGTGGACCGCGTTGCGGCCCATCCAGGGCAGGAGGGGGATGAGCGCCCCGAGCGCGATCGGGGCCAGGCCAAGGACGGTCCCGGACGCGGAGCGCAGCCGCAGGGCGAGGCCGGCTGCCAGCAGGGCCGGGAAGAACACCAGGGGCGAGCGGCACAGCAGGGAAAAGCCCAGGAGCAGGCCCAGGCACCAGGCGGAGCGTCTGTCTCCTTTCACCCTCCACCAGGCCAGCCCGAGCGCCACGGCCAGCAGGAGCAGGCCGTAGAAGTGCTCGATGTCGAGTGAGCGGGCATGCAGGATCTGCCCGGGGTCGAGGCTGTAGAGCCAGGCCGCGAGCAGGCCGGTCAGGGGGCCGCCGACCGCGCCTCCGAGCGCGAAGACTCCGAGGATCGCCAGGGTCCCCAGGCCGGCCTGGGCGAGGAGGACGCTGCGCGGGAACGGGGAAGGCCCTTGCGGGAGTAGGGCCGCGAGGAACGAGGGGTACAGCGGGGCGCGGTAGGCGGTGGGGAGCCTCGGGTTGGCCGGGTAGCCGAGGATGCCCTCGTTGCTGAGGTTGAGCCCGAGGGAGTAGTAGTTCTGGCCGTGGAAGGAATCCGCGGATGCGGCGTTGCGGAATCGGATGAAGCCCCCGGCGGCCAGGGCCAGGGCGAGGAGGATCATGACGCGGCCTTGCCGCGCCGCTGGCTCCTTCCCGGGTCCCTCGGGCATGGGTCCCATGATAACAAAGAGGTCTACGGCCCCGCGACCAATAGGACCACGAGGACCCTTCCCCCGCCGCTCTCCGCAGGGATGGGGCGCCCTGCCGCGGCCAGGGACACTGCGTCCCTTCCGGTCACGGACGCGGGAAGGACGAAGTCCTCCGGGTCGGACACGACTTGGACGGTCGCCTCGCAGGTCCCGTTCCAGCCCGCGGCCTTGAGCGCTTCCGGGAGGCGGGCGAGGAGCATGCCAGGCTCCGCAGGCTCGGCGCTGTCGGCAAGGAGGGATGCCGCGGCATGGAGGGCGGGCACGGCGTCCTCGAGAGGCAGGCCGAAGGAGGCTCGGTGGCCGGCTGCCCGGCCAAGCACGGCCTCAGCGGTCTGTTTCGGTGTGAGGGCGGGACTGAGGACCGTGAACTCCTCGGCCACGAAAAGGGCCGGGGTTCCGGACGCGGCAAGGGACACTCCGATGCCGGCGTGGGTGAACCTGGGGTCGAGCATGCCGGCGCGGTGGGCCGGGCTGGCCATGAGGACCTCGTGAGCCTCCCGGACGGAGCCGGCCGAAGCCAGGACCTCGCCGAAAGAGCGTCCCGGATGCCCGGCCGCGGCCGCGCGCTCGGCCGGGCCCGACCCGTCGGCCGAGAGGTGGGCGACCCTGCCCGAGCGCCGCAGCTCAGCGCTCCAGAGCCGGGCGATGCGGCCCAGGTCCGGATCGAGGGCGAGCGGCGGGAGTCCTCGGCGGCTGCGCTCCCCGTTGAGCAGGGCCAGGAGCGAGGCCTCGGCTTCCTCCGTCGTGCGGCCCGCGGCCTCGGGAGCCTCGGGACGACGCCACTAGGACGGCGGAGGCGAGCCTGCGTCGATCGGGAAAAGAGCCAGGACCCTGGGGCCCTCCCTGCCG
>JBAZSR010000208.1:0-6335 GCA_041662295.1 Elusimicrobiota bacterium | reverse complement strand
CACCTGCGCAAGGACGAGTCAGGGCAGTCCCGCGCCCAGCTCGAGAGCCGGCTGGCCACCCTGGTCGGTTAGCCCCCCGCCCCCTAGGTCTTTGGGCCCAAAATAATCCTGGGCCCTAGACCCCTTGCATTTGGGCCCGTCGGGGTCTACACTATTGCCATGTTCAGGGATACGGGCTCTCGGGCCGCTCGGATCCTCGCCCTGGGTCTGGCGGTCGCGGCTGTCGCTTTCCCCGTGGAAGCGGCGGTCATGGAGGCCCGCTCTCAGACCGTTCCCAGCGCCCGCGAATCGCTCAGCAAGGGCGCGGTCGAGGCCCAGGTCGAGCTCTACCGGATCACGGACGAGCTGGTCGCCCATCTCAAGGGCCTCCGCAAGGCCGACCTCGCTTCCCTCGAGGCCCGGCTCAAGGCCCTCTCGTCCAAGCTCTCCGGCTCCTCCGGCCTCACCGCCCGCGAGCGGTCCGAGATCGGCGAGGAGCTCGCCAAGGTTTCCGGACTGCTTTCCGACACTCGGGCCGTGCTCTCGACCGCGGGCGGGGCCTCGGACAAGATCGAGGTCCTGCTGAAGGCCGCGGACCGGCGGTCTTCCGAGGGCTCGGTGGACGAACTCACCTCCATCGTCTCCGGCCTGAAAGTCGTCGCCGAGGACCCCGCGCAGGCGGCCTGGGTCTTCGAGCGCATGAAGACCCGGTACAAGGACCGCCCCGAGGTCCTCGTGGAGCTCGGCTCGGTCGAGGCCTCCCTGCGCAAGGACGCTGTCGCGTTCGCGGACCCGCGCGACCCCAATCGTCTCTCCGCCAAGGCCAAGGACATCCACCTCCAGGCCCCGGCCCCCGCCCGCGAGGGCGATCCTTCCGGCCGGAGGGTGACCGAGGGCCTCTCGGTGTCGGTCCAGGCCGCGGTCGCACCGTTTGCGAACGCGCTCCTCGACCCGATCCAACAGCAGTTCGTCACGGAGCGGACCGGCCGGCGCGGGGCCCTCTCCGACCTCGCGAAGGAGGTCCTTGGCACGGCGGCCTCGGGGGACCTGGCCGCCATGGTGGCGGCCCTCCAGGCGAAGCACGCGGATGTCCTCAAGAAGCTCGGGTTTGTGGGCCCGGCCTCGGGCACGGAGGAGGAGATCGAGAGGCTCAATGCCATCAGCCGCGGCGACAAGCCCTTCAGCATCTATCTCGCCCAGCTGATCCGGTACCGGTTCTTCATCCAGCGGGGCCTGCAGGCGGACGCCATCCCCCTGGGTACCAAGATCGAGCCTTGGGAGATCGGGGCCGACATCCCCCAGGACGCCGAGGTCTACTTTCACGAGGAGCGGCAGGACGGCGTCTCCTACCGTGGATTCCATATTTCCTTTAATGACGGCACGAGCCGGTTCCAGGGCCAGAGCCTCTCGGATGACACGGCCCTCATCGTGGTCAGGGACCAGTCCACGAAGAATTCCCTCCGGACGAGGGTGTCCTTCGACAAGGACCGGCAGGTCAGGGAAGCCCACACCGTCGCGATCAGCGAGGAGACCGGCAGGAAGATCCGCGAGGAGATCGCCGACATCGCCGCCAAGCTGACCGTGGTCAAGATCTTCGACGGGACCGGGGCCCTGGTGCGGGAGGAGACGGTCGACGGCGTCAGCGGCGGCCGGAGCATCAGGGACTGGCAGCAGGGCATCCTGGTCGACGTCCAGGCGGATCGGAAGACCTCCGTGACGGCCCTGCCCGAGGCGAAGAACCGGCCCGGGTTCAAGGCGCAGTACGGCCTTATGGACGACAACGGGAACTTCACCGTGTCGAGCATGGTCATGGCGGACGGCAAGACGGTCGAGGTCGTCAGCCGCCGCATCCAGAAGATCCTCGACGCGTCCAAGAAGCTCATCGGCTGGGAGGTCGAGATCGGCGACCTTCTCGCGGCCCCGCGCGGCGACGGCAGGACCGGGCTCGCTCGGGAGATCGCGCTGGAGATCTGCAAGGCCCTCGGCCTCGACGACAAGGGCCGCCGCCTGAGCGTGCCCATCGGGAACTTCCTCTGGGACTTCGCGTTCACCGAGCCTTCCGTCAAATCCATCCGGCTCTTCATCGACGACGGCAAGGCCTTCAACCTGATCTTCGAGTTCAACGACGGCACGAAGAAGGTCGTCAACGGCAAGGTCATGCCTGGGACGCCCTACGGCAAGGACAAGAAGGTCTCCATCGGGTCCTTCGTGGTCATGGGGCTCATCACGATCGGCCCGGACGGCAAGGGCTCCCAGGACCCCCGGCGCTGGCTTGAGTACGCGGCCGAGGGCTACCGGCTCAAGTGGTACGAGACCAAGAGCAAGACGGATCCCGAGTGGTACCAGGTCTGGAAGGCGGTCGAGCACCACCTGCACACCTGGGTCGGCAAGGAGGTCTGGAAGGGCACCGCGGCGCAGGGCGGCTGGGTCGAGGCGGAGCGGGAGGAGAACCAGAAGGTCACCTCCGAGGAGCCGCAGTCCTCGGCCCTTGGGTATGTCGCCAGCATGCCCATGAAGGTCCCGGTCCTCAACTGGGTCCTCGAGAAGGGAGGCCAGGCCGGCAAATCGATCTACACGGGCATCGTGGCAGCGCCCCAGGTGCTGGCCAGCGAGATCAACCTCTTCGGCATGCAGGACGAGTACAGCCTCGAGGCCGCGGCGAGCTACTACAAGAATCCCCTGGTGAGGGCGCTCCTCAAGGACAAGCCCGAGGAGTTCCTGGCGCGCATCACACCGGGCGCCCGCCAGATGCTCGACAGCCAGGCCAAGGAGAACCGGCGCAAGGCTCTCGAGTCCCAGGGCATCACCTCCCACCGCGCCCCTGACGCTTATCGGCAGGCCATGGCCAGGCCGGTCTCTGCGCAGGAGGCGGCTGAGGCCTTCGAGAACTTCGGCGCCGGCTCCTACGGCTCCAGGCTCATCGAGACCGGGATGCAGAGCGAGGGCGGAGCAGCGTGGGCTTGGAAGGCCGGCGGGGTCGCGATGGGCGCCTTCGAGAACATCGCGGAGACCACCTTCAATCCGGTCGTGTGGGCGACCTTCGGCTTGGGCCGGGCCGTGACGGCCCTGCAGGGCTCCGAGGCCCTCCTCGGCAGCGCCAAGCTCCTCCAGGTGACCTTGGGCGCGGCCAAGCTGACCCACACCGTCCTTTACAGCAGCATGATGACCTCCTTCGCCTTTGGCACGGCCGACAACCTCGGCAAGACCATCCAGTACTGGGGAGACAACCCCAAGTTCTACGAGAAGCTCAGCGCCACGGCATCGGACGCGTTCTTCTGCTATCTGATGTACAAGGGCTCGAGGGATTCAAAGCATGCCCGGGAGCAGCAGAAGCAGATGCAGGTCGAGGAGGCCAAGTTCAAGGCTGCGGAAGAAGCCATGAGGGGCATGGACAAGGCCAATCTCCCCCAGACCGAAGCCAATGCCCCCAAGATCGACGCTAGGTCCGCGGTGGAGACCAACAAGACGGCCCAGGCTCCTCAGGCAGACGCCAAGGCTCCCAAGGTCGATGGCGCGGCTGCTGCCGAGGTCAAGGCCGGCGGAGGAGCCGCTCCTGTCGACGCCGCGCCCAAGGCGGGCCTGACCGCGAAGGTCACGGGCCTCTTCGAGCGGGCCATCAACGCGCTCCGCGGCAGCGGCGAGAAGGCCGCTGAACTCAATGCCGGAAACGAGGCCAAGCTTGCCGAGGTGCGCGACGGGAACATGAGGGTCAAGCCCTCGGCCGAAGCCAAGGCCCCGAAGGGCGGCGAGGTGAAGGCTCCCGTGACCGAGGCCAAGGCCCCGAAGGTCGGCGAGGTGAAGGCTCCTGTGACCGAGGCCAAGGCCCCGGTCGTCGAAGCGAAGGCCCCTGTGGCCGAGGTCAAGGCCCCGGTCGTCGAACCCAAGGCCCCGAAGGTCGGCGAGGTGAGGGCCCCTGTGACCGAAGCCAAGGCCCCGAAGGTCGGCGAGGTGAAGGCCCCTGTGACCGAGGCCAAAGCCCCGGTCGTCGAAGCCAAGGCTCCCGTGACCGAGGCCAAGGCCCCGAAGGCCGGCGAGGCGAAGTCCCCTGTGACCGAGGCCAAGGCCCCGAGAGGGGTCGAGAGCAAGGGCCGCTCAGGCGAGACCAATCCCAAGACCCGCGTCCGCAAGGAAGTCGCTGGCCGCACCGGCGGCAAGGGCAAGGCTCCCCGCTCACGTGGGGCCCAGGAGAATGCCTCGCCGAAGCAAGTTAAGGTCAAGGCCGGCGAGAAGGCGGCCGAAGTCAAGGAAGGCGGCAAAAAGGTCGGTGTGGAAGTCAAGGAGGTCAAGTCCGGGAAGGCCCCCAAGCCCGCCGAGGTCGCGGTCAAAGAGGCCGCGCCCAAGGCTGCTCCTGAGGCTGCTGCCAAGCCCGGGTTCTGGCAGAGGATCGGTTCGATCTACAAGGGTTGGGTCAGCAAACCTGTCTCGGTGCTCCCGGTCCTGCCGGACCACAGCAAGCTCGGCGACCGGCCGGTCGACACGGATCCCAACGGCGGCGTCGGCGGCAAGCCTCCCGAAGACACGGTCATTCCCATGCCCAAGGACGAGCCGGTGCCGGAGCCCAAGGATGATCCTGCGGTCCCGCCTGAAGGCTCGGTCGCGGGCGATGGTGGTGATGATGACGAGATCCAGGGCGATCCCACTGATCCCAGGCAGGATTCCACGGACCCCAAGCAAAATCCCGCTGCCCAGAACCCGCCCGCGCAAAAACCCACACAGCCCGCGTCCTCGGATAACTCCTCCGGCGGTTACTCCGGCGGGGATTCCAGCGGAGGCGCTGGCGGCGGCTCAGTCTTCAAGGACAAGCAGATTAAAATGGGCGGTGGATTCGGCGGCAAGGGCGGCGGAGGTGGCGGCGGCGGAGGCGGAGGCGGAGGTGGTGGTGGCGGAGGTGGTGGCGGTGGCGGCTCTGATTCCGGCGGTCAAGCTCCCAACGACACCACCTTCAACAGCGGCGTCGGCAAGTCCGCGATGTCTGGCGGTCATGTGGATCCTTTTGGCGAGGCCTTCAGCGCTTCCCCGATCATCGGCGATCGGGGCGTTCCCAAGGCCGGCGGCGCGGCTGCCAAGAAGGCCTTCAAGATGGCGCCGACCCCTGCTCCCGGAGGTCATGCGCCTTCCCGAGCCGCTCTCGGCTCCAAATTCGACGGCTCCCAGTCGTCGGCAAAAAGGGCCGAGACCTCGAACGCTCCCCGCGGCCCTTCCTATCCGGGGGGCGCCCCTTCCGGGGCGTGGGATCACGCGCCCGCCTCCCTGAAGGCTCGGCCCGTTGCCAAGGAGAGCGAGGCTCAGCCTGAGACCCCGCCTGCCATCAGGATGGACCCGCGCGACATGTCGGCCGCGGGTCCCGCGGTCCGGCCCGGCCAGGCTGCAGCGCCCGAGGCTGAGGACTACAGCTATACGTACCTCGCTCCGATCCAGCAGAAATACGAGTTTCCGCCGTCCGCGTCCAAGTCCAAGGTTTCCAACCGGCCAACGTTCTCGGTCGCGGCGCAGGCCGCGGCGGCCTTGGCTCTCGGCTGGCTGCTCTTCTCCTCCGACCTTCCCTTCCTCCTGGGCATCAGCAAAAAGCGGCGCAGGAAGTAGCTTTTCCCAGGAGGACATTCACGGAGTCAAATTGGTAGAATGGCGGCCGCGGTGGATTCCCATTCTGGATGAAGACTGAATGCTGAGCCGTTGTCCTAACTGCGGTGGCGAAGTCGATGACGAGGCCCCCAAGTGTCCGCATTGCCACTGGGACTTCATCTCCCTGAAGGTCGTCCCGCCTGTCGGCGGGGCCAAGGACGCTTCCGGAACCGCGAAGACGTCTGAGCCCAAGACCGCGGGCCTTCCTTCGGCGCATGGACCGGAAGTGGACCTCGGGGGCGGCATGGTCATCGAATATCTGGGCAAGGACGCCCCCCCGCCGCCCGGGACCGGACGCGACCGGCGCTCCCGGATCAAGAGTCAGACTTCCACTGACCAGGAGATCCAGCCGTCTGAACCCCTGCCGCGTGCGGAGATGCCGAAGTCTGGCCGGGTCAAGCCCGAATGGGTGACTCCGGTCATCGTGGATCCCTCGGAGATCGCTGAGGAGTTCGAAGCGGAGGAGCCCAAGGCTCCCGCTAAAGAGGAAGCCCCTCATCCTCCTCCTCCCAAACCATCCCCCCTTCGGACTTCGGAGGGACTTGGGCTCAAGCCGCACACGCCCATGCCTCCTGTGCCGGGAGTTCCATTCGTTGCAGGCAAGGACTCTCCACCGCCACCGCCACCGCCACCGCCACCACTTCCCCCACCAACTATTACTGGATTTTGGCAAACATTATTAATCAAAGAAGAACAAGATGCTACAGTACTATTCCCTTGTGCATCAAGTTGCA
>JBAZSR010000207.1:0-6353 GCA_041662295.1 Elusimicrobiota bacterium | reverse complement strand
CTGCCGGCGGAGATCGATTCAGCGGCGCTCTTGGCCGGCTTGGACCAACTGATCCATTCAATTCATGGGAAAAGAGTCATGATCGATGGGGATTTGGCTCGCCTTTATGGTGTTCCTGTCCGGCAGCTTAAGAGGCAGGTCAAAAGGAACATCCAGCGATTTCCGCAGGATTTCATGTTCAGACTTACGGCAGTCGAGTTCGCTTCTTTAAGGTGCCAAATTGGCACCTTAAAGCGAGGGGCCCACGCCAAGTATCTCCCCTATGCTTTTACGGAACAGGGGGTTGCCATGCTATCGAGTGTTCTGAGGAGCGAGAGGGCGGTCCAGGTCAACATCGCCATCATGAGAGCCTTTGTCCGGTTGCGATATGCGCATGCAACGCCGGATGATCTCCGCGGCAGAATGGACTCCATTGAGGGGCAGTTGGCAGGGCATGCGGGCGAGTTGGGGAAACACGGCAGGCTGATCAGGGAGGTCTTCGCCGCCATCCGGAGGATCATGGAGCCTCCGGTAGAGCCTAAAAGGAGAATCGGGTTCCTGCCCTGAGAGGACATGCCACTCTCCTATCTGAAGAGGCCGGTCTTCGTCGCGACGCTGCTCTACATGCTGTTCCTGGTCTTCCTGCACAGCAGAGGGTATTTCGCCGCGGACGCTCCGGCGGACATGGGCTCCTTGAGATACCGGAGCAACGCGGGGGTTACGGCCGTGGTGGGCTCGCCTCTGACGGAGAACAGGCTCGGGGAGAAGGTGTATCTGGAGGGGGAGACGGTCGAGGACCTTCCTTTCGAGCAGAGGGTCCTGGCGTATCTTCCCAAGGGCGGGCCGCTGAACAAGTCCCTGCGGCCCGGGATGAAGGTGCGGGTCCAGGGAAGGCTGAGGTTCCCGCGCCGGGCGCGCAATCCCGGGGAGTACGACGAGAAGGCTTTTTTGGGCGAAAAGGGCGTGGGCTGGATCATGAAGGTGAGGACGCTCGAAGTGGTCTCCGAGCGGATGCCGTGGCCCTGGAGGCTGACGGCCTGGGCCGAGGCTGCCAGGCGGCATGTGCAGGACCGATTCGAATCCAGCCTGGAGCCTGAGGAAGCGAGGATCATGACAGGCCTGTGCCTGGGCTTCAAGGGCCCTCTGAGGAGGGAGCTCAATAAGGCGGTCCAGGACGCGGGGGTCATGCACCTGCTGGTGCCCTCCGGGGCCAAGGTGGCGTTCGTGATCCTCGCGGTCGAGAGGCTGGGGGTCCGGTTCCTGCCGCCGACGGGAAGGTATCTCGTTGCCGGAGTCGTCGGCGGCTTCTACACCCTGATGGTGGGCGCGGACGCGCCCTACGCGCGCGCGTGCCTGGCGTGGCTCGCCCTGGCCGGGGCCAGGCTCGCGGGGCGGGAGCCCGGGTCGTTCCAGGCCATGACGCTCTCGGCCCTGGCCATCCTCATCCTCAGGCCGAGGGACTTGTTCGCGGCTGGGTTCCAAATGACGTATCTGGCGGTCAGCGGCTTGGTCCTGGCCATGCCCAAGGTCAACGACGCGGTCCCGAAGGCGTGGCCGGGCTGGCTGCGGACATCGACCCAGGTGCTGGCCGTGAGCGCCATCGTCCAGCTCGCGCTCTGGCCCACATTCGCGGCGTATTTCGGCCGCGGCGCGGTGGTCGGCGTGTTCGCCAACATCCTGCTCGTGCCCGCTTCCGGGGTGATGATGGGGGCGGGCTCCCTGCTGGCCCTGGCCGGGGACGGGCCGTGGGGGATCTTGGCGTGGGGCGCGGGAGCGCTCGCGAGGACATTTGTCCGAACCTGCTTCTGGTTCGCCGCCCTGCCCGGCGCGGCGGTGGACCTGTCCCCCATGTCCGTCCTCGAGACGGCGGTGTACTACCTCCTCCTGCTCGGGGCGCTCGTTCTCCCGAGGTGGCGCGCTTCGGCGCTCCTGCTTTCCTGCGGGCTTTTCCTCTGGGGAGGTCACGCTGCGGCGGCCGCGGTCCGGCCCGCGACCAGGGTGCGGTTCATCTGCCTTCCCAAGGCAAGGGCGGCCCTGGTCACGCTCCCGGACAACCGGCGCTGGCTCGTGGACGCTGGCGGCCCCGCGGGCACGGTCCTCCGGGTCCTGAAGGCGGAGCGGGTGCGGAGGCTCGACCGGATCGTGGTCACGGGCCTCGGGCGCGAGCGCTGGGGGGCTTTGGAGCGCCTGCTCCGCGAGGTGCCGGTCTCAAGCGTGACCGTGCCCCCGGGAGCGCGGTCCGAGAGGCTCGACCGCTGGCTCCGGGAGGCAGGGGAAAGGGGGGTCGCGGTGGCCCTGGACGAGGCTGTGGGAAGGTTTCGTCTCCCGGCAGGCAAGGTCTGCTTCGACTTCAGCGGGGAGCGGCCTGTCGTCCGACGGGGAGAAGCCGAATATAGTATAATCGGCCCTCGTCTGAATTGGCGCTCCATAGAGGTGACGACCGATGGAGAGAAGGCCGAAATCCAAATCCCGCGCTAGGAAGCTCCGCGTCCGCTCCGCCGTGGTCCTGCTCAACGAGGCCAAGCCGGAGGCGACGGCCGTGGCCGGCATGGTCGTGGGACTGCTCCGGGAGCACGGGGTCCGCGCCCGGCTCGTCCTGGGCGGCCGGCGGAGGGCCCGCGTCCGCGGCGTCGACCTCGCGGTCGTGCTGGGCGGGGATGGGACCGTGCTGCGCGCGGCCCGCGCCCTGGTGCCGGGCGGCATCCCGCTGCTTGGAGTCAACACCGGCGGGCTGGGCTTTCTGACCGCCGTGGACGTCTCTGAGTTCCGCCGCTCCTGCGGCGACATCCTCGCCGGCCGGTTCCGGGTCGTGGAGCGGGAGCTTCTCGAGGTCCGGGTCCTCCGAGGGGGGAGGGCCGTGTTCGGCCCCGAGATCGCTCTCAACGACTGCGTCATCCGCTGCTCCGAGCAGGCCCGCGCCGTCAGCATCCGCGTGGAGTCGGCCGGGGAGTTCGTCGCGGACTATTTCGGGGACGGCCTCATCATCGCGACCCCGACGGGCTCGACAGCCTACTCCCTGGCCGCCTCGGGCCCCATCGTGGCGCCGAGCCTGGATGTGGTGCTGGTGACGCCCATCTGTCCGCACACCCTGGCGCAGCGGCCCCTCATCCTCCCGGCCCGCCGGCCCCTCATCGCGGCCCTGCAGACCCGTCCGGGGCACGCCTACCCGCGCGTCCTCATCTCGCTCGACGGGCAGGTGAACTTCCCGCTCCGCGTCGGAGACGTCATCCGCGTCACCGAGCACCGCCGCACCCTGAAGCTCGTCCTGCACCCCGGCCACTCCAGCTTCGAGATCCTGCGCGCGAAGCTCAAGTGGGGCGGCCGGTGACCGGCGCGGGGAGTTGATGCTCCATTCCCTGGAGGTCAAGGACTTCGCGGTCATCGCGGAGCTCGAGCTCGAGTTCTCCGAGGGCCTCAACATCCTGACCGGCGAGACCGGCGCGGGCAAGACCATCCTCATCGAGGCCCTCGGGTTCCTCCTGGGCGCCCGGGCCTCCGCGAGCTGGGTACGCGCCGGCGCCCGGCGGCTCTCCGTGGCCGGCGTCTTCGATCCTGCGGACTTCCCCGACGACCTCCGGCGGAGCCTCGACCTCGGCAAGGGGCCCCTCCGGGTCCTGCGCGAGCTCGACGCCTCCGGCAAGGCCAGGGCCTCGATCGACGGCAAGGCCGTGCCGGTGTCCGTGCTCTCCTCTTGGGGGGACGGCCTCGTGGACTTCCACGGACAGCACGAGCACCAGACCCTTCTCAAGGCCGGGGCCCAGCTCGCGGCCCTCGACTTCTACGCCGGCCTCGGACCCGAGACGGAGGCCCTGGCCCAGGACTACGGGCGTTGGGCCGCCTTGTGCGCCGAGCGCGACGCCCTCACGCTCTCGGATGAGGAGCGGGGCAGGCGGCTGGAGTTCTGCCGCTTCCAACTCGCCGAGCTTTCGGACGCGAAGCTCGACGCGGGAGAGGAGGCTCGGCTCGAGGCAGAACTCCCCCTCCTGCAGAACGCGGAGCGCATACGGGCGCTGGCCGACGCCGCCTACGTCGCCCTCTACGCGGCCGAGGGCTCGGCCGCCGAGGACCTCCTCAAGGCCGCCCGGGCCCTGGCCGACCTCGCCCGCCTCGACCCCGGCATGGAGTCCGCGGCCAAGGCCGTGGAGGAGGCGCGGGTCTCGGTCGAGGACCTGGGGCGCGACCTGGGCCGCTACCGCGGCTCCGTGCCGCTCGACCCGGGTCGGCTCGACGCGGTCCTCTCCAGGCTCGACCTTCTTTCGAGGTTGGCGAAGAAGCACGGGGGCACGACGACCGCCGCGCTAGCCCGGCTCGAAGCCCTGCGCTCCGAGCTCGCGGCTCTGGAGACGGCGGGGGAGCGCTCCGGAGGGATCGGTCCCGAGCTCGCGGCCGCCGAGGCCGCGCTCGCTGAGCGCTGCGAAGGTCTGCACGCCCTTCGGGTGAAGGCAGCGCGGTCGTTCGAGAAGGCCCTCGTCAAGGAGCTGCGAGGGCTGGGCATGCCCCACGCCGAGTTCACGGCGGCCGTGGAGATGGAGGAGGGCCGCTACGGCCGGACCGGCTGTGACGCCGTGGAATTCCTGCTTGCGGCCAATCCCGGGGAGCCCGCCCGGCCTCTGCGCTCCGTGGCTTCCGGGGGCGAGCTCTCCCGCGTCATGCTCTCGCTTAAGACCGTGCTTTCCTGCCGCCCGTCCCCTCCGGCGAGAGGAGAACGTCCTTCGCCTTCGGGGACCTGCCGCTCTGGCGGCAGGGCGGAGGCGGCCGGAGCGGGCATCCTCGTCTTCGACGAAGTGGACGCCGGGGTGGGAGGGACCGTGGCGCGCAGCGTGGGCCAGCGCCTGGCGGCCTTGGGCAGGGCCCGCCAAGTCCTCTGCGTGACGCACCTGGCCCAGGTCGCCTGCTTTGGGCGCAGCCACATCCACGTCGTCAAGGAGACGGACCGGGGCAGGACCGTGGTGCGCGTCGAGCGCCTGGACCGCGGTCGGCGGCTCGAGACCCTTGCCGTCATGCTGGGCGGCCGCGAGCCCACGCCCGCCAGCCGAAGGCACGCCCAGGAGCTCTTGGAGAGCATCTCATGATCAGAACGCGATTCGCCCCGTCTCCGACGGGATTCCTCCACATCGGCGGGGCTCGGACCACCCTGTACAACTGGCTTTTCGCGCGCCATCACAAGGGGACCTTCGTCCTTCGCATCGAGGACACCGACGAGGTCCGGTCCACCGAGGATTCGGTGACCGCCATCCTCGACTCCATCCGCTGGCTGGGGCTCGATTGGGACGAGGGGCCCGTGGACCTCTCCTCGGACCGCGGCCCGTACGCGCCTTACTACCAGATGAAGCGCCTTGAGCTCTACCAGAAGCACGTCAAGGAGCTCGCCGCCGCGGGGCGCGCCTACCCGTGCTACTGCTCCAAGGACGAGCTCGACGCCATGCGCAAGGCGGCGATCGCCGAGAAACGGCCGGCGGTCTACGACGGGCGCTGCCAGCGGCTCACGGACCGGCAGAAGGCCGAGCATGAGGCCGCGGGACGCAGGCCTTCCTGGCGGTTCAGCATGCCGGAGGACGGGGAGACCGTGGTGGACGACATGATCCGCGGCCGCGTGTCCTTCGACAACCGGCTCCTGCCCGACCTGGTCATCCAGAAGGCGACCGGCGGGCCCACCTACAACTTCGCCTGCGTGGTGGACGACCACGCCATGGAGATTTCGCATGTCATCCGCGGGGACGAGCATCTCTCCAACACGCCCTCCCAGCAGCGCATCTACGAGGCGCTGGGCTGGACGCCCCCGAAGTTTGCGCACCTGTCCATGATCCTGGGGCCGGACGGCTCGAAGCTCTCCAAGCGCCACGGCGCGACCTCCGTGCTCGAGTACAAGGCCGCTGGCTTCCTGCCGTCCGCCATGAGGAACTACCTGGGCCTCCTGGGCTGGTCCACCACGGACTCGCGCCAGCTCTTCTTCGGCGCGGAGCTCGCGGAGGCTTTCGACCTTGCGGGCTGTCAGAAGAACCCCGCGGTCTTCGACCAGACAAAGCTGACCTGGATGAACGGCGAGCACCTCCGCAAGCTGGGCCTGGAGGACCTCATGGCGCACGCCGAGCCATTCCTGAGGGCCGCGGGATTGGCTGGTCCGCTGGACCCGCCCCTGGACCGGACGGTCGCCCTGGAGGGGGAGAAGTGCAAGCTGCTCGCGGACATCCCGGGCCGCGTGGAGATCTTCTACAAGGACGTGGTCTTCACCCCGAAGGCCATGGACGGCGTGCTCAAGAAGCCGGGCGTCAAGGAGGTCCTGCTGGACATGGCGGGCCTGCTGGCGGGGGCCGAGCCTTTCGTGGAGAAGGTCCTGGAGGAGAAGATCCGGGGGTACTGCGAGGCCAAGGCGC
>JBAZSR010000206.1:0-6433 GCA_041662295.1 Elusimicrobiota bacterium | reverse complement strand
TGAGGTCGGACGCTCCGGGCGCGTCGAAATACAGGATGGACTTCGCTGTGCTCATGGTCAGGCCTCCAGGCCTCCGGGATCGCGGTCACTGCTGCCCAAGGATTCTACATGCTTGGACGCGGTCCCCGCAATGCCCCTGATGGGTGCCGCGGCCCGCGGTAATGGTATCATGTCCGCCTCGGCGATGACCCCGGAGAGACGATGACCGGCCAGAGATCCAAGAAAACCGGCGCCCCCAGCCCGGACCCCGAGTCCCGGGCTCCCGGTTCCGTGGTCTGGGGCCAGCGCCTGGCCCTGGCCGGAGGGGTGCTCATCCTCGCGCCATGGTCCGCGAACGTCTACACCGCGCCCAAGGCGCTGGCGGCCTCGGCCGGGATCGCGGCCGCGTGGCTTGGGCTGAAGAGCGCTCGACGGACCGCCCTCGGCTATCCTGTCCTTGCGCTCCTGGCCTGCGCAGGGCTCTCGACCGCATTCTCCCTCGACCCTTTCCAATCCCTGTGGGGGGACTCCTTCCAGCCCTACTACGGGGTCCTCCAGTTCAGCCTCTACGCCGCGGCCTACTGGCTGGGCGCCTCGGTCGACGACAAGACGGCCGATGACGGGCTCTCGACGCTGGCGCTCGCCGGAGGCCTGGCCGCGGCCTTCGCCGCGGCCCAAGCAGTCGGACTGGTGCCCCATCCCTGGGACGCGACGCCCGGGACGCGCCGGGTCCTGGGCCCGACCGGGAACCCCGCGATGTTCGGTGCCGTGGCCGTGATGCTGCTTCCCGCCTGCCTCTGGCGCTGGAAAGCCAGGTCCAGCCGGGCCGCGGGTCTTGCGGCCGCGGGTCTTGGCGTCGCGCTGCTCCTGACGCAGTCGAGGATGGCGTGGCTCGCCGCAGGCGGCGGGGCCTTCGTCTGGCTCGCGGCCTCGGGGAGACTGACCCCGCGGTCGCGGCGGCTCGGGACAGGCCTCCTTCTGGCCCTCGTCTTGGCGGCGGGCGTCTTCACCCTGCGCCGCTCGCGCGTCGACAGCATGCGCGTCGGGGTGTGGCGGGCCGCCGCGGTCGGAGCGCTCGAGCGGCCATGGACGGGATACGGCCCCGACAACTACATGCTCGCCTTGCGCAAGCTCCGCAAGCCCGAGTTCGTCGCGATCACCAGGCACGCCCAAGCCTCCCAGTCGAGCGCCCACAACGACCTGCTCCAGGCCGCCGCGACCCTTGGCCTGCCGGGCTTCCTGGCCTATCTGTGGCTGATCGGGGCGCTCACCGCGCATCTCTGGAGGTCGCTCCAGGGCGAGGAGCGCGAGCGCGCCGCTGCCGCGGCCGGAGCCCTGGCCGCGGTCTTCCTCGCCGCCAAGTTCAACCCCGTGCCACCCGAGGGCTGCGTGGTCGCCGCCTGGCTCGCGGGCGCGTGCGGCCCGCGGCGCGAGCCCCTCGGCGGCTGGCGCCGTCCCGCGCTGGCGGCCTTGGCGTGCGCCGTGCTGGCGGGGTACGGCCTGCTCGCCGGCGCTGAAGCGGCGCTCGGCGCGTCCCGGAAAGCCCTTACGTCGGGCCGCTTCCAGGAAGCTGCTGCCCTGGCCGCCAGGGCCGCGTCCCTGGCGCCGGGCCGACTGCCCCAGGAAGTCGGGCTCTGCAGCGCGCTCATCCAGCTGGGAGAGGCCGATCCCGGCCGGGTCCGCGCCCTGGCCAGCGAGGCCCTCGATGTCGGCCGGCGGGCGGCCCAAAGGCACCCGGGAAACCCCATGGCGCGCGAGGCAGCCGGGACGGCCGCGTTCTTCGCCGGCCTCCGCCTGGACCGGAACCTCCTCCACGAGGCCCTCGCCGAGCTCAAGGCAGCCTCGGACCGAGACCCTCTGCACCCTTACGCCATCCGCCGGCGCATCGAGGTCGCCCGGGCCATGGGCGACGCCGGCGAGCTGGGGCGGGCAGAAGAGGACCTGCGCCGCGTCCGGCAGTATTGCGACTGACGCTGTCCCGGCCGCCCGGCAGGCAGGTCAGGGCCGCTTGAAGAAGGCCTTGAGTTCCGCGAACGAGGAAAGGCGCCGGCAGCGGGGGAGCGCGTCGAGGAAGACGCCGCCGTAGCGGCGCTTGAGGATGCGGGAGTCCAGCACGACCACGGCCCCCCTGTCCGAAGCGGAACGGATGAGCCTTCCGAACCCCTGCCGGAACTTCACCACGGCCTTGGGCACGGAGTAGTCCTCGAAGTAGCTGCGGCCTCGCGATTCGATGAACTCCCGGCGGGCCTCCTCGAGGGGCGTGGCGAAATTCGGGAACGGGAGCTTGGTGAGGACCACGCACTTGAGCGCTCCTCCCTGGACGTCCACCCCCTGCCAGAAGGTGTCCACGCCGAGGAGCACGGCACTGCGCGACGCCATGAACTGCGCCAAGAGCTCCTCGTTGCCGGATTCGCCCTGGGACCAGAGCGGCCGGCCTCGGACTTTGCCCTTCAGGATGGAGGCCACCTGCCGCAGGACGCGCCAACTCGAGAAAAGGATGAAGAGGCCGCCGGGCACGGCCGCGATGATCCGGCGGCAGGCGTCCGCCACAGCCTCCTCATAGACGCCCGCCTCGCTTGGGTCAGGGAGGTCGTCGACGAGCAGGAGCCCGGCCTGGGCCGGATAATCGAAGGGGGAATCCAGGACGAGCTCCACGGCGCCCGACGCCCCGATCCTCTCCTTGAACTCCCGCAGACCCCGGCCGCAGGACAGCGTCGCCGAGGTCATGACGATCGGGACCTCCTTCGAGAACAGGGCGCGCTCGAGCAGGGGGGCGGCGTCAAGCGGAGCGGCATGCAGGGAAACCCGGCCCCGGACCGCCTCCACCCAGCGGCCGAACCCGGGCTCGCCGGCCTTGAGGCCCGCGTCGATGTCGTGCCGGAGCTTGGACAGGCGCTGAAGGAGGCTCTTGAGCTCCGCCTCCTCCTCCGGGTCCGCGCAGGCGTCGGCCGCCTCGGAGAGTCCGGCCTCGAGGGCCCTCAGGCTCGGCACGCCCCGCAAGCCGTGCTCCGGGTCGAGGCGGCGGGACTGCGGGTCGTCCCGTCCCTCCTTGGAGGAGCGCGGAAACGGCGACGGCGGGGGCAGGCTGTGGACCTGCGCCAGGTCCCCGAAGAACTCCCTGAGCTCGCGCCGGCACGCGGTCGTCCGGGCCTCGAGCTCCTCCCGGCCGCTCCGGTCCAGCCAGGCGAGCCGGCCCAAGAGACCGTGGCGTCCGTCGGGCGAGGAGACATCGTAGAGGATCCTGCCCGCCCGCAGGTCGGAGACCGCGACGCCGAAATGCGCGGCCGCCGCGTCCTCGAGGCTGTGGGCCTCGTCCAGCACGAGGGCCCCGTAGGCGGGCAGCCTGGGGGAGGAGAGCAGGAGCGCGTGGTTGACCACCAAGACCCGGGAGGACTCGGCCTTGGCCCAGTCCCGGCGGTAGAGGCAGTCCTCCCGGTGCCGGCAGGACGGCCCCATGCAGGCCTCGGGGTCGCGGCAGAGCCTCTGCCAGAGACCCTCAGGAACGAGGACGGGCAGGTTCGACCGGTGGCCGCTCTCCGCCGAGACCGCCCAATCCGCGAGGGACTCCAAGACGCCCTCCGAACCGCGGTCGAAGAGGTCGGGCCCGCGCCTCTGCCTCGCGAGGCGGCGCAGGCAAAGGTAGTTGTCCGACCCCATCAGCATGGCGAACTCAAGGCGCTGACCCATGCTCCCCAGCACGGCCGCGGCCATGGGGAGCTCCCGGCGGAGGAGCTGCTCCTGCAGAGCGCGGGTGTAGGTCGAGACGAGCAGGCGGCGGTCCGCGCCCAAGGCCCACAAGGCGCCGGGCAGGAGGTAGGCCAGGGATTTACCGGTGCCGGTCCCGGCCTCGACGGCCAGACGCCGGCCCGAGGCGAAGGCGTCGTAGACGGCCTCGGCCATGACCCGCTGCTGAGGCCGCTCCTCGAAGCCGGGATCGAGGCGGGCCAGGGGTCCTTCCGCGGAGAAGAGTCCGTCGATGTCGGTCTTCAAGATGTCATGTTGAGGGAGCGTATATATTATACTTGCTTTGCCATGATCACATTGAGCTTCCACGGCGGCGCCCGGACGGTCACGGGCTCGAAGTACCTCCTCGAGTGCGGGGGGGAGTCCCTGCTCGTGGACTGCGGCATGTTCCAGGGCCTCAAGGAACTGCGCCTCAAGAACTGGGAGCCCTTCCCCTTCTCCGCCGCGGGGCTGAGCGGGGTCGTCCTGACGCACTGCCACATCGACCACTGCGGCACCCTGCCCCGTCTCGTGCGCCTGGGCTACGCGGGGCGCGTGTTCTGCACCCCGCCCACGGCCGAGATACTGCCCATCGTGCTCGCCGACACGGCCAAGCTCCAGGAGGAGGACGCGGCCTTCTTCAACCGGTCGGGCATGACGCGGCACGCCCCGGCCCTGCCCCTCTTCAGCCAGGCCGACGTCCAGTCCTCGGTCCGCCTCCTCTCCCCCGTCTCCTACGGGGAGCCCTTCCAGGTCGGCCGCAGGTTCACCGTGCGCCTGCTCGACATCGGGCACATCCTGGGCTCGGCCATGGCCGAGGTCACGGTGCGCGGCGACGACAGGACCGTCAAGGTCCTCTTCAGCGGCGACGTGGGGCGCTACGACACGCCGATGACCCCGGACCCCGAGCCTCCGCCCGAGTGCGACTATCTCCTCATCGAATCCACCTACGGAAGCCGCCTCCACACCCCGGCCAGCCCCCACGACGAGCTTGAGGCCGTGGTCCGCAAGGTCCTGGCCACGCGGGGCATCCTCCTCATCCCGGCCTTCGCGGTGGGGCGGTCGCAGCAGGTCCTCTTCATCCTCAAGGAGCTCCAGAACGCGGGGCGCATCCCGTCTTTGCCGATCCACCTCGACAGCCCCATGGCCTTCGCGACGACCGCGATCTACCTGCGCTACCTCGCGAACCACCAGGTCCGCATGGACCTTCTCAAAGGCGGGGGGAGCATCGCGGGACCCAACGTCAAGCTCCACAAGACCTGGCAGGAGTCCCAGCGCCTCATCGACCTCAAAGGCCCCGCCATCATCATCGCCTCCTCGGGCATGATGGCCGGGGGCCGGGTCCTCGCCCACGCGCAGAACCTCCTGCCGGCGTCGAGCACCGTGGTCGCCTTCTCCGGGTTCCAGGCCGAAGGAACGCGCGGCCGCAGGCTTCTGGAAGGCGAGAAGGCCATCCGCATCCGCGGGACCGAGGTCCCGGTCCGCGCCGAGGTCGTGGAACTCGAGGGATTCTCGGGGCACGCGGACTTTCAGGAGCTCCTCTCATGGACGGCCGCGCTTGCGCGGCCGCCCAAGGCGGCGTTCGTGGTGCACGGCGAGAGCTCTGCGGCCGAGGCGTTCGCGGGCAAGCTGCGCAGCGCTCGGCGCTGGCACGCGGTCGTCCCGGCCATGGGCCAGACCGTCGAGCTCTGATGTTCTGCCCCAACTGCCACCTCGACCAGGCGCCGGGGGTCAAGAAGTGCCCGAAATGCGGCGTCGTGTTCGCGGACTGGCAGAAGTCCCTCGAGCCCGATGCCGTCGAGCCCGACGAGAAGCCCATCTCGCCGCTCTACCCCCTGCTTGCCGTCATCCTCGTGGGCCTGGCCGGCTGGTGGCTCTTCTTCCCCGTCCAGGGGCACGCTGTCCCCAAAGACGCCTTCCTCCACGACTACTGCAGGTTCGCGGTGACCACCATCCCCGCCTGGGAGCTCGCCCGGGGCGCGACCCAGCCCCTCGAGTGCTCCTCCGGAGACAGGGTCTTTGGCGCGCCCATCGGGTTCGTCAACAAGCCAGTGATGGGGTTCCGGATGAAGGGCTCGCTCCCGGTCGGCCACATGCGGCCCGTCTTCATGGTGATCGTAGCGCCGACCCAACTCCCGGTCCTCACGGATTCCGCCCGCAGGCTTCAGGCCGACGATTTCTGGAACGCGGTCCGGCTCCACCCCGAGGTCGCGGCCTCCACGCCCGAGACCTCGGGCATCGTCGTCATCGACAACCTCGAGGCCCTGCGGCTGACCGGCACGATCCGGTTCGCGAGCTCGTCGGGGGAGACCCGGGTCGTGGTGACGGCCGTCCCGGGCGCGGGCAGGACCTACATCCTGTTCTGGGCCGCCGACGCCGCCTTCTCCGCGGACCCGAGGATCGTCAAGAGCCTCGACTACGTGCTGTGGTCCTTCCGGGTCGTGGACCGCCCCATCAACTACGGCGGGGCGGTCAAAGCCATGAAGGAAGAGGCCGTCCGGCGCGGGGTCCTCTCCCAGGCCCGCCGCAAGAACCAGCGCCCGCTCGCCGGGGCCCTGGCGACCTTCCTCGGCGCCCTCAAGGGCTGAATCAGCGCCTAGGCCTTTGGACCCATCCACGGATAGGTCTTTTGCCTTATTCCCTTCCGGTCCGGTCTCGTGGCATAATGGACCCAGTGGTGATTTGGGCCCATTGGCCCAGGAGGGACCCTCGATGAAGAAAGCCGCACTCC
>JBAZSR010000205.1:0-6576 GCA_041662295.1 Elusimicrobiota bacterium | reverse complement strand
CGTTCCGTTCCGCCGCGTCGAACTTCGCCGATTCGAAGGCCATGCTGGCGGCCGCCGCCGCGCTCGGCGGAAGGCCCATCAGCGAGGTGAACGACTCGTTCCGTTCCGCCGCGTCGAACTTCGTCGATTCGAAGGCCATGCTGGCGGCCGCCGCCGCCATGTGCGGCAAACCCATCGACGAGGTCAACACCTCGTTCGCCTCCGCCGCGTCGAACTTCGTCGATTCGAAGGCCATGCTGGCGGCCGCCGCCGCCTGCATGGACACGAAGGACCGTCGGGCATTCCTGCTGATCCTGATGGCGAAGAGAATGGCCGCCAAAGATTGACCTGCGGCCTCCCGCCATCCCCTGACCTATCCTGCGCCCTTCTTGGGCGATCCCCAAGGAATCCGCCCGGGCCAGAGGTCCTTGGAGGCCTCGACGGCCGAGGTCGCCGGCTCCTTGCGGACGGCGAGGACAGCCTTCCCGCCCCGATCCTCGCCTACAAAGGGCATCAGTCGTGTCCGTGACGATGATGAAGGTCCGGCCAATGGGGATGGGCATGTTCCGACTCGATGTGCCTGTGCCGGTGGGTATGGTGGTTTTCCACGGCTTGGCCCGGATGTCCGTGGTCGTGGTGGGCGTCATCGTGTCGATGGGCATGCTCGTGGTCTTGAGGCTCATGCGCATGGCGGTGCTGATGGCGTTCCCATGACAGGATAGCCAGCGCCACGACGAGAATGGCGCCGGCTGCGAGCTGAGTGGAAGAAATCCGTTCCCCAAGACCGATGAAAGCGAAGAGGACGCCGAAGAACGGCGCGCTGGAGAACACGAGTTGGCTGCGTGTCGCTCCAAGCCGCTGTGCCGCCGATATGTAAAGGACGATGCTCGCGCCGTAGGAGAATGCTCCTATGACCAGTCCGATCCCGACTTGCGCGAGGGATGCGTCCCAGGGTCCCAAGAGCGATCCCAAGACGAGATTTGTCGTACCTGCGACCACCCCTTTCCAAAAGGTAGAGCCGGTCGGAGTGATGCCGTCGATGAGCGCCGTGAAATGATTGTCGAACCCCCAGCAGAGGCAGGCCAAAGACACCAGCACGCCCCCCCGGATTCCCGCGAGCCCCTCTCCCCAGGCCAGCCATATGCTTGCCGACAGTATTCCCGCGGCCGCCATCCATCCGACCTTCCCGAGCCTGTCCCGAAAAAGGAGCGTGCCCATGATGGCGGTGGCGACCAGCTCCATGTTGAGCCACAGAGATACGGATGTCGCCGAAGCAGAATCGAGTCCGAACAACAGCAGGACCGGCCCGAGGATGCCGCCGCATCCGACTGCTCCGATCAGGAGCAGGCGGTTGCGCCTATCCAGCCGCTGTGGGGAAAAAGAGTCTCTTCTTGAGATCGTGAAGGGCAATACGCCGAGGGCCGCGCCGAGATAGAGCAGGCCGGCCAACTGAAAGGGAGAGAACGCTCCCAGCAGCGGTTTGCACGCCGGTGCGGCTGCCCCGAAAAGCACGGCTGAGCAGAGGGCGATCAGAAAGGGTTGTGTCAGCATGGCTTCCGAGGCGGCCCCTCCTTTGCCGCCGCAGTCACAAAAGCTTCCGCAACCTTGCGGCGGCGAAGCTTCCGTATCACCACGTTGAGCCCGCCTGACGCGATGATGTCCCCTCCGGCGGGCTGCCGGCCCAGTTGGCGGGCGACCCAGTCCGCCAGGGTGATCGTTCCGATCTCGGGTCCGCAGGGATCCGAGGGCAATCCCAGGTTGGAGGCTAACGTCGCCATCGGCGTTCCTCCCCCGACGATCCAGCCCGTTCCGGATTGGTGGCTGTGCGCGGGAAGCCTGTCGAACTCATCCTCGATGCGCCCTACGAGCTGCTCGATGATGTCCTGCAGGGTCACCAGGCCAAGCACCTTGCCATCCTTGGATACGATGAGCGCGATGTGGACCTTCTCGCGCAGCGATTCTTCGAGGGCCTGGGCGATGCTGGTGCCGGCGTCGAAACGCTTGATGGCCCTCATGATGCTCCTGACGCCGGGCAGCGAGGGGCTCATCTTGAGCGCCACGACGATATCCTTGAAGTTGACGTAGCCCTCGATGGTCTGCGGATCTCCTTCTTTCGCGCTGACCGGAAAGCGCGTGTGCAGGTCCAGATGCGCTCTCAACAGCGCGTCCATCAGGCTGACACCGAGCGGGATCATTGAGATGTCGCCGGCGGGCAGCATGATGTCGGATATCTTGCGGTAGGTCATCTGCGCCGCGGACATCACGATGCGCTCTTCCCGCGCGCCGATGAGGTGGGCGCTGCGGGCCAGGGTGGCCGCGGCGTTGAGCTCGTGCAACCCCGCGCGCTTGGCCCCGACTTCGTCCTTCATCCGGAATCCGCGTCCGGGACCGACCATGCGTTTGACGATCCTTTCGATCACGCGGATGACAGGACCCGCAAAATCGGCGACAAGCCGCATGGCCGGCGAAAGCTTCAGGCAAACCCACTCGTTGTTGCCGATGGCGAACACCTTGGGAACCAGCTCAGCGAAGATGACGGTCGCGATGCTCAACGGGACCACCACGCACGCGATGGCCAGAACGTCCGCCCCAATCCGGGTCATCCCCAGCATGTTCTCCAGGTAGGGGGCGAAGGTTTCCTCGGCTCCTGCGCCGCCGACGGCTGCGGCGATGGCCCCGGCGAGGGTGATGCCGAGCTGGACCACGGCCAGGCTCGCCTCCATGCGCTCCTTCATATAGGCGGCCGCTTCGGCTCCGGCCACTTTCTGGCCGGCCAATGCCGCCAGGCGAGCTCGGCCAATGGACGCCAGCGCCATTTCGTAGGCGGCAAACAGCGCGTTGAGCGCCAACATCAGGAGGACGACGATGATCTCAAAAAGGAACATGGCCTAGGCTTGTCGCCCTGAGAACATCATTATCCCATATCTTTGCTGCGGAGAGTCGCGTTTCCCGCGGCCGCCGACGCCGCCGCAGGGCCGGAGGACCCCAGCACCCGCCGGCTTCTGCACCCCTACATCAAACCGTCACAATTCTATTGCATCGCCACCATGGGCGCGGACTCTCTGGAACTGTAGAATCAGCGCAATGAGGTGCCTTCGCCTGACCCTGGTCGCGTCCCTCCTGTACGCCTCGGGCGCGCACTGGCTCGTGCTGCAGTCCGTGGCATGGACCCGGATGGTGATCGCGGCCGCCAGGACCGGTTCCACGGCACAGGCCTTGGCCACGACATTCGACGGCCGGCATCCCTGCGAGATGTGCCACCGCATCCAGGAGGGGGCGCAATCCCAGCAGCAGGAAAAATCCCTGGCGCCCGAGCTCCGACTGGAGCCGTGTCTGCCGAGCTCGACCGGACAGCTCCAGCCCCTGCGACCCCTTTGGAAAGCGGCGGACCCGCAGCCCCCCGCACCGAGCGCCTGGACCGCTATTGAGACGCCGCCTCCCCGCCTCAAGCCGGCCTAGCCGTCCGATCCGCCGATCATCGCCGCGATCCTCACGCACCTCGCAAGCCGCGAGCCTGCCGCTCGACCGTCGTCTGGAGGCATCAACATGAATCTTGGTCCTTGGAAGTCCGCCGTCATCATGCTGCTCATCGCGCCGGGAATCCCGGCCGCGTCCGCGGCCCAGAGCCTGCTCCTGGAGGAGATCGTGATCCTCGGGACCCGGCAGAGCCCCACCGAAGAGAACCTCACCATGCGCGAGGTCCGGGAGAGCCCGGCCCGGGACATGGGAGAGGCCCTCAAGCGGGTCGAGGGCGTGGACATCGTGCGCAAGGGCGCCATCGCCAACGACCTGGTCCTGCGCGGCCTCCAGAAGGACAACATCAACGTCCTGGTGGACGGCATGCGCCTGCACGGGGCCTGCCCCAACCGCATGGACTCCGCGTCCTTCCATTATGATTTCGCCGAGGTGGAGCAGGTCCAGGTCTTCAAAGGGCCCTACGACCTGACCAATCCCGGCGGCATGGGCGGCACGGTCAACGCGATCACCAAGCGCCCGCACGCGGGATTCGGCGGGGAGCTCAGCCTCACCCACGGCTCCTACGACATGGTCAACGCCTCGGCCGTGGGCTCCTACGGCGGCGAGGTCGGCGACGGCCTCGTGGGCTACGCCCACAAGTTCTCCGGCACCCCGAACTCGGGCGACGGGAGGTTCATCACCGACATCTATCCCAGGACCAGCGCCAACCGCTACCGGCCCGACGCCCTGGACTCCAGGTCCTACCTCATCAACACCGCCTGGACCAAGCTCGGCTGGAACCCGGGGAGGGACTCCAGGATGGAGCTCGGCTACTCGTTCCAGGACGCCCGGCACGTCCTCTACCCCTACCTGCTCATGGACGCGGTCTACGACCAGACCCACAGGGTCAACTGGACCTTCGAGCTCAAGGACGCCTTCTCCCTCCTCGACAGCCTCAAGGTCCAGGCCTATTGGGACCAGGTCGACCATCTCATGGACGACAACCTGCGGGAAAGCTCCAGGCCGACTGCGGTCATCACCCGCCCCTATTCCATGGTCACGGACGCGCGCACGGACGTGGTCGGAGCCAAGCTCAGCGCCGCCCTGTCCATGGCCGGCGGGACCCTGAGCGGAGGGCTCGACTACTACAAGCGCGGCTGGAACGCGGTCAACATGCGCTCCATGTACGTGGCCGGGGATCCCTACCGGTCCCTCAACATGATCCCGGACGCGAGCATCCATGACGGGGGCTTCTACGCCCAGTATGAGCGCCCCTTGGGCGAGCGCTGGACCATCAAGGGCGGGGCCAGGGGCGACTTCGCCCGCGCCCGGGCCGGCTCAGGCAATGCCGTGGCTGCCGCGGGCACACAGCGCGACTTCGCCCTGGCCAGCGCCAACCTGCAGGTCTCCGTGACGGCGGCCAAGGGCCTGCTCCTCTACGCCGGCCTGGGCCGGGGCACGCGCCTGCCGGACCAAAAGGAGCTCTTCATGAGCATCCCCGGGACGAAGAACACCTTCGGCTACCCGGACCTCAAGGCCACGCACAACCACGAGGCCGACCTCGGGGCCAGGTACTCGACCGACCGCTTCTATGTCAACGGCTCCATCTACTACAGCAAGGTGGGCAACTTCATCAACCCCCTGGGCTACCGGGTCGGGGCCGTGAACAACCTCACCTTCGAGAACGTCAACGCGACCTTCTGGGGAGCCGAGTCCGGGGCCCAGGTCTCCCTGCCGCTCCACTTCTTCGTCAAGGCCGGCCTCTCCTACACCGAGGCCCGAAACGACACCGGCCGCAGGCCCATCTCCGAGATCCCGCCCCTGCGGGGTTCGGCCGCTCTGCGCTGGGACGACTCCACCTTCTTCGTGGAGGCCGTGGAGAACCTGACGGCCCGGCAGGACCGGGTGGACACCTCCCTCCTGGAGGCCCAGACGGCGAACTGGGAGACCACGGACCTCAAGGCCGGGGTCGCCTACCGCGGGGTCTCGGCCTACGCAGGGGTCTCCAACCTCTTCGACCGGCATTACTACGGACACCTCTCGTATCTCAGGGACCCGTTCGCCTCGGGCCAGAAGGTGCCGGAGAACGGCCGCAATTGGTACGCGACCCTGGCCTACCGCTTCTAGGAGCTCGTCCGAATGGGACTCATGACATCCCCGGCTCCCATGGGCAACGGAGCAGGGGAGGATGCGGGCCTAGGCTTTCCCGCCCTCGGAGAGCCGGGTGAGGAACGCCTTCTTCGCCGCTGCGAAACGCCCCTCGCGCAGGGAGGCGCGGATCTCCTCCATGGTCCTGAGCATGAAGAAAAGGTTGTGGTAGGTCAGGAGGCGGTAGACGAGGAGCTCGCGCGAGCTGAAGAGGTGGCGCAGGTAGGCGCGGGTGTACTTGCGGCACACGAAGCATCCGCACTCGGGGTCGACGGGGGAGAAGTTCCCGCGGGAAGGGGCGTTCGAGATGTTGTAGCGGCCCGTGCGGGTGAAGACCTGGCCGTTCCTGGCGACCCGGGTGGGGAAGACGCAGTCCATCATGTCCGCCCCGGCCGCGACGGACTCCCAGACGTCCTCGGGCGTGCCCACGCCCATGAGGTAGCGGGGCTCGGCATCCGGCAGGAACCCCGAGACCGCGGCCAGGGTGGACCAGGTCAGCTCCTTGGGCTCGCCGACCGAGAGCCCGCCGATGGAGACCCCGTCGTGCGGGACCGAGGCCAGGTGCTCGGCCGCCCGCTTGCGAAGCGCCGGGAAGACCGAGCCCTGGAGGATGGGGAAGAAGAGGGAGCGCGAGCCCTGGTCCCGGAAGCGCGCGACAGCGGGGACGGAGCGGTCCGTCCACTTCATGGTGCGCTCCAGGGCGGAGGCGGCCTCGGCCTCGGTGCACGGGTACGCGGGGCAGACGTCGAGCGTGGTCCAGCAGTCCGAGCCCAAGGCAGCCTGGACCTCGATGACGCTCTCCGGGGTCAGGCGGTGGGGACTTCCGTCGATGTGGGACTTGAAGCTGACCCCGTGGTCGTCGACCTCGCGTAGGTCCGAGAGACTCATGACCTGGAACCCGCCCGAGTCGGTGAGGATCATGCCGTCGTAGCCCATGAACGCGTGGAGCCCGCCGGCCGCCTTGATCTCCGGGCAGCCGGGCCTGAGGTAGAG
>JBAZSR010000204.1:3300-6645 GCA_041662295.1 Elusimicrobiota bacterium | reverse complement strand
ATCTTCGACAAGGACAACAAGCCCGCCCTGCGCGTGCGGCGGCCGTGGTTTTGGATCTGGTCGTCGACCTTCGTGGAAGACGGCTGCGGCAGGCCCGTGGGCTCCATCCATCGCAAGTTCCGTTGGATCAGCCGACGCTTCGACATCCTCGACCCCGCCGGACAGCTCGCCGCAGGCGTGGAAGCCGGGTTCTTCCGCATCTGGACCTTCGACCTCGTGGACCCCACCGGCGCCAAGATCGGCGCCATCACCAAGAAGTGGGGAGGCCTGCTCAAGGAAGTGTTCTCGGACGCGGACCGCTTCGTCGTGATGCTCGACGGCCCCGCCGCCCCGCGGTCGGACGACGCCAAGGCCGCCATCCTGGGCGCGGCCCTGGCCCTGGACTTCGACTACTTCGAGGACAACCAGAACCAGTAGGGTATGCTGGTGCCATCCATCAGCGGGGCGATTCGCTGAGGGGCCAGCGGAGCGGGGCCACGGTCTTGGGGCCCCTCGGGTAGGGCTCCTTGATGAAAGCCGCCGCGGTCTTCTTCGCGTGCTCATCGGATCCCATCACGAGCCGGCAGAGGTCCCTCGCCTCGCCTGTCTTCCCATCGGCCTGCAGGAGGTTCGCGCGCCGAAGCTCGATCCAGGCCAGGAGCCGCGCCGGCCGGGTGATGTCTTCGAGCTTCTCCATATGCCGCCGCGCCTCCTCCGGCCGGCCTGAGAGGATGAGCGCCTCGGCCGCGCGGTAGCGGACCGAGGCGGCCGTCTTCTCCCGCACCTCGGGGCTCAAGGCTTCGAGCCAGCGGCCGTCCGGGTCCGACCAGCGCACCGCGTCGTCCCAGCGGCCGGCTTTCTCGGCCGTGTAGACCCGCCGCAGGCGGAAGTACGGGTTGCGCCCATAGCGCTCCATGAGGGGCGCGAGGATCGCCTCGGCCTCGCCCCAGCGCCTCTCCTTCTCGGAGGAATAGATCGCGGCCAGCACGGTCCTGGCCTCCACGCGGGCGAGCGTCCCCTTTTCGGCCGCGCGCTTGATCTGCTCCATACCCTTGTCGCGGTCCGGCCAGAGACCCGTCAGGAGGAAGGCGAAGGGCTTGGCAGCCGCAGGCAGGCGGCTGGCGAAGTAGTTGTACATCCCCAGCCCGAGGTAGGCGTCCTCGATGCCCGGGTCATCGGCCACCGCGGCCTTGATGTTCCGCATGGCCTTCTTGCCGTCCGCAAGAGCATCCCGCATCCTTCCCTGGTGCGCCCGGACACGGGCCCTGAACCCGTAGCCGGCCCCGAGATAGTAGTGTCCCAGCGCCGGGGATGAGGAAAGCTGCGCCTCGGCGAGCACGATGCAGCGTCCGGCCTCAAGATCGAACGATGCGAGGGTCTCGGGCCGCACCGGGTCCTCGAAGAGCGAGCGCTGGTAGTGCACCACGGCCTGGTAGAAGGCGCCCGCCGGGTGGAGGGGATGCCTGCCTTCCACCTCCTGGGCCGCCGCGAGCGCCGCGTCGGTCTGGATGTCGTAGAAGAGGTCGATGACGGCCGCGAGTTCGGCGTTGACCGGGTCCGAGGACGGGGACACGCCCGCGGCCGCGATCCCCGCCGCGAGGACCAACGGAAGGAGGCTCATCCAGGATAGTATACACTGGTGTCAGAGATTGCGCTTGTTGCGTTTTCTAGAGAAAAACGCAACAAGCGCAATCTCTGACACCAGCAGGGGGCAATTGGTAGAATGACGGACCGATGGAACCATCCAGCGAAGCCCCGAAGACCCGGAAAGGCAAGCCCCAGGCCCATGACCTCGCCATGCCCTGGGTGAGCCTGCGCTCGGCGCCCGCAGGACCGCAGGCGTTCAAGCGCATGATCGCAGACGCGGACCCCAAGGCCCGGCCCGGCGACATCGTGGCGGTCTACGACAAGAACGGAGCGCCCTACGGGGCCGCGCTCTACAACCCCAAGAGCCTCGTCACCCTCAGGTTCCTGACCCGCGACCTCGCGAACTTCAGCCCTGAAGTCTTCATCCGGCAGATGGTGGGCCGGGCCGTCAGCCTGCGCAAGGACATCCTCGGCCTCGACGCGACGACCGACGCCTACCGCGTGATCCACGCCCACGGCGACGGCATCCCGGGCCTCGTGGTGGACCGCTACGGCGAGCACCTGGTGCTCGAGATCTACTCCCTGGCCATGTTCAAGCAGGCCCCCCTGCTGGAGGCGGCGCTCCTCGAGCACTTCCCCGGGGCCAAGGTCACCCTGCGGGCGAGCGCGCCGGTCCAGAAGATGGAGGGCTTCACCATCAAGCACAAGCACGGGGAAGCCCCCGCCGGCAAGGTCCGCGTGACCGAGAACGGCGTCGCCTTCGAGGTGGACCTCGAGGGCGGCTACAAGACCGGCTTCTTCTGCGACCAGCGCGAGAACCGCCTGGCCGCCGCGACCCTCGCCAAGGACCGCAGCGTCCTCGACATCTGCAGCTACACCGGCGGCTTCGGGCTCTATGCCAAGAAGCTCGGCGGCGCCGGGGAGGTCTCGTGCGTGGAGCTCGACCCCGAGGTCTCGGCCCAGGCCCGACGCAACGCCAACCTCAACAACGTGCGCCTGGACCTCGTGTGCGCCGACGCCTTCCCCTACCTGCGGCAGATGACGGCCAACAGCCGGAGATTCGGCCTCGTCATCCTCGACCCCTACAAGCTCATCGCCACCCGCGAGGGCTACGACTTCGGGGCCAACAAGTACGCGGACTTCAACAGGCTGGCCCTCTCCACGGTCGAGGAAGGCGGGTTTTTCGTGACCTGCTCCTGCAGCGGCCTCCTGCCCTGGCACGAGTTCCAGAGGATCGTGCGCTCGGCCGCCGGGTCCGCGGGCCGCAGGCTCCAGATCTTCCGCAAGACCGGGGCCGGGCCGGACCACCCGTTCGCCGCGGACTTCCCGGAGGGAGAGTACCTCAAAGCCCTCTGGTGCCGCGTCTTCTGACGCCGCCCCTACTTGGCCTTGTTCACGGAGATGAAGGGGATCGCGTCGCCCGTGTACTGAGGAAGGACGCCGTTCCATTTCTCGATGGCCTTGATCTGGGCCTCGACCTTGCGCAGCTCGATGAGCTGAGGCGTCACGGCATCCCTCTGCATCCGCAGGGACTCGGCCTCGGCGCGCGCCCTGGCGACCATCTGCTCGGCGTCCTTCTTGGCCTTCTCCACGAGCTTCTCGGACATCTTCGCCTGCTGTTCCGCGACCTGCTTGTCCTCCACGGCCTTGAGGAACTGGTCCGTGAAGTCCAGGTCGACCACGGAGATGTCGGTGACGATGATCTCCTGCGTCATGAGCTTCGCCTTGGCCGCGGTGTTGATCTCCTCGACCAGGAGATTGCGCTCGCCGATGATCTTC
>JBAZSR010000204.1:0-3269 GCA_041662295.1 Elusimicrobiota bacterium | reverse complement strand
GACTTGAAGATCTCCTGGACGGTGGAGTCCACGACGGCGTTCACGTAGTGCGGCCCGAGGTTCCTGAAGATGCTGATGACGGTCCCCTTCTGGATCCGATGGTTCACGACCAGATGCGTGTTCATCGTCTGCAGGTCCTTCGAGAAAGCCTGAGTCTTGATGTCGACCCGCTGGATCTGGATGGAGAACTTGGTGATGCTCTCCATCAGGGGGACCTTGAAGTGCATCCCCTCGTCGTAAGAGTCCACGATCCTGCCGAGCCGCGTCTTCACAGCGACCTCGCCGGGCGCGACGATGAAGTAGCACCCGAAGAACACGACCAACGCGGCCAGGACCATGGCCGCGCCGAACAGCTTGCCGAAGAAATTCCCGATCATCCTCCCTCCTTTCGATGCGACCGACGCCGTGATCCGCTCGAGGAACTCCGCGAACTCATCGTCGTCTTGATTCCTAGCCATGCGCTTCCCCTTAGAGCCGCCAGATGCGGACCGTGCCGAACCCCTTGACCTCTTCGATGCCGCCTTCCTTGAAGAGGATCTCGTTGCCCACCAGCCGCCAGGTCTCATCCGTGATCGCGATGCCGTTGGGCAGGGCCAGCTTCTCCATCCGGGAGGCGAGGTTCACCGTGTCGCCGATGACCGAGTACTCCATCCTCGCGGCGAAGCCGATGTTGCCGACCAGGACGCGGCCGGTGTTGACGCCCACGCGAAGAGGCAGGTCGCCGGAAGTAAAGCTCTTGGACTTCCCGGGCCAGGCCGCGACCAGGTCCTTGGCGGAGCGCACGGCCTGGGAGGCGTGGTTCTCCTCCATCCCGGCCGGCGGGTCGAAGGGCTGGGCGCCGAAGACGCCCATCACCCCGTCCCCGATGAACTTGTCCAGATGGCCGCCGTGGCGCTGGATGCACTCGGCCGCCAGCTCGAAGTAGGCGTTGAGGACGTCCGCGATGAGCCGCGGGGGCTTGTCCCGGCAGAAGACCGAGAAGTCCTGGATGTCCACGAACATCACAGTGGCGTTCTTGTCGCGCACGCCCGGGCTCACCGGCCGGCCGGCGCGGGTCTCCTCGAGGATGAGGCGCACCACGTCCGGGCCGAAATAGTGGCTCATGTTCTGCTCGACGCGCGACAGGAAGGTCTGCCGCTCCTGCACGATCTGGAGCGACACCAGGCTCGCCAGGACCGTGGCGAGATGGAGGTCCTCATCCGTGAACACCGTGCCGCGGCTGCGGTTGTCCATGTACAGGATGCCCAGCCGTTCCTGGCGCGCGGTCAGCGGGACGAGCAGGCCGGAGCTGATGTCCGCCGCGAGCTGGCTCTTCGTGGCGTCGGCGATGTTCCCGGCGAGGAGGAAGGCCTTGTCACGGGGCAGGCCGCTGACCAGCCCCGAGCTGAACCGGAAGTCCTCGATCAGACCTCCGGCCCGGGACCAGGCCAAACGGACCTTGGGCTCCCGGCCGGGAGCGTCCACCAGCACGGCCGCGACCTCCGCGCCCTGGATCCTGGACATGGCGAACTCAAGGAGAGCGGACAAGCCCGCGTCCACGCCCTGGACCTCATTGAGCTTAAGGATGAGCTCGTGGAACTGCGCAAAGCCCCCGCGGACCTTGGCGGCGTCGACGCTCAGCCCCCGGGGCTTGGCCGAGCCGATACGCGTGAGCAGAGCGTCGATGTCCACGGTATTCTGCATGCACTCAGCGACCTTGAAGCGCCAGGGCCCGACCCCGATCAGGTCCCCTGGGCTGAGCGGCTCCGGCGCGGAGATCCTCCTGCCGTTGCGCCAGGTGCCGCTGACGCTCGGCTTGGCCTTGCCCTCGGTCGCGGCCTCCGGCGCGTTGCCGTCCGCCAGGAGCCAGGACCCTTCGCGTTCCCGAAGGTGGCAGTGCCAGCGGCTCGTGGTCTTGAGCAGGTCGGGATCGTTAAGGAGGACGATCTGGCACTCAGGGGAGCGGCCGATGACGAAGGGGCTCGTCATCACGGGCGCGTTCTTCGAGCCTCCGGACTCCCGCCGCAGGACCCACTGGGAGCCCCCGGCCAGCCAATGGAGGGAGCAGTCCCCTTCGAGCGCGAGCTGGATCTTCGGCACTGGTGCAAGTATATCCCCGCCTGCCTGATGGTGTCAATCCCAAGTTAGCTACAATGGAGACGATGAAACACGGCGTCCTCCTGGCCGAGTTCGTGACCTCTGACCTCTTCCCAGGGATGTTCGAGGACTCTCTGCCGTTCTTCAAGGGCTTCCTCAACCGGCATGGGATCCCCAACCGCTGGCTGCGCTTCGCGGTCAGCGCCGACAACCCCTTCTGCCACGGCCGCGACGAGGTGACCCTGGATGAGGACGCGTTTTGCCGCCTCCTCCGGGCTGCGGAGCGCCTCCGGGCCCGCACGGCGGTCTTCACGCACCCCCTCTTCGGACGCCAGCGCCGGTGCCTCGAGCGGGCCGTGCCCGGCCTGCGGTGCTGGACCTGGAGGGACGGCCGGCTCTCGACGCCGGACCTCCTGACCCGGCTCGGCCTTCCCCTCGGTCCCGGAGGATTCCGCCACGAGGACATGCTCCGGGACCCCGACGCCCACGCGGATTACCGCTGGGAGCCGGGCAACCCGGCGGCGTCCCTCCTGGGACGAGACGTCGTCTACCTTTACACGGGCGCGGACTGCGCCTACAGGCGCCCTGTGGCCGGGAACCCCTGCTACGCCGGGATCTCCTTCCCGGCCTCCGTCCACGGCTTCGGCTGCGCCTTCTGCGGGGACCGGGAGGTCCGGCCGGCCCCGCCCCCGGCCGTCTCGGCGTCCTGGGTCGAACGCCAGATCCGCGACCTAGCGTCGGCCATGAGCAGCCGCAGGCCGCAGGCCGCGCTCGTGCTCCCGGATATCGGAAACGCGGGCCTGCTGTCCGCGGTCATCCGGGCGATGCGGCGCAGCGGCATGAGGCGTACCCCCCTGCTCATCGGGGCCCGGCTGGACCACCTGCTCCGCGTCCGTCCTGCGCTGGAGAGGATCATCGCCGGGATGCGCGCAGGGGAGGCCGTCCACTGCATCACGGCCGGAGCGGAGAATTTCGTCTACGACGAGCTCCTCCGGTTCAACAAGGGCTTCGACCCCCTGACCGCAATCCGGGGCGTCAATCTCCTCAAGGAGCTCGAGGCCGCCCACGGCGGGCGGTTCCACTACTCTGGCTACCGGCCCCTGGCCGTCATCCTCCTTACCCCCTGGACCAAGCCCTCGGACCTCGCCTACAACCTGCGCATCATCCAGCACCTCGGCATCGAGGAGGAGGCC
>JBAZSR010000203.1:0-6673 GCA_041662295.1 Elusimicrobiota bacterium | reverse complement strand
CTGGTGGAGCGTGAAGCCCTTCAAGGTGTCGTAGATGAGCCGCTTGTTCGACGGCAGGTTCAGGGCCTTCCAGTCCTTTTCACTGATGCCCCTCTCCAGCGCCACCGCAGGCGGCGCTGACCTTCCGAAGAATCTCCTCACCGATGCCCAGGCCCTCTCAATCCAGGGCCGCGAAGGGGCCGTCCGGTGGGCGATCTTGAACTTGAACTCCCCGATGCGGAGGTAGCCTCCCTCCACGTACATGGGATTCTTCTCGGCCCATCTCCGGGTGCGGTCAGCCTGAGTGTTTTTCCTGACCCTGAGGGCATCCTTGTCGAGCTCGAGGACCCTGGAGCCGGCGCTGAGGATCAGCCGGTCAGCGTCGACATCGACGCGCTTGGGCCCTGGGAGGGCGGAGAAGCCGGGGACCCGGAAGAGCCGGTACTCGCCCCGGGAGAAGTCCCACTCCACCACGCCATCGTCCACGGCCGCGAACACGGCGCCGTCGTCCGTGCCGATGGAGCGGACCTCGAACGGGATCTCGCCCCAGGACTCCAGCGGGCTGTACTCGCCCTTGCGCTTCCAGAGCCTCGTCTTGCCGCCCTCGACCGCGAAGTAGAACCCCTTGCCCGCAGGGATGGGTTTCTCCTGATTCTCCCCATCCCGGGTCATCACGAGTCCGCCCACCTCCTCGGACCTGGAGGAAGAGCTCCACGCCAGCCGGCCGGTGGCGTGGTAGAAGAAAGTCTCGCCGCTGAACTTGCCTTCCTCGGCGAAGACCATATGAGTCAGCGAGGACGCGTCGAACCCGGCCGGGGAGATGACCTCCGCGTCCCGGTCGTCGAGGTCCCACCGCTCGAGGGCGCCCCCCACGACCACGAAGACCCAATCGTTCTGAGCCAACACGAACCGGGAGACCATGCCGGAAGGGGATGCGTAGGCGGTCATGGCGCCGGTCTCCAGGTCCCTCCGGACCAGCCGGCCGTCCGCGTCGATCCAGAAAAGGCCCTTGAACCCGGCTTGGGCGCCCCTGGCGCCGGACGGCAGATCCCAAGCCTGGCGCACGACCCCGTCAGAGTCGGCCTGTTGGACCTCGACCAGGGCCTGCGGAAGGGCCTCGACCGAGAGCGGGACAGCCGGGGTCGGCGAAGGGAGGGCCTTCTTCAAGGCCCTCTCGAAGGCCAGCTTGCTCTCGCCGGAAGCCTTGCCCAGCCGATTCCACGACGGAGCGGCCGAAGCATGGGGCAGGAGGGATTCCGGCGCGGTCCGCATGTACTCAGGGACCTGGAGCTCAGGAGCGTCGGCGAGTTTGGCCGAGCCGTCGAAGAGCTTCTTGAGCCTCGGGAAGAAGCCCTCAGGGCTCTCGGCCCGTGCATTGCTCTCGCTGAGCTCCGCGGCAACGGGCTTGGCCGCCTCAGGCAGGGCAACGGAACCGCTTTCGGCGGAGAGCGGAGCCTCGGCAGGCGAAGCGCTGAGCCCAGGGACCTCAGCCGCGGCCCTGATGCCGGGCTCAGCGGATACCGGCGAGACGGCCTCGGGCGCCAGGCGGATGGCCGGCGCAGGGAAGGACCCGATGCCCGAGCCGAGCTCGAGCTTGAGCGGGGCCAGAGACGGCGCAGCGGAGATCCCGGCTCCCGCGGCCGCGGGCAGGCCGGTCTGGACCCCGGCTCCGGCCTTGGGCAGGGACACGGACTTGACCTGTGCCGCGGCGCTCGCCGCGAGGCTCCAGGCCAGGACCGCTGCCAGCACGCCCGCTCTCATGTTCGTGGGCTCTTTCCTTTAGAACGGCACCCCGTCGTCGGCCTTCTTCTCAGCCTTGGGCTCGACCGCCTTGGCGCCCGCGCCGGCCAGGTCATGGGCCTGGAGCGCCCGGGTGATGGCCTCGGCGATGGCCGGGTCCTCCACGATGGAACTCGGGTTGTAGGTCTTGGTGAAGATGTCCGCCAGGTTGTCGTTCGGGAACTTCTGGATGTGCTCCACGATGTGCATGAGCGTCCGGGGAGCGATGGGGAGAGGCAGGATCTCGGGGTAGATCCGCCGCAGGTCATTGGCGATGGACACCAGCTTGTGGATGATGTCCTTGGAGACCTTGTCGAAGAAGATGCCCAAGAGCGCCTCCTCCTCGTCAGGAGGCAGGTACTTGACGTCGAGCGTCATCCCGAAGCGGCTCGAGAGCTCGCCCGACGGGGGCTCGCCCTTGTACGGGGGCTTGACCGGGTTCATGGTCCCGATCACCCAGGACTTGGTCTTGTCGACCTTGATGGTCCGGCCGTCCGCCATCCGATACTCGCCGTTCTGCAGGATGTTGTTCAAGACCGCGATGCCCTCCAAGGGCTTGTGCATCTCGTCCAAGACCAGGATGCCGCCCTCCTGCATCCAGCGCAGGACGGTCGAGGCGGTCAGGCCTGTCCGGTTCTTGCCTTCCTCGCCGAAGGTCTCGCGGGCGATCAAGTCCTTGTTCCGCGTGTACTCGTTCATCGAGACCATCCACAGCTCGTTGCCGGTGAGCTTCGCCAGCATGGTCGCGATCCAGGTCTTGCCCCCGCCGGTCTCGCCGATGTAGAGGATGTGCTGGTGGAGCGTGAAGCCCTTCAAGGTGTCGTAGATGAGCCGCTTGTTCGACGGCAGATTCAGGGCCATCCAGTCCTTTTCGCTGATGCCCAGCGAGGCCACGGCCTCGGGCATGCCCCTGCTGAAGAGACTCTTGACCTTGTTCCAGGCCTTCTGAAGCCCGGTCGGCGGGGTCCTCCACGTCATGGCCTGCGGCGTCTTGGCCGCGATCTTGAATTTGAAGTCCCCGATGTGGAGGTAGCCCCCCTCAACGTACATGGGGTTGGCCTGGGCCCAGAGCCGGATTTCGGCGGACCGCGAAGCCAGGAACTCCCGGGCTTGGGCGACCTGGACCTCGAAGACTTTCCTGCCGGCCGTGATCTTCATGGAGTCCCAGCGCATGTCCAAGCCTGCCGGTCCGGACCTGAGCGCCTCGGAGAGGCCGGGCACCTTGAAGGTCATGTACCGGTTGTTGGAGACCTCGTACTCCACAAGGCCCTCTTCCGAGACCGCGAAGTACACGTCTCGGATGGGACTGCGGGACACGGCCCTGGCGTCGAACGGGAGCGTCCCGATCTCTTCGAGCAGGGACTCCTCTCCGTCCACCGCGGCCGAGTAGAGGATGGTGCCCTCGCTGGTCCTGCGCAGGTAGAGCCCGTTGCCCGCGGACTCCACGCCCGAGACCAGATTGCCGTGGAGGTCCACGATCTCGTCCGTGCGCGCCATGGTGATGACCCGTTTTGCGGTGGCGTAGACCCGGCCGGCCTTGGTCACGACTTTGACCCCGTCGTCGCCCTTCTGGGTGAAGGCAGAGAGCGATACCGCGTCCTGGACCAGGTAGGGAGCGCCGCCGACCGTCAGGGTATGGTCGCGAGGAGCGTCCTCGAGGAGGTCCCACTTCTTGATGAGCCCCCCGCTGACCACGTGGAGGGTCTCCCCGTCCGCGCTGGCCGCGATGAGGTCCACCTTGCCGGCCTCGACCCTGTAGGTCTTGTCCTCGTCGAATCGGTGGAAGCGCACGGCACCCTGCTCGTCGAGCCAGACCAGGGCCTCCTTGCCGGACTTCCGGAGGGTGGCGGCGGACTTGATGCCTGAAGGCACGGTCCAGGACTTCTCCGAGACCTTGTCCTGCAGGCCGCCCATCGCCGGGCCTTCGGCGAAGACGCCGGAGACCGCCTGGACCGCGAGGGCCTCGACCGCGACGTCGACCTTGACGTCTTCGCCGAGCTCCTTGACCTCGCCGGCAGTCACCCGGTAGCGCAGCCTGCGGCTTTGCGACCGCTGGGCAGGCATCCACTGGGGGTCGATGACGGGCAGGACCGCTTCCGCGGGCTTGGCGAGATGGGATTCGGACGCTGAGAGGGAGAAAGCGCCCTCGACCTCGGAGCCGGAGCCGGCTGGCGCGGCCTTGGCGCCGTCGAAGGCCTTGTCGAGCACCTTGGAGGCATCGGCGTCCTTGCCGCTTTCCTGGCCCGCGGCGAGAGCCTGGGCGGTCTCGCGGACCTCGGAGAGCGCGGAAGCAGCCGCCTCAGGAGCGCCGGGCTCGGCGACGGCCTGTCCCTGCGCCATTGCCGGCACAGCCGCGCCGGGCAGAGCGACCGCGGGGACGGAGAGCAGGGAGGGCGCGGCAAAGCCGCCTAGAGACGGCGCGGCCTGGAGAGCCGGGAGAGCCGGCGCCGGAGCGCCGAACCCGGGCTGGGAGAGACTGCTCAAGCCCGCGCCGGCGATTCCCGTGAAAGGGCCGGCCTTCACGGGGCGGATCGCCGTGACATTCGCGGCCGAGGCCGCCAAAGGCTGGAGGGCGAGGACCGCTGCCAGGGAAATGATGATGGGTGAGAGGGGTCTCTGAGTCATGGGAAAATCATATGATGTCTCAGGGATTCGCCATAGAATCCATGGACCTAGGAGCTTCCAGGTAATGGGCCCACGAGCTTATGGCACTTGGGCCCACGCCTGGATGGGCCAACAGGTTCCAGCCCAGCCCGGACATCGATGGGGACGCGCCAGAGCTCCAAGCCAAGACACCTCTGGCCGGCTCTTGATACAATATCCCCGGACTTTCAAGGAGAAACCATGGAACCTGGAACCGTCATCAGCCGTGAAGCCGCGCTCAGCCTCCTGCGCCAGCACGTCAAGAACGAGAACATGCTCAAGCACTGCCTCGCCTCCGAGGCCGTGCTCAAGGCCATGGCCCGCAAGCTCGGCGAGGACGAGGCCAAGTGGGGCCTGGCCGGGCTCCTGCACGACATCGACGTGGAGATGACGAACGGCGACCCCGCGGTCCACGGGTCCAAGGCCGCCGAGCTCCTGCGGCCCGCGGGCGTGCCCGAGGACGTCATCGAGGCCATCCGCATGCACAACGAGATGTCCTCCGGCGCCCGGAGGACCGAGCGCTTCCACCACGCCCTGGCCGCCGGGGAGACCGTCACCGGGCTTGTCACGGCCACGACCCTCGTCTATCCGGACAAGAAGCTCGCCAGCGTCAAGCCCACCTCCGTGGTCAAGCGCATGAAGGAGAAGCTCTTCGCGGCCTCGGTCAACCGCGACGTCATCCGCGAGTGCGAGACCGTGGGCATCCCCCTGCCCGACTTCGCGGTGCTGGCGGTCGAGGCCATGCGCGGCATCTCGGCCGACCTGGGGCTCTGAAGCCCATGGCGCGCAGGACGCAGGCCCCTGCCCGGGAAACGAAGGCCCGAGCCCTCTGGACAGCAGAAGCCCTGGCTGGGCTCGCCCGGCAGTTCCAGCCCGCCTGCGTGCTCGCCGCGGCCGCGGAGCTCGACGTCTTCACCCCGCTCTTTGAGAGGTCCCGGACCGCGGCTGCGACGGCCCGGCTCATCCGGGCCGACCTCCGGGGCACGACTGCGCTCCTCGACGCCCTGGCGGGCCTTGGATTGCTCCGCAAATCAGGGGGCGCATATCGCTGCGCGCCTGGCGTGGGAGAGACCCTCGCCGCAAGAGCGCCCAGGACCCTCAGGCCCGGACTGCGCCACATGGCCAACTGCCTGAGGCGCTGGGCAGACCTCGGCCGCGTGGTGAAGACCGGCCGGCCCGGACCCGACAGGCCGAGCATCCTTGGCCGCAAGGTTGACGGGGAGTCCTTCATCGGAGCCATGCACAGCTTCTCGGGACCGGTGGCGGACATGGTCTCGGCCAAGGCTCGGCCAGGACGCTTCAAGGTCCTGCTCGACATCGGCGGAGGCTCCGGCACCTGGACCATGGCGTTCCTCCGCAGACAGCCCAAGGCCCGGGCCATCCTTTTCGACCTTCCTCGGGTGACGGCCATGGCCCGCAAGCGCCTAGCCTCGTCAGGCTTCATGGCCAGGGTCAAACTCGCTGCCGGGGACTACCTGAAGGACCCCCTGCCGTCCGGCGCTGACCTCGCGTGGGTGAGCGCCATCGCGCACCAGAACTCCAGGGAGGAGAACCGCTCCCTCTACCGGAAGGTCTTCAAGGCCCTGGTCCCAGGAGGGAGGATCCTCATCCGCGACATGGTCATGGACGATTCCCACACAGCTCCCGTGTCCGGAGCGCTCTTCGGCGTGAACATGCTCGTCGGCACTGACAAGGGCGGTGTCTTCAGCCTCCGCGAGTTTTGCGAGGACCTCTCAGCCGCGGGCTTCAAGAAGGCGGGACTGGTCCACCGGGACCCTGGGATGCACTCCATCGTGGAAGCCTTCAAACCGGCGGCGGTCTGAACCTTGCCCGGAGCTCCAGGGCCACTCCTGAGAAATCAAAAAATCTCGACGAAGGTTTTGTCGCATTCAAACCCGATCCAAGCGATAAAACAGGTCAAAACCCCTGTTTTCGACCCCTGCCGGCCATCGCGACATAACCCCCGACGAAGATTCTGAAAATCGCGCTCCGACACCCTACGACTCCAACACCTCTAGCCTGAAATCTTCAGTTGACCGCCAAATATCGGCCCTCCGGGCCGCACTCGCGGAGGCGCGATTCCCGCACTCTTGGAAGGTCTGGCCATGGCGAACCCGCCAGCACCGCGTGCTAGAGCCCTTTGAGGAACTCCAGGTCCCTGGCGTAGGAGCCATCCGCCCAAGGCGTCTCCAGGATGGCGGGCGTAGCGTCGTACTCCGGCCGCTCGAGCAGGACCTTGAGGCCTTCCTTCCCGAGATAGCCGGCGCCCAGG
>JBAZSR010000202.1:0-6689 GCA_041662295.1 Elusimicrobiota bacterium | reverse complement strand
AGGTGGTGCACAAGATCGCAGTCCTACGCTGACATGACCATCATCTTTGCGCTGCTCCTCGCTATATGGTCGACATCGGCGCCCGCATGGGCCAAGTCGCAGTTCGGCTCCGAAGCCGGACAGATCTTCCAATTCGGGGCAGGGGCGCGCGCCATGGGCATGGGAAGCGCCCACACCGCCGAGACCCGGGACGCGACCTCGCTGTACTACAACCCCGCGGGCCTCGGCCTGCTCGACGTCACCGAGCTCTCCATCATGCAGGCCAGCCTCTTCGGAGAGGCGAGCTACCAGCACGGCGCCTTCGCCCGGAACTTCAAGAAGATCCCGGGAGGCTGGGGCGTGCAGTACATGAAGCTGGGCATCTCGGGCTTGAAGGGAGCCGACGAGTTCAACAACTCCGTGGGCATCTCCTACGCCGAGACCGCGATGGGGTTCGGCTTCGGGTTCCGGGGGCTGTTCTCTCCCAAGCTGGCCATGGGAGGGGGCGTGAAGATCCTCAACCGCACCCTGGGGCCTATGACCGACAAGTTCATGGCCCTGGACTTCGGCTTGCAGTACGGGCCCGTGGCCGCAGACAGCATGATGCTCGGCTTCGTGGTCCAGAACGCGGTCCAGCAGATCTCGGGGGAGACCTCCGACAGCCTGCCCACCCGGGTGCGCCTGGGCATGGCCTACCGGGTCTACGGGCCCCTGACCGTGGCCCTCGACGTCTCCGAGTCCCAGGAGGTGCGCTTCGGGGGCGAGTACCGCATCGGGAACGGGGCCCTGCGGGCCGGGTACTCGGACGACGGCATCGCGGTCGGCGCCGGGATCACCTTCCGCAAGTCCTTCAGCATCGACCTGGCCATGGTCAACAACCCGACCCTGGGCATGTCCCAGCGCTACTCCATCGCCTACAAGTTCGGGGCCAAGAAAGCGCCCCAGCGCACGGCCCTGGCCAGCCAGTACCTCGACCGCGGCGAGGGCGAGCTCACAGAGCGCAACTACATCGAGGCGGTCAAGAACATGGAGACCGCGGTCAGCCTCGACTCCGGGGTCGGGGAGGGCGAGTGGAAGGGCAAGGCCGGCCGCCTGCGGGAGCTCATCGACGGCGCCGAGATCGAGCGGAGCCCCAACGACGCCGAGGCCCTGGCCTCCGCCACACGGGCCTCGAACCTCGGCCACCGCGCCATCAGCGCCTACATCGACCGCCGTGAGTCCGAGGCCCTCCTCCTCGCCCACACGGCCGCTGGAGAGTCCGGCCGGCACGAGGCCTTCATGAAGCTCCTGCACGCCGTGGCCAAGGCCGTGCGCAAGCCCGTGGTCCAGGAGGACATCCTCCCGTTCGACGAGTTCGCCAAGGCGCGCTTCAAGCGCGCGGTGGATGCCGTGCTCGGCAGGCGCTTCGACGTCGCGGCGCGCGCCTGCCAGGACGTGCTCGTCATCGAGCCTGAGAACGCCGCGGCCTGGATGCGGCTGGGCTCCGCCTACTTCGCGGCCGGCGACCGCGCCAAGGCCAAGGAGGCCTACGAGAAGGCCATCCGCTTCGATCCCAAGAACGAGAAGCTCAAGGAGTTCGTCAAGGAGAACCTATGACGGGTCCATGGGAAGCAAGGAAGCCCTCCGGCTCGCTCTTCGCCTCGATCAAGGGGCTCAATCCCGAGCCCGCGCCGGCCCCGGCGCCGGCCGCGCCCCCGCCCCCGCCGCCGGCCCCGGCAGCGGACCTCAAGCCCCTGCTCGAGAAGCTCGAGAAGCTGGAGGCCAGGCTGGCCAGGCTCGAGGCCCAGCCTGCCCCGGCCCCCGCGCTGGCCCCCGAGGACAAGACTCGCGCCGCGGAGCTCGCGCAGGCGCGCGAGGAGGCGTACCGCGCGGCCGCGGCGTTCGCGGCCAAGGCGCGCGAGATGGCGGCCATGACCGAGGAGGGGGCGGCCCGGGCGGCCGGCATCCGCGAGGCCATGCAGGGCCAGGTGGCGCGCATGGACGAGCTGGGGACCAGGCTCCAGGCCAGGGTCAACGGCTTCGAGCGCTTGGAGACCAGGCTCGAGGACCAGCTCTCGGCCTGCGAGGAGCTCGAGGTCCGGCTCGACCAGTCGAGCATGGCCCTTCAGGCCCAGGCCGGGCTTGCGGCCCAGGTCCGGCCCCTGCTGACGGGCCCGGCCGAGGCCGTCCCGGCCTCCGCCGGGGAGGCGGCGCTGGAGGCCCGGCTCGACAGGCCCGTCCCTCCCGTCGCCGGGTCCGTGGATCGGGACCACCTCGATTTCGCCGACGGGTTCGCGCGGATGCGTCTGAGGCGCGCGGCCAACGCCGCCATGTCCGGCCGATTCGACGCCGCCGTGCGCGCCTGCCAGGAGGCCCTGACGGCCGTGCCCCAGGACGGCGCGGCGTGGATGCGCCTGGGCCTGGCCTACTACCTGGCTGGCGACCGGCTCAAGGCGCGGCAGGCCTATGCCCGCGCGCTCGAGCTCGACCCGGGCCACCAGAGGCTCAGGGATTTCATGAGGGAGAACCTCTAGGAGAGACAGCTTATGGAGATGATGCTCATCGGGCTTCTACCCGTGGCCTTCCTGCTCCTGGCCGCCAGCATGCTCGTGGTCAGCCAGATCGCGGGCTTCTTCCAGTTCAACAGGCATCTCGTCCGGGAGCGCGACAACCGGTTCATCATCCAGCGCTTCATCAACGAGGTGACGCTGGCCCACACCCAGCTCGGCCGCAGGAGCCGCGAGCTGATGACCCTCTCGCACCGCCTGAAGGCCAACAACGAGGAGCTCTCCCGGCTCAACAACCTCAAGAGCAAGTTCCTCTCCATGGTGGTCCACGACGTGAGGACCCCGCTCGCGTCCATCAAGGGCTACAGCGAGATGCTCATGATGCGCGGGAAGCTCGACGACCAGCAGAAGAAGTTCGTGAGCTTCATCTCCCGCGGGGGCGACCAGATCAACCGGCTCGTCTCGGACCTGACGGACCTGGCGGTCATCGAGGCCGGCAAGCTCCGCATGGAGATGTCCGGCTTCGAGCTGGCCGCGCTGGTGGGCGAGGTGGTCCCGTCCATCCGCCTCCTCACCGCAAAGAAAGGCATCGCCTTCGGCGAGTCGGCCGTGCCCGAAAGCGTGGCCATGAACGGGGACCGGGGCAGGCTGGCGCAGGTCCTGACCAACCTCCTCGGCAACGCCGTCAAGTTCACGCCCCCCGGAGGGTCCGTCGATTTCGGGGTCCGGCTCCTGGGCTCGTCGGCCTTCTTCACCATGCGCGACTCCGGCCCGGGCATCCATCCCAGCGAGAGGAGGCTCATCTTCGAGAAGTTCTACCAGTCGCGGCACTCCAACCCCAAGGCCATGGCGCAGGGCTGGGGCTTGGGCCTGGCCATCTCCACCGAGATCGTCCGCCGGCACGGCGGTCAGATCGGGGTGGAGAGCCCGGGCCTGGGCCACGGTTCCACCTTCTGGGTCAAGGTCCCCTTGATCGCGGCCAAGGTCCGCCAGCCCCTGGCGAGGCTCGCGCTGGCCCTGGGGCTCCTCCTGGCCTGGCCGGCTGCGGGGCGGGCCCAGACCCTGCCGCTCGAAGAGAAGGCCAAGTTCGAGCGCTCCCAGGAGGAGCGCGTGGAGGCCGTGCTCCTCAAGATCCTGGGGCCCAACCGGTCCAAGGTCATCGTGGAGGCGACCGTGGACTTCACCCGGATCGAGATCTTCGAGGCCAAGGACGGGGCCGCGACCGCCCGCACGGTCAAGAACGTGCCCTACCTTTGGGGGTCTTCTCCGGAGGCAGGCTCGGGCGGGGGGGAGCTTTTGCCCGGCATCCCCGTGCCCGAGACCCCGGTGGCGGCCACGGCCCGCGAGCCCCAGTCCTACGAGCGGCGCAACACCTACCCGGACAAGTTCCTCAAGCGCCTGGCCGTGACCCTCATCCTCGACCGGACCATCACCCCTGTCCAGACCGAGGAGATCCGCGGCATCGTGGGCGAGCTCCTGGAGATCGACCCGGACCGCGGCGACATCCTCACCGTGGTGCACACGTCCTTCTCGCCGATCTGGAAGAGCGTCTGGTACGCTCCCGAGACCGCCGGCCTGGTGATCAAGTACGCGCTGGTCAGCCTCATCTCCCTGATGACCCTCGTGGTCGTGGCCGCCTGCTTCCTCAGGCTCGCTGGCGCCATGAGCGCCATGGCGCGGTCGCAGAGCCAACAGCTCAGCATGGAGATGCGCTCGGCCGCGGGCATGCCCGGCAAGGAGGAGCTCGGCCTTCCCGAAGGCGAAGGCGGGCCCGAGAAGGAGGGCGCAGCCAACGCCGAGGCGGAAGCGAAGAAGGAGGTCGTCTTCGAGGTCGGCCTCGAGCAGGTCGAGCCCCTGGCCGAGATGATGGCCTCCGAGAACCCCGCCAACATCGCCATCGTGGCGGAGCGGCTCAAGCCCGAGGTCCGGCAGGCCCTGCTGGCCGCGTTCAAGCCCGAGCTCACCCAGGAGGTCATCGTCGAGCTGGGGCACGTGCGCTTCATCGACCCGGACGTCATCCTCAACCTCAAGGAGGAGCTCGAACGCCGGCTCGCCGGCGCCGTGGGCGGTGTGAGCCGCATCGTGGAGATGGTCAAGGCCGCGGACATGGCCGAGCGCCAGCGCCTCATCGAGGGCCTCATGGCCCGCGACGAGGCCCTCGCTCGGGAGGTGCGGGGCCGCGTCTTCCTCATCGAGGACCTCTGCGGCCTCAGCCGGGAGGAGTGGTCGGCCCTGCAGGGCCGCATCCCCCACCAGGACTGGGCGGCCGCCCTTGCGGGCGGGTCGGGCAAGGTCGCGGAGTGCCTCAAGGCCACCATGCCGGCCGGGGCCTGGAACGTGCTCGAGCAGATGCTGGCGGCCGGCGGCGCGGAGCCGCCGGAGCGCAGGGCCGCGGAAGGGAGGATCGCCGCCGCGGTGGAGGCGCTCGTGGCGCAGGGCAAGCTCGCGCCCATCTGCGGCCGCGGCCTGGCCATGGCCGGGCCCGAGCCCCGCTCGCTGTCCGAGGCGGGATCGCCGGAGAACAGGGACGTCCGGGAGGCATGACGCCATGAAGACACCGGGAAAGGAATCCATCTTCTCGTCGCTGAGGAGCCTCGCCCCGCAGGAGGCGCCCCCTCCCGCGGCCCCGGCCCCGCAGGCCGCGCCCCTGCCCCAGGCCCCTGCCGTGGACCTCAAGCCGCTCATGGAGAGGCTCGAGGGCCTCGAGTCCCGGCTGACCAAGGCCGCCAAGGAGCCCGAAGACCGGATCGCGGCGCTGGAGCGCCAGCTCCGGGAGACGCAGGAGAAGGCCGTGGCCGCCTTGGTCACCCTGCGGGAGAAGGAGGAGGCCCAGCGGGCGGCCCAGCGGGAGACCGAGGAGACCCTCCGGAGCCTCATGACCCAGAAAAAGGCCGAGGAGCTCGACCGCCAGCTCAAGGATCAGCTCGCGGCTCAGCGCAGGCGCATCGAGGAGCTCGAGGGGCGGCTCATGGACGCCGCCAAGGACCGGCCCGCCCCGGCGCCGGCGCAGGACACGGACCTCGCGGCCAAGGTGGAAGCGGGCCTTCAGGCCAGGCTCGCCGCCGAGACCGCTAGCCTCAGGGAGGAGCTCTGCAAGGTGCGGAGGGAAGCCGGGGCTAGGGCGCAGGACCTGTCTGCCCGTGCCGAGGAATCCGCCCAGAGCGCCCTAGCCAGGGCCGAGGCCCTGGCTGTGCGCCTGGAGGAGACCGAGGCGAGGCTCAACCGTGAGTCCGCCTCCGCGGTCGAAAGGGTGAAGAGCCTGCTTGCGGAGTCCGCATCGCGCTCCGCCGAGCAGTCGGAGCGGCAGGCCTCGGACCTCGAGGATGCCGAGGCCCGGCTCGGGGCCAGGATCGAGGAGGTCGCCTCCGGCGCGGATGTGCGCCGGCAGACGACGGCGGCCCTGGAGAGGGCTTCTCGGAGCCTGCAGGAAGAGCTCATCGGGGCCGCGTCCGCGGAGGCCGGCCGCCTGCGCCGCGAGATGGCGGAGGGGTTCGAGCGGGCGAGGCAGGACCTGGTCCGGAGCTGCCTTGACGAGGTGCGCGCGGAGCTGCAGCGGCAGGGCGCCGACGCTGTCGAGTCGGCGCGGCAGACCCAGGAGGCGCAGAGGCTCTGCAAGGAGCTCCTCGCCCTGGCCGAGGCCTCGACCAGCGCGGACTCGGTGGTGCGGGCTATGGGCGGGCGCATCGAGCAGTTCGAGAGGTCCGTGGAGAGGATGATCCTGGCCCTGGACCTCGAGCGCCGCGAGCGCAACGCAGCAGCCGCGGCGATGGCCATGCGGTTGGGCAGGCTCGAGAAGTGCTTCGGGATCAAGGGGTGAACGGCATGGACATCACGACTCTGCTGGGATTCGCGGCGATGGCGGGGGGGGTCGTCCTGGGAGCTTCGAGCGGTCAGCTCCCGGTGACGTTCCTCAACTGGCACGGACTCTTCATCGTTCTGGGAGGCACGGGCGCGGCCATGCTCGTCAACACCCCGCTGAAGTACCTCTTCGACGCGCTCCGCGCGTCCCTGCTCCTCTTCGGGGGGCACCGCCCCTATTACCCCCGCGCGGTCCTCGAGGCCGCCGTGGACCTGGCCGGCCGCGTGCAGTCCAGGGGCAGCGCGGCCTTCCAGGAGGCGGACCCCGGGGTTGCCGGCGGGTACCTGATGCGGGCCGCGCAGGCCGCGGTCGAGTACAACGACGCCGACCTCGTGGAGGGCATGCTCCAGACCGAGATCGACCAG
>JBAZSR010000201.1:0-6710 GCA_041662295.1 Elusimicrobiota bacterium | reverse complement strand
GAGAAATATCCCCACCGAGGGTCGAATTATCAACCAAATTTATTTGTCAGTACCTCTTACGCGATGTTTGGGGACAACTTTCGGAGGCGGGCTGAGCAGCGGTTCCGCCGCTATCTCAGCGGCAGTTCACGCCGCGGTCGTGGCAGCAGTCCGTGCCGCAATCTCAGCTGCAGTTCGCACTGCGGTTGTGGCAGCAGTCCGCGCCGCGGTCTCAGCCGCGGTCAGGCGTCTGCTTCCAGCCCTGTCCGTTCTCCTGCGCAATCAGGCCGTAGCGGTGGTCGAGGTAGACCTTCCGCAGGAACACGACCGCGAAGAAGCACAGGAGCACGGAGCTGATGACGTCGAAGCCCCAGGTGTGGATGGTCAGGATGAGCAGCAGCGCCATCACGACGCAGGCGGCGATGTCGACTTTGCGGAGCAAGTCCTTCCCCAGTTTGGCGAAGTGCTCGGGCCCGACCATGAGTTCCGCCGCGTCCTCGGTGGCGATGGTCTCCCTCTGGTCCGGGAGCATGTGGCAGGCCGCGAAGCTCAGCAGGTAGGCGGCCGAGCCGATGAGGATGAGCATGGCGATGGACATCTCCGCGCCGGCGACGCCCGGGATGCCGAAGACGCCCTGCTGCAGGGAGCGCATGAAGCCGTATTCCAAGCCGTGGGTGTAGAGCCAGGCCCCTGAGGCGTACGACAAGGAATAGGCGAGGTTCGCCACGGACATGAAGCCCGCGAAGAGGGATCCTGCCGCCTTGGTCGGGATGACGGCGCCCACGAGGCTGAAGGTGCACATGCGGGTGAAGCCCACGAACACGGAGAGGGTGACGCCATAGACGCACATGAACCCGAGGCGCACCTGCATCTTGGAGAGGAAGGGCATCGAGGCGGCCAGGGAGTCCGTGATCCGCGTGAACCACGGCTCGACCGTGAGGTACTGCGTGAGGTTGGCAAGGATGCTCAGGATGATGACGACCTGGAAGACGCGCTTCAAGCCCCAGCGGTCCTGCCAGCGCACCCCGAATTTGGCGAAGAGGAGCACGCCGACGAAGTAGCCGAAGTATGAGAAGCCGTCGGAGATGCCGATCTGGGTCTGGGTGAACTTGAGGGTCTCGATCATGTAGTTCGTCCAGAGCGCGCCCATGGCGGGCTGGAAGTGGAACATGAAGTAGAAGACGATGATCCACATGACGGGACCGGTGTTGAGTCCGTTCCAGAAGTTCAGGAAGGACTCCTTGAGAGGGATGGCGGACGCCTTGTCCTTGGGAAGGTAGAACACCACGAGCAGGGCCGGGATGGGGACCAGGGCCAGGCCGATCATCAGCCAGTTGAAAGGCGCGTTGTCCGCGATCCAGCCCCCGCCCACAGACGCGATGATGCTGGTGCCGTAGATGGCGGCCCAGCAGATGGACTGGTTCAAGCCCACGGTGGTGGACTTGGACTGGCCGGATTCCTTGGCCTCGGCGTCCCCCACCACGACGGTGGCGCGGTCCACGGACACGTCCCGGGCCGCGAGGAGCACGGAGAAGATGAACATGTACCAGAAGAAGACGGTCACGTTCCTGTCGATGACCGGGGCGAAGAGGTAGAAGACCACGGAGGCGGCGAGCAGGAAGGTGAGGATGACTTTGGTCTTGCCGTAGGCATCGATGAGGAAGCCCAGGACCGGCTTGAAGCTCCAGGCGAGGTAGGATTGGGAGAAGAGGTTCTGGGCCGCGGCCTCCGTGAGCTTGTAGTCCACGGTGAAGTGCTTGAAGAAGGGCTGGTAGGTGATGCCTTGGAAGGGGTTCGCGATGCCCTGGAGCACGTATTCCATGGCGAAGACGATCTTGATGGGGTTGACTCCGAAGAAGGTGCGGCCTCTCTCCTTCGGCTTGCCGGCTGAGGCGGCCTCGGCCGAGTCCTCCTGGGGTTGGGAATCCTGGTTCATGGGTCTCCTGGATAGGAAAAAGGCTTGTGAGAAGCTAGCAAATCACGGGACGCATGGATAGGGCATCCTGCCAGGGACAAGGCATCCGGTAAATGGTAGAATCCCAGTTCGATGCGCATCCTTCACATCGAGGACGAAGTCTGGGATTCCGGGATCGCCCATTACGCCCTGACCCTGGCCGGAGCCTTGAAGGCCAAGGGGCACGAGGTCCACTTCTGGGGCCGGCCCGGAGGGGTCCCGTGCGTCAAGGCCAGGGAAATGGGCCTGAAGGTTTTGGAGATCGGCCGGCCATGGCTGAGCCTGGCGTCCCTGAGGTCGGCTCTCAAGGGCCGGGGCATCGAGGTCATCAACAGCCATACGGGCTCGGCCCATTGCCTGGCAGTCGTCGCTGCGGCGGGGCTCGGGGTGCCGGTGGTGCGCACTCGCGGAGACGCCCGGCCCCCGTCGGCCGACCCGCTGGCCAGGGCCCTGGCCAGGCGGACAGCGGCCTTTATCGCCGCCAACTCGCTCATCAAGGCCCAGCTCCAGAGGGCCTATCCGGGCGCCCTGGTCGAACTCGTCTTCCAGGGGCTCCCCGCCCCCGAGCCCTCCCCCCTCCCCGAGGACCGGACGGTCGGGATCATCGGCCGGCTCGACCCGGTCAAGGGGCACGAGACCCTCATCGCGGCCGTCCCGCAGATCCTCGCCGAGTTCCCGTCCAGCCGGTTCCGATCGGCCGGCGCAGGCACGGCCGGGCGGGATGTGCTCCTGCGGGACCGGGTCGCCAAGGCAGGCGTCGGGGGCCGGTTCGAATTCCTCGGGTTCGTGCCTTCTGTTGACGATTTCATCAGGAGCTGCAGGGTCGGGGTCGTGGCGTCCACCGGTTCGGAGGCCGTGTCCCGGGCCGCGCTGGAATGGATGTCCCACGGCCGGCCGGTCGTGGCCAGCCGGGTGGGCTGTCTGCCCGACCTGGTGGAGGACGGTGTCACGGGCCTGCTCGTCCCCCCAGGAGACCCCGCGGCCCTGGCCGAGGCTGTCAACAGCCTGTTCCGGCAGCCGGGAAGGACCGTGGCCATGGCTGCCAAGGCCCGGGAGCGCTTCGAGGCCAGGTTCGGCCTGGCCCGCTTCGTCGACGACACAGAAAGGATCTATCGTGACCTGCTACACCGTCTTCCATCTTGACGGCGAGCGCACCCTTCGGGGAGGGGAGCGCCAGCTCCTCTACCTGGCCGCGGCCCTAGAGCGCCGCGGCCACCGGAACGTCGTGACCTGCCGGAAGGGCTCGCTCCTCGACGCGGAGGCGGCCCGCTTGGGCTTGGAGACCGCGCACCTGCCCTACCTCATGGAGTGGGACGTCCTGAGCGCCATGATGCTGCGCATACTCGCCGGCCGCGCGAAGAACCCCCTGGTCCACAGCCACACGGGCCACACGGCCGGGGTGGCTTCCCTGGCCTGCGGCAGCGCCGTGCCCAGGGTCGCGCACCGGAGGGTCGATTTTCCTCTCGCCAATTCCGCGAGCCGGGCCATGAAGTACGACCGGGCCGGCGCGGTGGTGGCGGTCTCCGCGGCCATCAAGGGAGTCCTCACGGCCGGCGGCCTGGACGAGGGCTTGATCCGCGTGGTGCACGACGCGGTCCCTTTCGGCGCCGAGGAGGCCGCGTGGGCCGGCCTGCCCGAGCACGGGCTCGTCCCTGCCACGCCCGAGGCGCGGCGCAAGGAGCGCGAGCGGATCTCGGCTTTGTGCGGGGTCGAACCCGACCTGCCCTGGGTCGGCAACCTCGCGGCCCTGGTCCCGCACAAGGACCACGACACCTTGGTCGCGGCCGCGTTCATCGCCGCGAGGAAGAGGCCGGACCTCAGGTTCCTCATCGCCGGGGACGGACCCCTGGCGGTCCCCCTCAAGGAGCAGGTCGAGCGCATGGGCCTGGCCGGCACGGTCCGGCTCCTTGGCAGGGTCGCGGACGCCCCCTCGTTCCTGAGATCCCTCGACGTCCTCGCCCACTCCTCGTGGGGCGAGGGCATGGGCAGCGTGCTCCTGGAGGCCGGGGCCTGCCGCATCCCTGTGGCCGCGACCACGGCCGGAGGCATCCCCGAGGTCGTGGAACACGGCCGGACGGGCCTGCTGGTGCCGCCCCGGGACCCCGAGGCCCTGGCAGGGGCGGTCCTCAGGCTCGTGGAGGACCCGGGCCTTGCCGCGGCCCTGGCCACGGCGGGGTTCGCGAGGCTCGGCCGGTTCTCCCTGACGGCCATGGCGGACCAGATGGAGAAGATCTATGACCATGTCGCGGGCTGACGCCGTCACCCCGGGCAACAGCGGCATCCCGGGCGGCCTGTCCGCCTTCATCATCGCCAGGAACGAGGAGGCCGACCTGCCGGCCTGCCTCGAGAGCCTGCGGGGCCTGGCGGACGAGGTCGTGGTCCTGCTGGCCGAGGATTCCTCGGACCGCACCGGCGACCTGGCTAGGGAGGCCGGGTGCCTGGTCTCGGTCCGGAGGTTCGACGACTATGCCCGCCACAAGGGCGCCGCGCTCGCCCTGGCCACCCGGGAGTGGGCCCTATCCATCGACGCGGACGAGAGGGCGACGCCAGGGTTGCGCGAGGAGATACTGTCCGTTCTTCGGTCCTTGCCTGCCCCCTCCGGCGAGAGGAAGACGGACTCGCCTTCGGGGACGGCCGCTCCCATGCGGCCAGTCGCCTACGAGATCCCCTTCGCGGTCCACTTCATGGGCCGGCGCCTGGCCTACGGGGGCCTCGGCAGCGAGCGGCACCTGAGGCTCTTCCGCAGGGACAAGGGACGCTTCGTCGGCGGCGCCCTGCACGAGGGCATCGAGACGGACGGGCCGGTGGGCAGGCTCTCCGGGGACATGGAGCACCATCCGTACCGGGACCTCTCCGAGTACTTGGAGAAACTCGACCGCTACACCACCCTGTCCGCGGCCAAGCGCTTCGCGGCGGGCCAGCGCTTCCGGCCGTGGCACCACCTCATCCTGCCGGTCGAGTTCTTCGTCCGGGTCGTGCTCAAGTTGGCTTTCCTCGACGGCCGCCCCGGCCTGGTCTGGGCAGGGCTCTCGGCGTTTCACAGCTGGTTGAAATACGTGAAATTGGGCCAGTTGCAGGAGAAGGAGGAGAAGCCTTGATAGGAACAGCAACGGCTGTCGCGGCGGCTCTCGCCGCCGCGGGCATGAGTTGTCGCTGGAATTGGTGGCGTCCCAAGGTGAAGGGCCTGGCGGCCCTGATGTACCACAAGGTCGGGGACTATCCCCCCGGCTCCCAGCTCAAGAAGCTCTGGGTGACCGCCCGAGACTTCCGCAGACAGATGCTCTGGCTCAAGGAGAACGGCTGGACGACCATGACCTTTCGCGGTCTCCGGGACGCGGAAGAGGGCAGGGCCCCCATGCCTGAGAAGCCCTGCCTCGTCACCTTCGACGACGGGTACGCCAACAACTACGAGATCGCGTTCCCGATCCTCTCGGAGCTCGGATTGAAGGGCAACATCTTCCTTGTCTTCGACACGATCGGCCGGCACAACGCGTGGCACGACCCGGCCTCGGAGCCCTGGCTGGACATGCTGACTTGGGACCGGGTCTTCGAGATGCAGAAGTCCGGGGTCATCGAGTTCGGCTCCCACACCGTCTCCCACCGCAACCTCGCGGAGATCAGCCTCGAGGACGTGGCCTGGGAGGTGCGGGAGAGCAAGAAGCGGCTCGAGGACAAGCTCGGGCTTGAGATGGTCGGCTTCGCCTATCCCTACGGCGCGGGCGCTTTCGTGCCCGAGGTCCGAGCCGCGGCCCGCGCGGCCGGCTACCGCTACGACTTCTCGGTCAAGCAGGGCCTCAATCCCCTGCCGTGGGACCCGGAGTCCGGCCCCTTGAGGCGCCTGCTCATCCGGGGCGACGACAATATGTTCGATTTCAACCTGAACATGACGCGCGGGAGGGCGAGGTTTTGATTCCGAAGCGGATCCTCGTCATCCAACTCCGCCGCATCGGAGACGTGCTGATGGCGGTTCCGGCCATGGCCGCGCTAAAAAAACGCTACCCCGACGCGGAGGTGGACTTTCTGGTGGAGCCTCCCTCGGACGAGGTCCTCGCCGGCAACCCCCATATCGGCCGGGTCCTCGTCTACCGCTCGGAGGGCTGGAGGGACTACCTCTCCTGGCTCGTGCGCGTCCGGTCCGAGCGCTATGACTGGGTCATCGACTTCATGGGCAACCCCAGGAGCGCCATCCTGACCGCGGCCAGCGGCGCGGCCCTGCGCGCGGGCCCGGCCCACGTGGGGCACCGGTGGGCCTACAACGTGCGCATGGTGCAGTCCTCGACCACCCGCTACGCCGGCCGCGAGAAGATCCGCCTGCTCTCGGCCTTGGGCGTGCCGGACACGGAGGCGGACTTCCTCCCCAAGGTCTACCTCGGGACCCCGGAGGGCCCGGATCCTTGCGGCCCCATCGCGCTCGCTCCTGCCTCGCGCAAGCCCACGCGGCAGTGGCCGGCCCGCCATTACGTGGCGCTCGGAAGGATGCTCCGCGAGCGCTTCGGCTGTCCCGTGCTCGTGCTCTGGGGCCCTGGCGAGAAGGGCCTGGCGGACGAGGTCGCAGCCGCCATCGGCGAGGGCGCCTCGGCGCCTGCGACGCGGACCCTGGCCGAGGCGGCCCGGGTCCTGGCTGTCTGCCGCCTGCTCGTCACGAACTGCAGCGGCACCAAGCACCTGGCCGTGAGCCTCGGCGTGCCCACGGTCACGGTCCACGGATCGAGCGACCCCGCGAGTTGGACCCCGCCGGACCCCAGGCACCTGGCCGTCCGGCGCGAGGACCTGGCCT
>JBAZSR010000200.1:3328-6754 GCA_041662295.1 Elusimicrobiota bacterium | reverse complement strand
ACCCGTCCAGCGAGTGGACGGCGGCGTTCGGGCCGTAGCACTCGTGTAGGATGCGCTCGTTCCAGTCGCGGTAGGGGAGGGCCGAGCCTTCGGGCTCGCCCTCCTCCAGCCAGGGGTTCTCCCTGGGGGGCTGGTAGAAATGGCCGTGGACGCAGACGTGCTTGCCGGAGCGCGGGCCGGGGGACGGCTTCAAGGAGCCTCGGTCCTCCAATCAGTCCGCATAGGGGTCCTCCTCCTCTGCCGGATGAGACTCGGGGGAGGGCTCGGGCTCCGGAGCGGGCTCCACGGGTTTGGAGCGCTTGACCGCGGAGCGCTTCACGGGCTGGGAAGGGGCCGGCGGGGCCGGCGGAGCGGGCTCGATGCCGTCGAGGGCCTCGTCGAGGCGCTTGGCGGACTCGGGCCCGGGCTTGAAGCGGCCTACGGATGGGGTCCTGGCCGGCTCGAGGACGAGCACGGCCGAGCCCTCGGCCGCGCCGCTGAGGACCTCGGTGAGATCCCCGTTGGTCGCTCCGAGGCTGACCTGGACCGGCAGGTAGGAGCGTCCCCCATGGGAGAGGATGGCCGCCGTGGGCACGGCCAGCACCTTGCGCTTGGTGGAGACGGCGACCCAGCCCTCCCATTTGGTGCCGGGCAGGAGCGTGCGCTCCGCGGAGAGCTCCAGGCTGAACGCGCCGCCGACGACCTTGCCTTCCTCGGGACGGACGTAGTTCGCGATCCGGCCCTCCATCTTGTTCGAGGGGTCGGCCACGGGCCAGAACTCGAGCTTGTGCCCGTAGCGCACGAGCTTTGCCGCGGCCGGGTCGACCTGGCCGGAGAGCCGCAGGGTCTTGGCCGCCTCGAAGAGGAGCGCATTGGGCTGGACGCGCTGGCGGGCCTTCACGAAGGACTTGAGCACGAAGCACGCGGAGGGGCAGAGGATGCGAGTGGGCTTGTAGACCTTCTGCCAGCGCGTCTGGACGATCTCCTCAGAGGTCGTGCCGCGAGAGTCGATGATGGCGGCGAGCTCTTTGTTCGACATGAGGCCCAGGGGGGAGCCTTCGGCGGCCCATGAGCCGCTGGACACGAGGATCGCCTCGAGGCGGCCTTCGATGGTGGACTTGAGCCGGAACACGTCGTCCGGGACCACGGTGCCCCAGGCGCGGATTTTGGAGTCGAGGTTCGTCTGCTGGACCGTGGCGACCTCCTGGCCCCAGGCGCCGAGGGCGGCGGCCAGCAGCAGCGCCGCAGTGGAGGTCATGGCTTTGCCACCGCGGCCTTGGCCGCGTCGAGCTTGGTGTTGGCGCCTGTCCAGCCCCGGCGCAGGTAGGCCTCCCAGGTCCAGGGCATCTGGCGGGCGAAGAACTTGGCGAGGGCCTCGGTGTAGCGCTGGATCTCCCACTGGGCGTGGCTGTCCGCCCTCAGCCCGATGAAGTGCAGGAGATTGCGGCTGTTGATGGTCCAGTAGAACTGGGTGTAGCAGCCCACGGGCATGACGAAGCGGGCCATCTCCCGGGCCGCGCCGAGCGCGAGGAGCTCGCGGTAGGCGGCGAAAGCGCCGGCGTAGGCCTTTTCCAGGACGGCCGAGCACCGCTGGTCGTCGAGGCCGGCCTTGGGCCCCGAGGCTTGGCGGTTGACCGCGTCCTGGCCCCGCCAGCGCTCCGGGACGTAGAACTCGTCTTTGACCTCGGCATAGCGGGCCGAGATCTCGTTGAAGGAGGAGCTCCGGTGCCGGATCCACTGGCGCATGACAAAGAGGGGACAGGAGACGTGGAACTTGAAGACAGAGTGCTCGAACGGAGTGAGGTGCCCGTGGGTGAGGAGGTACTCGATGAGCTTGCGGTCCTGGGCTTCCCCCTTGGAGCCCGTCCCGGTGCAGACGCGCGCGGCCGCGACCACGGCCTCGTCGCCTCCCATGAATCCGACGAGACGGATGAATCCCCTGTCCAGGACCTTGATGGTGGTTGTTGGTTTCATGGAGCCTCGCTGCCGCTCTCGGGGCGCCCCTCCCCGGACGTCGCGGCCTTGGAAGGGGGCGCCAGCAGGGGCCGGCTGAGGCGCCCCTGCCTGGGCGGGGCCGGAGGGGCCTCGTCCTTCGTGTAGGCGCGCATGTCGGGCAGCTTCGCGCCCTTGGCCAGGGATTCCTCGACCCAGCGGCAGATCTTCTTGTCAGGCAGGGCGGCCTTGCCGTCGAAGCGCACGAAGAGCCCTTCGAAGAGTTTGCGCAGGCGCCGCTCCGGGCCCCGGGAGAGGGAGAGCGGGACCACGATGACGCGGCCGGTCTCGGCGAGCGTCCGGATCGTCTCGCGCAGGATCTTCTCGGACTTGTCCCGGCCGGATTGCGCGGAGTCCTCGGGGAGGAAGACGGTCTGGACGGACATGAAATGGGTCGTCTTGCGGACCCTGTCCGCGAGCGCCGAGATCGTGCCTGCCCATTGGGAGTTGGCCAGGTCCCTCTCGAACGACGGGACTACGAGGACGACGGACTCCCGGGAGGCGTCCTTGCTCTGGGTCAGGGCGCGGTCGGTCAGGATCTCCGCGAAGACGGGGTGGTCGTCGAGCCCGTCGGTCAGGACCACGGGCACCTTGGCCCTGATTCGGCGCACGAGGCTGTAGCCCGAGTGGGCGTGGCTGCCTCCGAGGAAGGCTTCGGAGGGCTTCTCCCGGATCCCGAAGAGGTAGCGGTTCTCGTCCATCTCCGCGGAGTGGGAGGAGAGGAGCAGGGGCACGGCCACGATCTTCTTGACCTTCCGGGCCTGGAGCCGGTCCACGGCGGACTGGAGGGACTTGACGTCGGACGCCGCGCCCGACTCCACGAGGTACCTGCGGCCGAGGCTCGCCCGGACGTCGGCGACGACCCGCGCCCAATCCTGACCCGCGCTGGGGGCCATCAGCAGGACGGCCGCGTCGAGCTGGGGCGGGCCTCCGAGCCGCGCCCGCTCCGGCATCCGGTCGGCGGCCGCGCCGAGGCCCGCGAAGAGCGCCGCCAAGGCCGCCAGGGACGCGATCCGGGAGATCAAGGACTTTTCTTCTTCCTGCTCTGGGCGCGCTTGAGGGCTTCCGCCACACGGCCGGCGAGCTCCTGAAAGGTGACGGGTTTGGTCACGAAGTCGTCGCCTCCGGAGATGATGGAGCTCAGCTTGTTCTGGCTCCCCTCCCGGGCGGTGAGGAAGAGGATCGGGACCCGGGCACCCTTCTTCTCCAGCGTCCGGATCTTCTGGCACGCGCCCAGTCCGTCGAGCCGCGGCATCAGGAGGTCCATCAGGATGAGGTCGGGCTTCTCCTTCTTGAAGACCGCGACCGCCTCCTCCCCGTCGCCGGCGGTCGCCGTGCGGTAGTGCAGGCGCGAGAGCTGGGTGGCCAGGATCTCCCGGATGTACGGGTCGTCGTCAACGACGAGGATCTTTTTGTGGAGCATGGGGGGCTCAGGGGTCGTAGATGAGGACCGCG
>JBAZSR010000200.1:0-3318 GCA_041662295.1 Elusimicrobiota bacterium | reverse complement strand
GCGGACTTGCCTGTCGTGGCCACCAGGGTCACGGCGAGCTCCTGGCCGCCCTGGCCCGCGGCGACCCAGGTCTGCGCGGGCGCGAAGCCCTCCAGGTCCGCTTTCCAGAGCAGGTCGAAGGCCATGCCGTTCCAGCGCCGGTGGTGGATCTCGGCCTTTCCGTAGAGTCCGAGGGTGTGGGCAAGGCCGCCGAACCGGGCGATGTTGCGCACCGCGTAGAGGCTCGGGACGCTTTCCGCGTCATAGCGGACGAGCACGTGCGGCCGGGCCTGCAGGATGCGCTCGCCCCAGGTGAGGCGGTTGGGCGTCTGGGAGTAGGGTTCCGAGGATTTCCAGGAGCCCCTCTTGAGGTCCAGGCGCAGGCGGTCGTTGCTCATGTTGTAGAGGGGCCAGGGCCCCTCCCCCTCGAGCCCGAGGGAGGTGAAATCGTAGATCCAATCCACCCGCTTGAAGCCCAGCGGCGGCTTGCCGGCCCCGTACTTGCCGTCGCTGTAGGTCAGGGGCAGGATGCTGGAGAACGGGAAGGTCTTGTTATCGACGAGATGCTGGACCATGAGGAGCTTCTCGCCCTTGGCCCCCTGGTAGGAGCGCACGATCCAGGGAAGGCTTCCTGCCTCGACCCAGTGTCCGCCGGCCTGGAGCTCGAGCACGGCGGTCTCCATCCTCGGGAAGCCGGCGTTGAAGAACGTGACGAAGAGCTCGGCCTTGCCGTTGCCGTTGAGGTCCGCGGCTTCCAGGGACATGATCTGGGGGGTGATGCCGGGGATCTTGAAGTCGCTCTTGCTCTTGATGGAGGCGGGGGGGTAGGCGTAGAGGTGCACCTCCCGGTCGTCGGCCAGGACGAGGTCCAAGGCCCCGTCGCCGTCGAAGTCCGCGACCGCCATGCCCGCGGCCTTGAAGTCGAAGGCCTTGCTCTGCCAGCGGGCCCGGTGGCTCCGCGCCTTGCGGGGCGCTTCCTCTCCGTCCGCGTCCTCTTCCTCGACGGCGGCCGCGGAGGGCGCAGGCGGCACGGGGACGACCGGGGCAGCGGCGGCGGGAGCGGGGGGGACAGCGGCGGCCTGGGGTGCAACGGCCGCGGCAACGGCCGGCTTCAGTCGGACCCGGGCGGCGGCCGGCCACGTCAAAATCTGCTTCTGCGTCAGCTCCACGACGGAGTACTTGGGGAGCACTTCCCGGATGACGCCCTCGCCGAGCACGGTCTCGAGCCGGCCCAGGAGCGCCTTGGTCACGGGGTGCCGGAGCTCGTCTCCTTCTTTATAGATGACGACGGCGTCGCCTGGCTTGATCCCGCTGGCTTGGCCGTAGTCGATGTAGACCTTGGCTTCCTCCGACCGGACGACATAGCCTGGAGCAGGGGCGTTCTCAGCGAAGGAACAGCAGCAAATGACGAGCAGAAGGGAGAGTGCGTGCATAAGGGTGAGAGTATCATTTTTGATAGAATCCGCCAATGTCATCCGACGGAGGGAGCCCTGCCTTCCCCGGCCGCCCCTCCACCGGGACCGCCGAAGACCTGACGGGCATCCTCATCGAGGCGGACGAGCGCCGGGTCCTCCGGGACGGCCTGCCGGTTCCGGTCAAGAGCGCCTGGCGCCGCGCCGCGCTTGAAGCCCCGCTCAATCTGGTCGGACGAGGCCTGAGCCTGGCGATGACCGCGCTTCCCGCGTCGTGGGCGTTCGTCTTGCAGGAGGCCGGGCTCCGGGCCCTGGTCAACGAGGGCGGGCGGCCGTTCGAGCCGTCGGCGGAACTCGATGCGGCCAGGGCGCTGATCGAGAGGACCGAGGAGGAGACCGGCAGGCCCGCCGCCCTCCTCGTGCTGATCTCCCACGGCCCGGTCCACGGGGAGCTCGCGTATCTCAACATCGAGCTCGTCCGCCACGCCCAGTGGGCCCTGAGGCGCCTGCGGCCGGCGTGCCGGCCGAGGCTCGTCATTGCGGTGGATCCCTTCGCCCTCGACACGGTCTCCGTGACAGAGGAGGCCCTCTACGCCGGGTTTATGGGCCACTACCACCTGGGCATCGACCGCGCCGCTCTCAGCCGGAGCCGCCGGAGCGCCTGGCTGCTCCAGGCCACGGCGTGGCATCGGATGCCGTTCCGGCTCCTCGAGGGGCTCAGCGGAGGCCGGGAGTTCGTCATGGCCCTGGCAGGCGGCGTCCCATCGACCACCCGGGGCCGGTACGCTGTCCGCGAATGGCTCGCACGCCAGCGGGCAGGGAGTCCCCTGGCCCGGGACCCTTCCGTGGTCCTGGCAAGACTCCGGGCCGTGCCCGCCTATCGGGAGTTCGAGCGGCTGCGCCCCGGCTGGCTCCACCCAAGGAGCGTCTGGCGTTGCATGGAGGCCTGGCTCATGGCCTGCGTCGAGGAGCCGTGCCTCTCGGGAGGCGGTCCCTCGAGCGCCGAGACAGGGGTCCTTGTCTCGCCTGCCAGGGATGCCTGCCGGGCGTGCCTGGAGGCTCTGCTCCTGCCAGGGGACGCTGCTGCCGCGGCCCTCGCGGCGCTGGAGGAGGAATTCCAGCGTGAGACCCCGTTCCGGGCCCGGCTCTTCAAGCTCGTCGCTTCCAGGGTCCTTGCCAGGGGCCGGCCCGTGGTCTTCCTCCCTCTCGTCCACCGGACCGGGGACGGCGTCCGTCTGGAGTTCGGGCGTTCTTGGGCCTGGAGGGAGGGCTCCGCCGCCAATGTCTCGGCCCGCGACAGCCAGGGCCTCGTCTGGAAGGGATCGACCGATGCCTTCTCCCGGGTGCTCGCGGCCGGGAGCTTCTCCTAGCGCGGGAAGACCGCGATGATTTTTCGGGAGGCCTGAGACCGCGGGTCCATGCCCAGGTTCTCGAGCCCGTCGCGGACCGAGGATTGGGTCGGGAAGCGGCCTGTCAGGAGCTGGGGCAGGATCGGGCCCCGCGGGGACGGCATCGTGAATCCCAGGACGACCAGGACCGCGGCCACGAACAGGGATTCCAGGACGAGGGGCAGCTTCGTGGATGAGAATTCCACGATCTGGAGGCCCACGGTGAGGATGGCGGTCGCGCCGAGCAGGGTCAGCACGACCAGGGTGTGGTAGATCTGGTGGCCGGGCTCGGGATAGCCGACGCGGAAGAACAGGTAGATGAGCGAAGCCGCGGCCGTGATCCGGAAGAACCTGGTGAACATGGAGCGTCCTGAGGACCGAGGGATATCTTACCATACGGCGCGTCCCCGGCATCGTATGTTGCAAGAGAATAGAAATGTCCGGTAATCCGTTTTTTAGAAGTGTCCGGTCGTGAGGAAGAGAGATCTCTCTCGCGAGATTGGCATCTCTCATCTGATTTTGTGAATCGTCGTGCATTT
>JBAZSR010000199.1:3058-6831 GCA_041662295.1 Elusimicrobiota bacterium | reverse complement strand
GGCGTTGGAGATGAGGTTGGTCAGGACCTGGATGATCCGGCGCTGCTCAGCCTTGATCCTGGGCAGGGGCTCGTTGGAGTCCTCCCGGACGAGCCGGATGCCCTTGGAGATGGCCCAGGGCTGGAAGCTGGAGACCACGTCGCCGACGATCTCGCGGGCGTCGCAGGACTGGAGGGCGAGCTGCATCTTGCCGGCCAGGACCTTGGTGTAGTCCATGATGTCGTTGACCAAGCCCTGCAGCCGGCCGGTGTTCTTGATGGCGAGGTTGAGCATCTGCCGCTCATCCGCCTGCAGGCGGTCGCCGACCTGCTCTTCGAAGATCTCCAGGCCGAGCTTGATCGCGGTGACCGGGGCGCGCAGTTCGTGGGTGAGGTAGGAAGCCATGATGGTCTCGGGGGTCTTGGTCGTCTTCCCCGTCGCCTGGGTCCCGGTGGTCTGGTTCATGGTGGCTTCCTCACTCACATTGTAGAACCGGGAGGTTACGGGGTCATTACAAGGTTGTTAACAAGATGTTACAAACCCTCCCCCCCCTCCCTGTCCTCCGACGGAGGTTGACCCAGGACAACCCCCCTGGATAGGCCGATTTGTTACAATCTGAGGGAACTTTTTAAGGCCTCGCTCGTACATAGTAGAGAGGCTCCACCAACGTGCTCCAACGATTCGTCGAAGACTACTCTGACAGCGCCTTCCAGTTCGCCTATCGGCTTTGTGATGACGCGGAGGAGGCCAAGGAACTCGTTCAGGAGGCGTTTTTCAGGCTTTTCAAGTCCTGGGATCGATATGACCCTTCCCAGCCCCTGGAAAAGTGGTTCCTCGCCATCTTGAGGAACATCTACGTGGACAGCGTCAAGAAATACGACCATAGGAATATGCTCTCCTTGGATGTGCCGGTCCGCCACGAGGGCGGGGAAGGGGTCTCCATCGCGGAGACGCTCGCGGACGAGCGCGATGAGGAGCTCCTCGACCTGCTCTCCAGGCGCGAGGCGGCCGGGCACCTCGAAGCGGCCATGGCGGGCCTGAGCCGGGAGCACCGCGCCATCCTCACCCTTTGCGACATGCAGGGGAAGGGCTACGGGGAGGTCTCTCAAGCCCTGGGCCTGCCCTTGGGCACGGTCCGCTCACGCGTCAGCCGGGCCAGGAACGCTCTCAGGGAGGCGCTGCTCAAGCGCGGCGCCGGGATGGTGGTTGATGGAGTGTAAAGGAGTGCTGGAGCTTCTGTCCGCCTACGCGGACCGCGAGACGACCTTGTCGGAGACCCGCCTGGTCGAAGAGCACGTGGCCGGGTGCGCCGCCTGCGGCCGCAGGCTGGCGGTCCTGGCCAGGACCAAGGAGGTCTTCTCTTCCATGGCGGTCCCCGCCGCTCCCCGGGAGCTCAAGGAATCCCTTCTGCGGGAGGCGGGCAGGTTCTCCGCTCGCAAGGAGGCCTCGCACGATGGTCTCCTCGGCCGATGGCGTTGGGCCTGGCGGAATCTCATGCTCCCGCGCTACGGCTTCGCCTTCGGCCTGGCCGCATTCCTCATCGTGGGGCTCTGGTTCGAGCGGTCCGGGTCTTCGGCCTCCGAGGAGCCCGTCCCCCTGGACCTGATGCTCTCCGCCCATCGGCAGTCTGCCGAAGACGGCGCGACAACGGCCCTTGGCTCGGGCCCGGCCGCCGAAGACCTTCGGGCCGGGGCTGGTGAGGATGCCGGTGAATAGCCGGTCTCGGGTCCGCGTCCCGGGCTTCTGTCTTGCCTTGGCGGTCTCTGTCCTACTCCAGGGCATCAACGCGCCGGCTGAGGCCGCTTCCTCCAAGGCTCGGGCCGGGAAGCAGTCGGCCGTAAGCAAGGCAGGGTTCCTGCCCGCGGCCTCCCGGGTCCTGGGAGACGCTCTGCTCGGCCCCGGCATCCCGTTCGAGGGCACGGTGTTCACGACCGTGGGACGGGGCAAGTCCAAGAAGTCCCTGCTCCGTTGTTCCCCAGCCATGGACAGCGGGCTGGCGTGCCGCCGGGAGTACGGCGACCCCAAGGGCGGCGTCAGGTTCGTCTCCGCCACGGACGGAGCCAGGGAGTGGGCCTTCGACGCGAAGCTCAACAAGGTCTGGGAGGGCCCGGCGCCCGCGGGCCAGGCGGACCCGTCAGCGGAGGCCGGCGGCCAATACCGCATCGCGCTGTCTACGGGCGGCAAGGTCGCAGGCCGCCCGACCTGGAGGCTGGACCTGCTCCCATCGCTCCGGGTGGGCCTGGGCCGCAGGCTCTGGGTGGATCGGGAGCACAAGCTCATCCTCAAGGAGGAGACCCTCCTGCCCGACGGGACCGTGGCGCTCCGGCGCCGGTTCAGCAAGGTCGTCTACGGCGGCAGGCACGATCCCGGCCAGTTCCGTCCCGAGCCGGTTCCAGGCGCGTCCCGCGCCGGAAGGCTCGAGCCCGAGCCCGCGGAGCGGGGCCGGATCGCCGCGGACGCGGGATTCCCTCCCAGGTTCCCTGACTGGCTTCCCTCCGGCTTCGTCCTCAACGGGGTCGACCTCATCCCCTACAAGGACAAGAAGATCGTCCACTGCCGGTACTCGGACGGCGCTGTCCTGCTCTCGCTGTTCCAGGCCCCTCCGCGGGCCCGCGTGGACCTCGGCTCCAAGGCGCGGGCCGACGTCCGGCTGGCCTCGGGCCAAGGCTTCGCGTCCTGGACCGAGGACGCCGGCGTCCTCGGCTGGGCCTCGGGGGACACGAAGCTCGTGCTCGTCGCGCCCATGGGGCTCGAGACCCTCCGCCGTGTCGCGGAGTCCGTGCGATGAGGGGCTGTTGGCCGCTCCTCCTTGCCGCCCTGCTGGCGGGCTGCGACACCATCGACCTGGCACGGGCCGTGCGCTACGAGGAGACGCAGAAGCACCTGCCCGCGATCAAGCACTATGAGCGCTTCATCGGGCGCCATCCCGAGCACCCACGCGCGGCCGAGGCCCTGGTGCGGGCCGCGGACATCTATTCCAGGAGCCTCAACCGCTGTCTCGAGGCCCGGCGCCATTACGAGGCGGCCCTGCGGAAATCCCCTTCGGCCGAGCCTTGGGCCTCCCGGGCCAAGGCCGGGCTCCTGGCCTGCCCCGACTTCTTTCCCATGGCCGCGGGCTGGCGTTGGACCTACGGCGACACCGCGAGCCTCGGCCGGAACATGCGGCTCGAGCTCGAGGTCAAGTCCTCGAGCGGAGCCGTCTCCGCCGAGGCCGCCAGCACCCTCTTCGCCGGGGTCAAGAACATCCGCTCCGAGGCCCTTTCCTACGCCAAGAAGGATTGGGCGGTCTGGGAGTCCGGCCAGGGCCGGCATGTCCCCATCCTGCGGTTCCCCTTCACGACGGGCCATGCCTGGACCGCTCCGGTCGGCGAGGACGTCATCGAGTACCGCATCGAATCCGACAGCGCCCGGGTCCAGACCGCGGCCGGCGCGTTCGAGGGCTGCCTCAAGGTCAAGGAGTTCAACCCCCGGTACCGGGGCTCGTGGAAATACGACTACTACGCGCCCTTCATCGGCAGGGTGAAGACCACGGTCGGCGGCCCAGGGTTCGAGAACCCCAACACCGAGCTCATCGAGTATCGGACCGGCCGGTAGTGTTGGGGAGCATATCGCAGGTGGGAAAGCGCGGTTTTTCAAAGTCTCCTCGAGACTTATGTCGCAATGCCGTCTGAGGGTCGGAAACAGGGGAATTGACGGGTTATATCGCTCAGAATCGGGCTGAGTGCGACATAACCTTCCGTCGGAGAATTGAAAATCCTCCGGGACATCCATGGCTGCAGGGGATGGAAAGGGTT
>JBAZSR010000199.1:0-3048 GCA_041662295.1 Elusimicrobiota bacterium | reverse complement strand
TGCGCGGCGGCTCAGAGAGCCGTGCGGTGGAGCGTCACTCCCAGCCTCGTCGTCGGCTCGGACGTGCTCATCCCGGCGCACATCAGGACCGGGAAGGGCGCGAGGTCGTGCTCGTCCATGGACATGGCGCAGAACGCTTCCGCCGCGCCTGACAACTCGACCTGGACCTGGAAGTAGCGCCCCGGGCACGACTCCCCGGAAGTCGCGGAGCCTGTCTGATCCCTGCGAGTCGTTGAACCTTCCTGGCCCGTCCGTCGAGGACAGATCGCGAAGGCCGTGACCTTGGCCATGAGGGCGCTGCTCGGCCCGAGGTCCGCCTTGCGTCCGAAAGAGGCCGAGGATGCTTCTCCGGATGTGGACGGCAGGGGCAGGCGCAGTTCCACGGCTAGGGAGGCTGTCGCGGGCTTGGGCAGTCCGCAGCCGTTCCTGCAGTCCTGGGTCCAGAAGGACACGAACCCCTTGAGCTCAAGCGCTCCAGCGGCTGGAGTCCCGGGGTACGGCACGCTCACGGCCGGAGGATGCGCGATGGAGAGCATGGATGCAGGCGCGCGGTCTGCGCCGGTCTCGGAGGCGAAAGCGGCCGCGGCGCGGGCCAAAGACTCCGGGGCCTTGGAGCCGGCAAAAAAGCCGGCAGCCTCGGAAACCCGTCCGCAGGAGAACAGCAGGCCAAGGAAGAATGCCGAGCCTGGGAGGAGCAGGGACCGCTTCATGGCGGCCATTGTAGCAGAGTCAGGGGGTGCTCAGCGCCAGGGGGCTCTCTCCTCGGACCGTGAACTCGGCCCGGTCGAGCGGCCTTCCCCCGGCCCCGACCAGTTCGAGGAGGTGTCTGCCGCGGATTGGCCGCCAATCGAGCGCCTCCCCTGCGGGGCCGAGCTCCTGTCCGTCGAGTCGCCAGGCCAGTCCCTCTCCGGAGACGGCCTTGAAGGAGACCGCTTCCCGGTCCGTGGGGATGTCGAAGTCGAGCGCGATGGTCTCCCCGGAGACCGGGGAGAGGATCCGCGGCCGAGGCTGCGCCCGGGTCAGGGTGTCCTGCCCCGGTTCGGTCCCTGCGAGGAACCATTCCTGGACAGGAAGGCCCGAGTCCAGGGGCGTCACGACCGCGGCCGCAAGCCCGGCCGGCGGCTTGGGCGGCCGGCTCGGGGTCCCGGCGTGGAGGCGGCTCATCACGGCCTGCCAGACAGGGGCGGCGCCGGAGACGCCGCTCACGTTCCACATGGGCTCGCCCGAGAAGTTGCCGACCCAGACGCCCACCGTGTAGCGCTCCGAGAAGCCCACGCACCAGTTGTCGCGCATGTCCTTGCTCGTGCCGGTCTTGACCGCGGACCAGAAGCGGGTGTCGAGCGGGCTCTCAAGCCCGAAGGCCGAGCTCCGGCTCGTCCTGTCCGAGAGGATGTCCGCGACAAGCCAGGAGGCCGAACGGGAGAAGACCCTTTGCCGGCCGACCGGCCTTCCCCCGACGTGAGGCAGGTCTGGCACGGACGCAGGGCGGGCCATTCGGAGAGGCCCCGCGGTCCCGCCCCTGGCCAGGGTCCGGTACGCGGCGACCAGTTCCCAGAGGGACACGTCGGCCGAGCCCAGGGCCAGGGAGGGACCGTAGAAGTCTCCGTCGGCCAGGCCCGTGAAGCCCAAGGCGTCCAGGGTCTCCACGAACGCGTCCGTGCCCAAGAGCGTCAGGGTCCGCACGGCCGGGATGTTCACCGAGCCCGCCAGGGCCTGCCGGACCGTAATCCAGCCCCGGAACCTGCGGTCGTAGTTCTCGGGCTTGAAGACCCCCCGTCCCGCCATCACGTCCACCGGGCTGTCGTCGACCGGAGAGGCGGGCGTGAGGACCCTTCGGTCGAAGGCCAGGGCGTAGAGGAAGGGTTTGAGGGTCGAGCCCGCCTGCCTGCGGGCCGCGATCCCGTCCACGTGGGGCGCGGAGGAGTCCGGGCCGTTGTTGCCGACGTAGGCGAGGACCTCGCCGGTCGCGTTGTCCGCGACGAGGACTGCGCCGTCCTTGGCGTTGCGGTCCGCGAGTCCCGCGAGGCGCTCCCGCAGGATGTCGGCCGCGGCTTTCTGGAGCCCGGCGTCCAACGTCGAGGACAGGACTGCCCCGCCTTGGAGGCTCCCGGCCCGGCCGAGGAGCCTGCGGCCGGCCAGGGGCGCCAGGTTGCCGGCGGGCCTGATGCCCCGGCCGCCCCGGAAGGCTTGAGACGCGGCCTCGACGAGATCCGACTCCGGCAGGGTCCAACCCACGGAGCGCGAGACCGCACGTCCGCGCTTGAGGATCGCGTCGAAGGCCGCGCCGGGTTGGCGCAGGAGCGCGGCCAGGACCGCGGCCTCGGCTTGCGAGATCCCGTGGGGCTGCTTGCCGAACAGGCCCTGGCTGAGGGCGGAGATCCCCTGGAACTCCCCTCTCGCGGCCACGAGGTTGAGATAGGCCTCCAAAATCTCGTCCTTGGTCCAGGAGCGCTCGAGAGCCAGGGCGGCGCGGATCTGCCGGACTTTCTCGGACGGGCCCCGCCGGGTGTTCCGGGGCGCCAGGCCCTGCTCCAGGAACCCCGCGGTCTGCATCGTGATCGTGCTGGCCCCGCGCAGCCTTCCCGCGGCCGCTCCCTGGAAGGCCGCGCCAGCCAGGGCGGCCCAATCCACCCCATGGTGGACGCGGAAGCGCCGGTCCTCGGCCGTCAGGACCGCGGAGACCACGGCCGGCGAAACCTCGGCGAGAGGCGTCCAGGCGAGCCTCCGCGCCTTGAGGTCGAGCCGGACCTCTTGGAGGATGCTCCCCTGCCGGTCGAGGACGAGCGCCTCGGAACTGTGGAAGGCGCTCCGGACCTCGCTCAACGGCGGAGGCTTAGGACCGGGCCAGAGCCAGGAGCGGGCATCGGCCCCGGCGGACGCCGGAACCCCTGCCCCGAGGCACAAGGCGAGGAACAAAGCCCGGCGGGCCGTCCGCGGCAAGCGCATCATCTCAGGGCGCGACCTCCCAGACCGGGTTCGGGGTCTCGCCGAACATCTCGGGCGAGTAGAGCGCCTCCGCCCGGGTGACTGGCATGCCGAACGATCCCG
>JBAZSR010000198.1:0-6837 GCA_041662295.1 Elusimicrobiota bacterium | reverse complement strand
GCGAGGCTTTCCCCGCTTCCCGGCGGCCCGCTCTCATCCCCCGCGCTCCTCGCCCCGACGCTTCCGGTCCTGTCCGGGCCGGCGCTTCCAGGCGTGCCGTCCCTGGGGGTCCCGGCGCTGGCGGCCCCGTCCCCGGACGCCGGCCTTGTGGCCGCGCCTCCCGGAGCCATCTCCGAGCTCCGCGAGACCGCATCGGCGGCCGCGGACCCTGACGCGGGGCCAGCGGCGTTGGACCGGGGGTTCGACGGCAGGCTCGCGGCCGACGGCGTCGTCCACGCGGAGCCTGGTGTCGGCGCGGACTCGGGCCTGTCAGTCTTCGAGCGGCTCTCAGGCCGCCCGGGCATCGCCGGCGACGTCCGCCTCCTCAAGGACTTTCCGTCCCGGATCATGGGAAACTCCCGCTCCGTCGCGGTCTACCTGCCTCCGGGCTACGAGAGCTCCGGACGGCGCTACCCCGTGCTCTACATGCACGATGGGCAGAACCTCTTCGACCCCTCGACCGCTTTCGGCGGCGTGGAGTGGCGCATGGACGAGACCCTCGAGCGGCTCATCCGGTCCGGGGAGCTCCCGGGCGTCATCGTGGTGGGGGTCTACAACACCTCGGACCGGGACAGCGAGTACACCCCGGTGCCGGACCCGGAGTACGGGGGCGGCCGGGGCGACCTCTACGGCGAGTTCCTCGTCTCGGAGCTCAAGCCCTTCGTCGACGCGAGTCTGCGCACCCTGCCCGACGCGGAGCACACCGCGGTCATGGGATCCTCGCTCGGCGGGCTCATCTCCCTGCACCTGGGCCTGACCCGGCCGGACGTCTTCTCCAAGGTGGCGGCGATTTCGCCCTCGCTCTGGTGGTCCGAGCGGGAGATGCTCCGCCGCCTCAAGAACAACCGGTTCCCCAAACCCAAGCCGCGGATCTGGGCCGACATGGGGACGCTCGAGGGCGGCGGGCCCGAGGAGGCTCGTCAGGCGGTCGAGGACCTCAAGCAGTTGGGCCGGTCCCTGCGCAGCCGCGGCTGGAGCAAGGGGAGGGACCTCGCGGTCCTCGAGGTCGAGGGCGGCCGGCACAACGAGCGCGACTGGGGCCTCCGGGCCGCGGCGATCCTGAAGTTCCTCTTCGGGGTCTGACCCCGCTTACTGCTTCGGCGGGGCCGCGGGCAGGTTCTTGTTGACCTTGGCCAGGAGCTTGGCGATCTCGATGGGCTTGACCACATAGTCGTTGGCGCCCGCCTTGAAGGCTTCGTCGACCTCCTTGACCACGCTGGCCGAGGTGCACATGATGATCTTCATGCCCATGAGGCCGGGGTTGCTCCGGATGATGGTCACGGCCTGGACTCCGTCCATCATGGGCATGTTGCGGTCCATGATGACGAGGTCGTAGGGGTTGCGCTTGATGAGGTCGAGCGCCTCCTTGCCTGTGGTGGCTTGGTCCACCAGGTGGCCGTTCATCTCAAGGATCTCCTTGAGGAGGTCCCGGATGGTGGTGTCGTCGTCCACGACGAGGATGCGTCCCATGGTCACCTCTTGGCGGCCAGCCCGAAGGCCTCGTGCAGGGCCCGCAGGGCGGCTTCGCCGTGCCGCGCCGGGACCACGCAGGAGATGCGCAGGTCCGAGGCGGCGATCATCTGGATGTTGATGCGGTTGCGAGACAAAGTCGAGAACATCCTCTCGGCGGTCTCCGGGGAGCGGCCAAATCCTCTGCCCACGACCGAGACCTTGGCGACCCCGTCGTCCTCCGCGATCGTGGCGGATCCCTTGGGAAGGGCGGCGGCGGCCTCGGCCAGGGCCGCCTTGGCCCGGCGGCTGTGGCCGCGGTTCGTCATGAAGGAGAGCGAAACCATCCCTCCCCGGCCGGAGGCCGACTGGAGGATCATGTCGAGGGGCACGCCCGCGGCCGCCAGGCGCGCGAGCACGGCCGCCGCGACGCCGGGGCGGTCCGGCGCTCCTTCGAGGCTCAGCAGGACCTCTCCCTTGTGGAGGGCGAGGCTCGAGACGTGGGTCTTCTCCGAAACAGGGCGGGGCATGGCGGTCCTCCTGAGGTCGCGGGGGCGGCGTCCGGCGGTCCCGGCCGGGACGATCCAGGTCCCCTCCTGGGAGTGGAAGGCTGAGCGGACGTGGAGAGGCAGCTTCGCCGACCGCGCCAGCTCGATGGAGCGGGGCTGCATGACCTGGGCGCCGGCGCTGGAGAGCTCGAGCATCTCCTCGAAGCTGATGGAGCGGAGCTTGCGGGCATGGGAGATGATCCTGGGGTCCGCGGTGTAGACGCCCTTGACGTCGGAGAAGATCTCGCAGTGTCTCGCGCCCAGGCGCGCGGCCAGGGCCACGGCCGTGAGGTCCGATCCTCCGCGGCCCAGGGTGGCGATGTCGCCGCCGGCGGCCGAGCCCTGGAAGCCCGCGACGACCGCGATGCGGCCGGCTCGGAGCTCCGCGAGGATGCGGCCCGGCCGGATGCGCAGGATGCGGGCGTTGCCGTGGGGACCGGCCGCGTCGATGCCGGCTTGAGGGCCGGTCAAGGAGACCGCGGGGCTGCCGAGGCTCGAGCAGGCCATGGCGAAGAGGGAGATCCCTACGACCTCGCCGGTGGCGATGAGCTGGTCGGTCTCCCGCGGCGGGGCGGCGGCGGCGATCCGTCGGCCCAGAGCCAGGAGCTCGTCCGTCACTTCCCCGGGGGCGGAGACAACCACGACCACGCTCCAGCCGGCGCGGCGGTCCGTGACCGCGCGCTCCGCGGCCCGGTAGATCTTCTCCGGGTCGGCGACCGAGGTTCCGCCGAACTTGAGGACCTTGATTCTCATCGCGGCCTCGAGAGGCGCGCTCCCCGGCGGTCCACGGGGAGCACGAGGAAGCGGCTCTTCACCCTGTGCCGGGCGAAGGCCGCCTGCATGGCGCGGCCGATGGCGGCCGCGCCCGGCCCCCGCCGGCAGAGAGCGAGCATGGTCGACCCCGCCCCGGAGAGCGCGGCGCCGCAGACCCCGTGGTCGCGCGCCGCGGCCAGCACGTCCTCGAAGCCCGGCACGAGGTCGGCCCGGTAGGGCTGGTGGAACTCGTCGGCCATGGCCTCCTCGAGGCGGTCCCAGAGGCCCCGCTCGAGGGCTGAGGAGAGGACCAGGGCCCGGGAGACGTTGAGGACCGCGGCCCGGCGCGAATAGTCCTGCGGCAGGACCGCGCGCGCCTGAGCCGTGGCGAGCTCAAGCTCCGGGATGCAGACCACCGCGGCCAGCGAGCGGTGGGGCTTCAAGGGGAAGGGGATGAAGCCCGCGCGGGCCTTCACCGACACCACGAGGCCTCCGTAGATGGCGGCTGCCACGTTGTCGGGATGCCCCTCGAGCGAGATGGCGCGCTCGAAGAGGTCGTCGAGGGAGAACCGGGGCCTGCCGAAGATGTGGTTGGCGGCCAGCAGGCCGGCGACGATGGCGGCGCCGCTGGATCCCAGGCCCCGCGAGACCGGCACGCGGTTGCGGGCCTTGAACACGAGACGATGGCGGGTGAGGTCCGGGATGATGAGGCTGGCCGCCCGAAGGAGCAGGTTCTCGCGGCTCGACGGGAGCCGGCCCGCGCCCTCGCCCGCGGTCTCGCAGACGGGCTCGCCGGGCTCGGGGTGGGCCTCGAGAAGGACCTCGTTGCACAGTCCGAGGGCCAGGCCCATGCAGTCAAAGCCTGGGCCGAGGTTGCTCGTGGACCCGGGGACTTTGACGAGGATGCGGCGGACGCGGCCGGAGGTCATGCCTTCATCGCCCCTTGGCCGAGGACCCGCCTGCGGTGCTTGAACGTGAGCGGGGTCTGGGGATCCTTGAGCCCGTGGCCGGTCAGGACGCAGACGACCTTGCCGGAGAGGGGGACCTTGCCGCGGCGGCATTTCAGGAGCCCGGCGACCGAGGCCGCGCTGGCGGGTTCGCAGAAGACGCCCTCGGCCTTGGCGAGGAGGCGGTAGGCCGCGAGGATCTCCGCGTCCGTCACGGAGCCGATGACGCCCCCGGACGCGTCGCGGGCTTCCAGCGCCCCTGCCCGGGAGGCTGGCTTGCCGATGCGGATGGCCGAGGCGACGGTCTTGGGGTCGTCGACGTCGCGGCCGAGCACGAGCGGGGCCGCCCCAGCGGCCTGCCAGCCCATCATGGCCGGCCGTCGGCCGCCGAGCTCGCGCCAGCCCTTCCAGTACGCCGTGATGTTGCCCGCGTTGCCCACGGGCAGGAAGAGGAAGTCGGGCGGGCCGCCGAGGTCCTCGGCGATCTCGAAGGCCGCGGTCTTCTGCCCCTCGATGCGGTAGGGGTTGACGGAGTTGACGATGGTGAACCCGAGCTCCGCGGCCCGGTCCAAGGCGGCGGAGAGGGCCTGGTCGAAGCTGCCCGGGACCTCGACGACCTCGGCCCCGTGCATGAGCGCCTGGGCGAGCTTGCCGAGGGCCACCCCGGCCTTCGGGATGAAGATGATGCAGCGCAGGCCCGCGCGGCCGGCGTAGGCCGCGGCCGAGGCGGCTGTGTTGCCGGTCGATGCGCACAGGACGCCCTTGGCCCCCTCCTCGAGGGCCTTGGACACGGCGAGGGTCATGCCGCGGTCCTTGAAGGAGCCTGTGGGGTTCATGCCTTCGCACTTGAGGAAGACGGTCCCTGGCGGCAGGCCCGCGGCCGCGGCGACGGCGTCGGCCTGGACCAAGGGCGTCGAGCCCTCCATGAGGGAGACCACCGGGGTCGTGTCCGACACCGGCAGCCGGCTGCGGTAGCGCGCGATGACGCCCAGCCTCATGAGCGCTAGTCTACAAAAAAATATTGTATGGTTCGTCTTGATGGAGAACCTGGCGGAGACCCTCGGGCGGCTGGCCGCGCCCGGGACGCTGTTCCGGGCCATGCCCGATGGGAGGCTCGAGTGCTATGCCTGCGGGCTGCGCTGTTGCCTCAAGGACGGGATGGCCGGGGCCTGCGCCGTCCGCTTCAACAAGGGCGGCCGCCTCATGGTCCCGTGGGGCTACGTCGCGGGCCTCCAGGCCGACCCCATCGAGAAGAAGCCATTTTTTCATGTCCTGCCCGGTTCCCGCGCGCTCTCCTTCGGCATGCTCGGGTGCTGCTACTCCTGCGCGTTCTGCCAGAACTGGGTCTCGAGCCAGGCTCTGCGCGACCCTTCGGCGGGCCACGAGGTCCGCCCCTGTTCCGCCCGGGACATCGTCAAGGCCGCTGTCGAGAACGGCTGCCTGACCGTGGCCTCGACCTACAACGAGCCGCTCATCACCTCCGAGTGGGCGGTCGAGGTCTTCCGGGAGGCCAAGGAGGCGGGTCTAGCCTGCTGCTATGTCTCCAACGGCAGCGCCACGCCCGAGGTCCTCGACTTCCTCCGGCCTTGGGTGGACTTCTTCAAGGTGGACCTCAAGTGCTTCGACGAGGGGACCTACCGCCGGCTCATGGGCGGCCCCATGAAGGCCGTGCTCGACACGCTCGCCGGGCTCCTGGAGCGGGGGTTCTGGGTCGAGGTCGTGACCCTGGTCATCCCCGGGGTCAACGACTCGGACGCGGAACTCAACGCCATCGGCCGCTTCCTGGTCTCGCTCTCGCCGGACATCCCGTGGCATGTCACCGCCTACCACAGGGACTACCGCATGAAGGGCGCGGAAAGCACGCCTGCGGCCTCGGTCCTCAAGGCCGCGGAGATCGGCAAGGCGGCAGGCCTGCGCCACGTCTACGCCGGGAATCTCGCGGGCCCCGGGGGGGGATGGGAGGACACCTCCTGTCCGGGCTGCGGGACCGTGCTCATCGAGCGCCGCGGCTTCCGGGTCATGGGTTCCAGGCTCGCGGTGGAAGGGTCCAAGGGCTTCTGCCCCAAGTGCCGTCATCCGATCGCGGGCGTCTGGGGCTAGACAGGGTCCGTTCCGCCTGAAAAGCCTTCAATATTCCGGTAATAAGATTCATATATATATTGAGGGCCACATGGGCCATCTGTCCAGGCGCGTTCTTCTCGCTCTGCTTCTTGGTGCCGCCGGCGGCTTCGTCCTGGCGGCTCCCGCTGTTTGCGCCGATCCCGCGTCTGCCGCGGAACCCGAGACTTCCGCGGTCGAGGCCGAGGCCGCCGCGCCGCCCGTCATCACCAGCGAGGCGGTCAAGTCCAAGCGCAAGGTCAGGCGAAAGCCTGTTGCGAAGCCGACCGCCCCCGCGCCTGTCGCTGAAGTCCCTGAGCCCGACGCCCAGCCCGCTGTCGAGCCTCCGGCGGAGGAGCCCAAGAAGAAGCCGCGCGCCAGGAAAGCCGCGAAGAAGGCCGTTCCCGTCCCGGAGCTGGCCGCTCCTGAACCCGCGCCAGCCCCTGCCGCGGCTTTGGCTGCGCCGGCTGCCGCCAAGAAGGCCGCGCCGGAGGAGCCGGACGAGTCCGCCCTGGTCTCCGGCGTCGAGGGCTTCGTCGAGAAGAGGTCCGCGGGGCGCAAGGACTGGGCCGAGGCTGAGCCCGGCGGCGAGCTCAAGGCGGGCGACCGCCTGCAGACCTACGCCGAGGCCGGAGCGAAGGTCGAGTTCCACGAGGGGTCCAAGGTCGAGCTTTCGCCGTTCAGCATCCTCTCCATCGAGAAGGCCAAGTTCGACCACATCGCCGTGGGACTTTACCAGGGCAAGGTCACGGCCCAGGTCTCCTGGCGCGCCCGGAGGAAGTTCGAGGTCCGCGCCCCTGGGGCGGCTGTGGTCGCCAAGGCGGACGAGAAGTTCTCCGTCTCCGCGACCAGCGACCGGCGGGTGCGGGTCGAGGTCGAGAAGGGCGAGGTCTCGGTGTTCGCGGTCGGCGCCAAGAAGAAGCTCAAGGCCCGTGAGACCGTGGAGGTCGTGTCCGGCCGCATGGGGCCCGTCGAGCTCCTCGGCCCCGCGTTCACCCCGCCGC
>JBAZSR010000197.1:0-6846 GCA_041662295.1 Elusimicrobiota bacterium | reverse complement strand
GGGTAGAACAGCCTGTTGAGGCGCTGCGGGGGCTGGCCGTCGAGGATGAGCTCCGCCTGCCGGCCGGCGCCGGCGTGGTCCTTGAGGCAGATCAGGGCGATGAAGCGCTCGAGAGGGGCTTCCTCGCTGCTGGGTTCGGCCAGGAACCTCCGGAAGGCCGCGGCCATGTCCTTAGACCTGCCTTGCTGGGCCCGGACCCAGCCGATACGGAAGAGCGTTTCGGGGCGACGGAGTCCGGCCTCCAGACTTCGGGTCAGGGCTTCGACGGCCTCGTCGAACCGCGCCAAGGACTCGAGCCCTTCGGCCAGCCGGAGGCAGGCCCGGCCGGAGCCCTTGACCGTTTCCAGCCCGGCCTTGAAGAGGGCAGAAGCCTCCGCCTCTTTGCCCTGCTCGAGCAAGAGGCGGCCGAGCTCAAGAACCGCTTCGGTCCGACCGTGACCCAAGGACAAGGCCCGACGCAAGGACCGCTCGGCCTGGCGGCGGTGGCCTGCCGCCTCCTGGGCCCGGCCGAGTAGGACCAAGGTCTCGGGGTCCGCGGGCCTCGACTCGAGAGCTGCCTTGGCGTGGCCGGCCGCGTCCTTGAGCCGGCCCAGCCGCAGGCACATGTTGGCGAGCGCCAGCTTGGCCTGACCGAGCAGGACCAGGGCCTCGGGGTTCTTGGGCTGCGACTTAAGCGCGGCTTCGGCGTGGCCGGCCGCGTCCTTGGGCCGCCCCAGCCGCAGACACAGGTCGGCGAGGGCCAGTCGCGGGCGGTGGTCTCTCGGGCGCAACCGCAAGGCCGACGTGTAGGCGGCCTTGGCGGCCCGCAGGTTGCCGCGGGCCTCGAGCAGTTTGCCCACCAGGACCTTCCCCTCCGGCCGGCGCTTCAATGCGCCGTCGACGAGCTTCCAGGCCTGGTCGAAGCGCCCCAGCCGCAGCTCGAACTCGGCCAGGGAGAGGCGGAGTTCCTCGTCGTCCTCGGGGCAGAGCTCCTCGGCTTTCAGACAGGCTTGGAGGCCGGCGGCCTTGTCGCCTATCAAGTCGGCGCTGGCTCCGGCCGCGACCCAGGCGCGCGCTGAGCCGAGAGCGAGCTTGAGACCGGCCTTCGCCCAGGTCCGCGCCTCCTCGGGCCTGGATAACCCGATCTCGAGCTCGGAGAGCCGGAGCGCGGGTTCGGGGTCGGAAGGGGCGAGCTCAGCGGCCTTGGTGTAAGCGTCGCGGGCCTGGTCGGGTCTGGAGCCCTCCAAGACCTCGCCCAACAGGAGCCAGGCGCGCGACGAGGAGGGGTCCCGGGCCAGGGCCTCGCGGCAGCGCTTCTCGGCCTGTCGGAGCCTGCCGTCTCGCAGGTCCAGCTCCGCGGCGAGCGTGAGCGCTCCGGTGTGTCCAGGCTTCGACGAGAGGATGCGCTGGAGCGCCTTGTCAGCGGACTTGAGCCGGCCGAGCCTGATGTCAAGGCCAGCCTGGGCCAGCGCAGCTTCGTGGTCCAGCGGGGCCGAGGCGGCTGCCGCGGCCAGCGTCTTGCGGGCCAGGGCTCGGCGGCCAGAGGCTTCGTGGAGCCTGCCCAAAAGGAGCAGGCCGCGGGGGTTGGACGGATTCCGGCGCAGGAAGGCCCCGAGCAGTTTCCTGGCTTCGGCCTTTCGGCCCGAGCGCAGGGCCAGGTCCGAGGCTAATAGGAGGCCCTGCGGATCCTTGGGCTCCAGCTTGAGCGCCGAGGCGTAGGCCTGCCGGGCCTGTTCGGGCCGTCCTTCCCCTTCGCGGGCCTTTCCCAGCAGGAGCCAGGCCGCGGACAGGTCCGGCGCTGCTTTCAGGACCGCCTGGGCATGGCCTGCCGCGTCCGTCCAGAGTTTCTGGCCGAGGCACTGTTCGGCCCGTGAAAGGCGCGAGTTCAGGCTCTCCGGGGCAGGGGCACGGTTGCCTTTCAAGGCCTTGGCGGTTCGGGCCGCGAGGGCTGGCTTTCCCGCGTTTGCCAGGAGGTCGACGAGCGCGGCCTTGGCACCCGCGTCTCCCTCCGCGGCCGCGTGGCCCAGGACTTTGACCGCGTCGGTCCAGCGGTCGGCCCAGGCGTAGGAGCGGCCCAGGAGGCAGAGCGTGGAGGAGGAGCGGTCTCCGGCCGCGACAGCGGAAGCGAAGCTCCGGGCAGCGGAGGCGAATTCACCGGCGTTGTACGCGGCGACGCCCCGCGCGATCCAGGAGCCGGGCTTGGAACTCACATCTCTGGGGGCGCGGACACGCCCAGCAGGGCCAGACCCTCGGCCATCACGGCCCGGACTCCCTCGCAGAGCGCGAGGCGCGCTTGGGAATGGCGCTCCTGGGAGGCGTCGACTACGCGGTGCTGCTCATAGAAGGCGTGGAAGAGCCCTGCGAGTTCCAGGAGGTAGGCGGCCAGCTGGTGGGGGGAGAGGTCGCGCTCGCAGACCTTGAGGATCTCAGGGAACCACGCGAGCTGGATGAGGATGGCGCGCTCCTCCTTCTCGGCCAGGAGCTCAGGCGTGGGCTGGAGGCGCTGTCCCTCCTTGAGCACTCCGGCCTTGGCGCCCTCCTTGAAGATGGAGCAGACCCGGGCATGCACGTACTGACAGTAGAAGACCGGGTTCTCGGAGGATTTCTTCTTGGCCAGGTCCAGGTCGAAGTTGAGGTGGGCGTCGGCCGTCCTCTGGGCGAAGAAGAACCGGCAGGCGTCCTTGCCGACCTCCTCCATGACCTCGCGCAGGGTGACGAACTCGCCGGCGCGCTTGGACATCTTCACCGGCGTCGTCCCGCGGAAGAGGTGCACGAGCTGGTGGATGATCATGTGGCAGGTCGCGGGGTCGTGCCCGAGGGCCGCGACAGCCGCCTTCATGCGCGGGACGTAGCCGTGGTGGTCCGCGCCGAGGATGTCGATGAGCTCCGCGAAGCCCCGGCCGTACTTGTCGCGGTGGTAAGCGATGTCCGGCAGGAAATAAGTGGGCTGGCCGGTCTTCTTGACCAGGACCCGGTCCTTGTCGTCCTCCGAGCCTTCCGCGCCGGTCGTGCCGAGCCAGACCGCGCCCTCCTTATCGTAGACCATGCCCCGGGACTTGAGGTCGGAGAGGGTCTGCTCCACGGCCTTGGAGTCGTAGAGCTCGCTCTCGTGGTACCAGCGGTCGAAGGCGACCCCGAAGGACTTCATGTCCTCCTTGTGGCTGTCCAGCAGGGTCTTCATGGCGTGGCGCCCGAAATCCTCGGGACCCCAGGAGGAGGCCTCGGCGGGGAGGCCGGCTGCCATGTCCTTGAGGTAGTCGCCCTGGTAGCCGTCCTCCGGGACCTGGGCTGGTTTGCCTTGGAGCTCGAGCCAGCGGGCCTGGAGGGACTGGCCCAGGAGCACGACCCGGCCGCCTCCGTCGTTGACGTAGTACTCGCTGTGGACTTTGTGGCCCAGGCGCCGCAGGATCCGCGCGAGGCTGTCGCCGAGGGTCGCTCCGCGGCCCGAGGCAAGGTGCAGGGGGCCGGTCGGGTTGGCCGAGACGAACTCAAGGAGGATAGAGCGCTTGACCGCGGCGCCGTCGCGCCCGTATTTCGCGGGCGCAAGGTTCAGGGCCATGAGGTTGGCGCAGAGGGCCGAGTCGCGGAGCTTGAGGTTCACGAAGCCCGGCGGGGTGACCCCGACGGATTCGACCTCCACGATGCCGGAGAACTCCTTGGCCATGGCGTCGGCCAGGTCGAGGGGCTTCATCCCCGCGGCCTTGGCGCAGGACAGGGGCCAGTTGAGGCTCACGTCCGCGAGGATGTGCTTGGGAGGCAGGGCCAGCATCGGCAGGCCTGGGCCGGCCTCCTTGAGCTTGGGGAATGCCTTGAGCTTGTCGAGCAGCGACCTGCGCAGGGAGCTGATGATCATTTGGGAGGCTCCTCGGGGGCCCCGGCCAGCTTGCGCACGGTGGAGGGGTCGTGGGCGACCTTCACCGCGTCGTCGAGGGAGGCCAGGTTCTGCTTTACCAACAGGGCCAGGTATTGGTCCATGGAGATCATCCCGAACTTGCCCCCGGATTCGATGGCGGCGTAGATGAGGTGGGTCTTGCCCTCGCGGATGATGTTGCCGATGGCCGGGGTCACGCGCATGAACTCCCGGGCGCAGATGCGGCCCTGGCCGTCCTTGCGCGGCAGCAGGGTCTGGCTGATGACGGCCTGGAGCTCCATCGAGACCTGGATGCGGACCTGCTGCTGCTGGCTCGGGGGGAAGACGTCGATGATGCGGTCGATCGTGGTGGGCGCGTCCTGGGTGTGCAGGGTCGCCAGGCACAGGTGCCCGGTCTCCGCCGCGCTGATGGCAAGCCCGATGGTCTCGAGGTCGCGGAGCTCCCCGATGAGGATGACGTCCGGGTCCTGGCGCAGGGCGTGCCGCAGGGCCTCCGCGAAGGACTTGGTGTGCTGGCCGACCTCGCGCTGGAGGATGATGGAGTTCTTGTCCTCGTAGGCGAACTCGATGGGGTCCTCGATGGTGAGGATGTGCTTGTTCTGCTTCTGGTTGATGAGCTCGATGAGGGAGGCCAGGGTCGTGGACTTGCCCGAGCCTGTCGGCCCCGTGACGAGCACGAGGCCCCGGGGCAGGTCGATGAGGTTCGCCATGGCGGGCATGAGGCCCAGCTCCGTCGGGGTCGGGATGCGCGACGGGATGGTCCGGAACACGGCCGAGACGCCCGACTTGTGCATGAAGACGTTGACCCGGAAGCGGGAGACGTCCTTCAAGGCGATGGAGCAGTCGAGCTCCCAGCCCGCCTCGAAGCGGGCGCGGTGGTCCTCGTAGAGGACGGAGTAGACCATGCGCTTGCACTCCTCGGCGTCCACGACGGACGCGCCGGGAAGGGGCAGGATGCGGCCCTGCAGGCGCACCATGGGGGGCTTGCCCACGGTCAGGTGCAGGTCGCTGGCCCCCATGGCGGCCGTGGCCTTGAGGATCTCGGTGAGCTCCGGCATGCTCAGTCCGGCCGGGCGGGCTTGGGGGTGAAGGGCGCGGGCCCGCGGACGGGGCGCTTCGTGAAGTGGATCTTCCGGGCCGCGCCGTAGAGCCGCTCGATGCGGTAGAAGTCCCGGGAGGCCTGGGTCATGATGTGGACGACAAGGTCGCCGTAGTCGAGGACCTTCCACTGGTCGCTCTCGGGCTTGGCGCGCCGCAGGGGACGCAGGCCCGCGGGCTTGAGGGCCTCTTCCACGGCGCGCTCGAGGGTCTCCATGTGGGAGCCGGAGAGCGCGGTCATGATGAGCAGGTAGTCCGCCAGCGGGTGCGAGGCTCCCGCGTAATAGAGGACGAGCCCCTCGGCCTTCTTGTCGAAGGCCGCCTGGGCGGCGGCGAGCGCGACGCGTCTAAAGACCGGTGGCATGGCTGAGGGTCCTCTTGAGGCGGTCCCGCAGGACCTCCTCGGTGCGGAACTCGATGTTCTCGAGGGCCGTGCTGAGGAGCTTGGCGACGGTCGCCAGCGTGCGGCCGGTCTCGTTCCGGTCGTCCTCGGTCAGGGCGTTCTGCGAGCGGAAAAGAAGGAACCCGAGCGGGTGCTTGGCCCCGGGCAGGGAGACGAAGTAGGTGGCGTCGTCGACCCAGAGGCTGCGCGTCTCTCCCGGGGGGGGGATCTTCGACTGCACGGAGGCGAAGTCCGCCTCTCCCTTGGAAGACACGAACTCGGTCTCGTCGTTGTAGGTGTTGTACAGGAACGCCTGGGAGGCCCAGGAGCCCTGCAGGTGCGGGGTGACGTGCTCGACCACCTTGGCCAGGAGCTCCTTGGCCGAGGGGATCCGGTCGAGCAGGATGTTCGAGAGGTCGTAGAGCAGGGTGAGCTCGGTGGAGGTCACGCGCAGGCGGCGGGACTGCTCCTGCACCAGGGCCGCGAAGAACTCCATGGCCAGCTCCGGGTGCGAGCCGAGCCACGTGTGCAGGTCCTCGCGGCGGAGCTCGAAGAGGCCGGCCGCGCCCACGGCCGCGGCCCTGGCCGAGCGGGTCACGTCGTCGATGAGCGCCATCTCTCCGAAGCAGTCGCCCGGGCCCAGGATGGCCAGGTCCTTGAAGACCTCGCCCGTGACCCGCTTGGAGATGCGGATCTGGCCCGAGGAGATGAAGTAGAGGCAGTCCCCCTTGGAGCCCTCGTCGAAGAGCATGGCCCCGTCCTCGAGCGAGACGCTCTTGAGGAACTCGGCCAGCGCGGTCAGGTGCTTCTCGGGGATGCCGTCGAGCAGGCGGACCGACTTGATGAGCGTGACTTTGTCGTCGGTCATGGTTTTCTCACATCGCCGTCGCCATCGTCCGCGAGCTGATGCCGGCGAGCTGCTTCAAGGTGTCGACGTTGTGGGCCCGGAGCAGGGCTTCCTCGGGGGCGATGAGCCCCTCGCGCACGAGGTCGGCGAGGGCCTTGTCCATCGGGATCATGCCGAACTTGGCCCCCGTGTCGATGGCCTGGTAGATCATGTGGGTCTTGCCCTCGCGGATGAGGTTCGAGATGGCCGCGGTCATGACCATGATCTCGCGGGCGGCCACGCGGCCCTGGCCGTCGAGCCGCGGGATGAGGGTCTGGCAGACCACGCCCTGGAGGACGACCGCGAGCTGAACCCGCACCTGCGCCTGCTGCGTCGGCGGGAACACGTCGATGATGCGGTCGATGGTCGAGGGGCAGTCCTGCGTGTGCAGGGTGCCGAAGCAGAGGTGGCCGGTCTCCGCCGCGGTGATGGCGAGCTGGATGGTCTCGAGGTCGCGCATCTCGCCGACGAGGATGACGTCGGGGTCCTGGCGCAGGGCGTGCTTGAGGGCGTCCTGGAAGGACTTCGTGTTCTGCCCTACCTCGCGCTGGCGGAAGATGGACTTCTTGGACTCGTAGACGAACTCGATAGGGTCCTCGATGGTGAGGATGTGCCCGGTCATGGCCTGGT